>MNWF01000028.1 GCA_001872305.1 Parcubacteria group bacterium CG1_02_40_25 | reverse complement strand
TCTTCAACGAACGAAAGGTCAACAGCTTTATTCAACCTCATTAACAGATGGTTTTTATGACGATTGACGATTTGTTGATATGCGAATCCTCCCAAGAAAGAATTTTGAAAAGAACTTTGTGATTTAAACATAGGTTTTAGGTTAAAATTATTTATCCAGAAACGCAGTCAATTCCTGCATTCCTGCCTTAATTTTAGCATAAAACCTACGTTTAATGAAGCGTGGAAAACTCAATCTTTTTCTGGCGTTTTCAGAAAATTATATGGGGGTTTTTCTACGGTCTCAAGTATACTAATCGCCAAAAAGCGAAAGTTCCCATTAAGATAAACATCGTTGCCAAGCCGAATCGCCGAGTGCAAACTGCCCATTCGGCAACGAGCAATAAAGCAACAAATCCAGCCACAAACAACCAAACAAGTAAAAAAGAAGCTAACTTTTTTATTTTCATTACACCCTCCTTTAAAAACGCGGCAATCTCGATAATATCTTCGCCAGAAACGCCAAACAGAATCCCCCGCCATGGCATACAGTAACAATTACCACAGAAACCATGGACACCTTACCCATTTCGGCGCCTAATAAAAACGCGGAGATTAAAAACGGAATTATCATCACGAAACCATAAATATAATCCCCTTCCCGAATCCATTTATAAACCAAAATTACAAACACGCCTAACAGTACCAACGCTATTAACCACATTTTAATTCTCCTTGTAAGCAATAATGCTCACCATAAAATTAACTAATTTTCAAAACAACTATCCACTCCTAAATTTCTAAAATTTTAGAGATTTGGGAGTAGGAGCAAGACACAATATATGTCTCACTCGCAATGTTTTAATTTTTTAGGTCCCGGCAAAATCTGCCGAAGACTCCAGCCGAAACCAATGCTGGATGAGCAGGCGCGATAGCAGCTACTGGCCCGCAACAGAAACCAACGACTACCGTGACCCCCCCCGAGGATCACGAGACAGATTAAAAAATAAACTAAATTTTTCATCAGACACCTCCCCGTACGCGAGTCGTGCGCCTTCGCTAAAAGCTTCGGCGGCACACAGTCCGCTTCGCCGGAGTTTACCCCGAGCGTAGTCGAAGGGCTCAGCGTCCTCCCGCGAGATTGCCACGCCTCAGCCCCTTGGCGCTTCGGCTCGCAATGACACCAATTAACATTTTTAAAGAAAAAATATTTCTAAAGCCACAAAGGATTTATGGACTTGGAAATATGGAAAACCGGATTAGGCATCACCGATTCTCCCAGTATATTTTAGTTGTGACCTGATTGTTGTGCCGGTCACCCGCTTAAACTTACCTCATTTTTTTAGCCCCTCCTCGAGCTTCTTTATAAAATAAGGTTAAAGTTTTTCTAAATTCTGTCGTCTCCTTGAGCCTGAAGGCTCTTCGGAGCCTGAACGGCCTGAGCATAGCGAAGGATCCCTGGGATTCTTCGCCTTCGGCTCAGAATGACAAGATTATTTCTCCGTCCAAAGCAATGGATCGTAGTCCATAAAGAACCTAACCCACTGCTTTGGACGGAGAAAGAGCGAATCTAATTTACACCTATAGTATACCATATTCAGTTATATTTGTCAATAGATAACTGAATATAAAAAGGACTTTTGAAGTCCACTTCTGATTTCTCTTAAGGGCCACACTTACCAAGCTTTTCGTAACTGTGTTTTATTTTCATTCCGCGAGTAAATCTCGCGGGTAAAATTATAGATGAAAATCCATTCATCTCAAAAGAAATCGGAAGTGGAGAGCAACCTGAATACTGCTCAAACTTATCTTACCCCCGTATTATATCACCATTTGATTTTTTTGTCAAGCCCCGTTAGAAATTTTACGGCATTATTAACCTAAAAAACAAAATTATTCTATCTTTAACGGGGTCAAGTGTTTTTAAGGGTAAAATGCCTTTTAGTAGGTAAGATTTATCTTTTATAATCAATCTAAAATCTCAAATTTTAAATTTAAAATTAGTATTCTGTGTAGTTGCCCTTAGCGATTATAGTCGAAATTTATAGGGCTTTTCGACAAATACCCTGCATTGATTTAAGAATTCTCATAAATCAATTACAATCGACACTCCTTTATTCTCAATCAACGCCACCCTGAACTCGACTCGGGATCCGTATCTGGATCCTGAAACAAGTTCAGGATGACGATCAAGAAAATAAAAATAGAAAGGAGGTGATCCATCGACAGCTTCCGCTACCGATGCCTTGTTACGACTTCGTCCTTGTTACCGAATTTGCCTTAGGCCCCCATAAAGAGAGATTTCGGGCACCCCCGGCTTCACTGACGTGACGGGCGGTGAGTACAAGGCTCGAGAACGTATTCACCGCGGCGTGATGATCCGCGATTACTAGCGATTCCAGCTTCGTGGGGTCGAATTGCAGACCCCAGTCCGAACTGAGACCGGTTTTGATGGGATTAGCTCCACCTTACGGCTTAGCAACCCATTGTACCGGCCATTGTAGCGCCTGTGTCGCCCGAGGCATCAAAAGGCCATGCTGATTTGACGTCATCCCCGCCTTCCTCCCACTGTACGCGGGCAGTCGACTACGACACATATAACGTAGTCTAGGGGTTGCGCTTGTTTCCCCAATTAAGGGAGCACCTCACGGCACAAACTGACGACAACCATGCAGCACCTGTTGCTATGTCCTTGAGGAGGGTCCATGTTTCCACGGACTTTCATAGCAATGTCAATCCTCGGTAAGGTTTCTCGTTTATCGTCGAATTAAACCAGACGCTCCACCGCTTGTGCGAGCCCCCGTCTATTCCTTTGAGTTTTAGCCTTGCGGCCGTACTTCCCAGGCGGATGACTTAACGCGTTAGCTTCGGCACCCAAAGGGTCGATGCTCCGAATGCCTAGTCATCATCGTTTAGGGCGTGGACTACTGGGGTATCTAATCCCATTCGCTCCCCACGCTTTCGTCTTTCAGGGTCAGCTCTATCCCAGTCTGATGCCTTCGCCTTTGGTATTCCCCACGATATCAACGGATTTCACCCCTACACCGTGAGTTCTTCAGACCTCTGATAAGCTCTAGCCTTAACGTTTCGGATGCATTCCCGGAGTTAGGCCCCGGTCTTTGACACCCGACTATTAAAGCCCCCTACAGACCCTTTACGCCCAGTAATTCCGGACAACGCTCGGGGCACTCGTATTACCGCCACTGCTGGCACGAGTTTTGTGACCCCTTATTCCTAGGGTACCCTCAATCGTGCCTCGCTATCACTCGCCACTCAAATTTCTAATTCTTAATTTTCAATTTTTAATCAATCTCAATGTTATAATTTTTTAATTTTTAGTGCGCGAATTACATTTAGAAATTAAGAATTAGTTCAATAGAAATTGTTTAGAAATTAGAAATTAAGAATTAGAAAATTAAGATGCTGAACAATAGTGAAGCACGATTTGTTTCCCTATAAAAGCAGTTTACACTCCGAAAAGCTTCTTCCTGCACGCGGCGTCGCTTCGTCAGGGTTTCCCCCATTGCGAAAGATTCTCGACTGCAGCCTCCCGTAGGAGTATGGCCCGTATCGCAGTGCCATCGTTGGGGGTCGCGCTCTCACGCCCCCTACCCGTCATCGCCTTGGTGAGCCATTACCTCACCAACAAGCTGATAGGACGCAGACCATTCATTAACCAGAGGTCAGATCTCAGATATCAGATGTCAGACGCTTAATGTCCGAAATCCGAACTCTGAGATCCAACCTCCTTTACTCATAAAATAAATTATGAGACCATCGAGAATTAGCTAACCTTTCGGCTAGTTATGCCCAAGTTAATTGTATGTATCTACGCATTACTAACTCGTTCGCCACTCGCTTTCAACCTTGCGGTCAAAAGCTCGTTCGACTTGCATGCCTTATCCACGCCGCCAGCGTTCATCCTGAGCCAGGATCAAACTCTTAATAGAATAGAATTACAATCTTGGCATTTCGCGAGGTGTCAAAAACACTTCGCTTGTCCGCCGAAGTTTTACGAAGTAAAACGAAGGCGGAAGCCAGGATCAAACTCTTAATAAGTATCCAGATTTTCAAGCTACAAAGTAGCGCTAAAAATCTAACAGATACTAACCCCTCACTTTTAGAAAAGTGAGGGGTGCTCTATTTCTAAACTGCTCGGTTTTGCCTCGCAGAAGAAATAGGCACTAAGGACAACTACACAAAATCGAAATGTTTGTCTGCCAAACATTTCGTCCTTACCGTATTCAATTGTCAAAGGACTTATCTCTGCCTCTGTATCGGCCTATACATTCTATCAGATAAAAAAACCTTGTCAAGTAAAAATCTGCCCGAAGGCAGATTTTTAGCTATAGTCTTTAATTTTAAATTTAAAATCTGAAATTTAAAATATGCAATCCTACCGCTTACTCCACTGTGGCGCGCGGCGCGCTTTGTTAAGGCCATAATGCTTGCGCTCTACCATTCGAGAATCGCGGCGCAAAAATCCTGACCGTTTTAATTTTTTACGAAAATCAAGATTAAATTTTACCAAAGCCCGCGATAAACCAAACTTCACGGCGCCGGCTTGACCAGATATACCCCCGCCAGAAACTTTAACTGTTGCCCGAAACCGATTCAAAGATCGCAAACGGCCCAGAGGGGATTCAGCAACTTTTTGTAAATTTAAAGTAGGAAAATATTCTTTATACGGCTTATCATTAACTACGATATCACCGCCTTCTCGTTCCTCTAATTTAGCCGTATAAAGCCGCACCCGCGCCACTGCTTCCTTACGCCGGCCCACTGCTTCCCAATATGTTTTTGGCTTGGGCTTGAGTATTTTGGCAACAACTTTTTTCTTGGCAACAACTTTTTTAACAGCAATCTTCACCGGTTTTTTTGACGCTACTACTTTTTTGTTTTGAATTATTTTTTTAATAGGCATAATAAAAATTAAATAGTCTTTTCCCCGTGATAAAGTTTTAAATTATTTAGCATTTTGGCACGCAATTTATTAACAGGCAACATGCCAAAAACCGCCTTGCGAACGGCTTGACGCGAATCTTGTTCCATCAACT
The DNA here is from genome assembly GCA_001872305.1 of Parcubacteria group bacterium CG1_02_40_25. Taxonomy (GTDB): domain Bacteria; phylum Patescibacteriota; class Minisyncoccia; order Portnoybacterales; family CG1-02-40-25; genus CG1-02-40-25. The sequence continues at coordinate 9,930 of MNWF01000028.1, read as the reverse complement.
CGCGTAAGGTTTTTTCTTTAAAACCGCCTGAATAGCCAGAATGACCTTGATATTTTTTTTGATCTAATTTTTTGGCAGTCACCTTGACCTTGTCGGTATTGATCACCACGACCTTATTCCTAAATAAAATATGCGGCTGAAAATCCACCCGATCTTTGCCGCGCAAAATCACCGCGATTTTTGTCGCCAGACGCCCTAGAATTTGATTCTTAGCATCAATAATTTGTGGTTTGGTTTCAGACATAAAAAAATTATTCTGTGAATGTGATTAAGGCCTGCGGTGCCGCGTCTTGCAAGCGCGACGGTAATTTAACCAAATGCAAATAACCACCCGGCCGCAAAGCATAACGCTGGGCCAATTTCATTAATTTCTTTACCGCGACTTCGCTTAAAGAACGCCTTAACAATCTAATAGCTGATATGTCTTGTTTCTTAGCCCGCGTTATCATTTTTTCCACTATCGGTTTAATCGTTTTAGCCTTGGTTTCTGTGGTAGTTAATTTTTCATGTAAAATTAAAGATTGGGCTAAGGATTTTAGCAGGGATCTCCTTTGATCGTATCTTAATGATAGAATTTTTTTGTTAGATTGGTGTCTCATTAAACTTTTTGAGAATATCTTTATAGTGTCATTCCCGCATTCGCGGGAATGACACTGAACGACAAAGATAACTCTATTTTAACGTTAAGCCTAGCCGGCCCAAAACCCTTTTAATATCTTGTAACGACCTCGCTCCAATGCCCGGTAATTCCACGAGGGTCTCTGCTTTGCGTTGTGCTAGACCCGCGGCTGTTTTGATGCCAGCTTCTTGTAAAACACTAATAATCTTAGTTGACAATTTTAAATCTTCAATTTTAATATTAGCCAAATCCTGCTTAATGGTTTTTTTATCTTCTATCTTAACTGTTTCCTTGTCCTTATCCTTGATATTCTTTTTTACTTTGGCTATTTTGATGGATTTCCCATCTTTTTGTTCGCTCTCAAATTCACTAAAGATTTTAAATTGATCAACCAAAATAGCTGATACCTGCTTTAAAGCATCTTCTGGAGTCATTGTGCCATCTGTTTCTATTTCTAAACGCAATAAATCATAATCAGTGTGCTCACCAACTCTCATTTGTTCAACGCTAAAATTAACTCGTTTAATCGGCGTAAAAATAGCGTCTAAAACCATAAGCCCGACTGCTAATTTTTCCTTTTGAATTTTTTCCGCTGGCACGTATCCTAAACCGCTATCAACTTCAAATTCAATTGTCAAACGGGCATTCTTGTGCGTTAACGTGGCAATCGGCACATTCGGCGTGGTGATTTCAATTGAAGAAGGCGTCTTAATGTCAGCAGCTGTAACTTGGCGTATCCCGCGAACGTCTAAGGTCATTTTCTGCGGTCCCTCTCCATACATTTTCAAACGGATTTGTTTTAAGCTAAGGATAATTTGGACTACACTCTCCATCACATGAGGAAGCGTAGCAAACTCATGATTGACTCCATCAATTTTAGCGGAAATAATCGCCGCTCCCGGCAATGAATCAAGTAGCGTACGGCGTAAAGCGTTACCAATGGTTAGGCCGTAACCAGGATGGTAACCCTTGATTTCAAAAATTGATAGATTCCCCTGCTTTTTTACTATCTTGGGTTGTTGCGGAAGATTGATTGGAATAAACATAATTTTAGGAATAGACAACTGCCTAAAAAATAAAAGTTAACCCTGTATTTTCTGCGCTCGCTCGGAAATAAAATGATTTCTCTTTTATCTCGCTCGCTCGCTTGAAAATAAATTTTTCGAGCATAGTTGTTGATTCAGTTTAAAAATTATTTAGAAAAATATTCAATGATTAATGGCATATCAACATTTACCTCCAATTCACCGAATACTGGCAGTTTAATCACCTTAGCAGATACGCCGTCTTTATCTAAAGATAACCAAGAAGGTGATTTTTTTGTTTTTAAACGCTGATCTAGGTCCTTAAATAGATAGCTTTTAATTTTTTTTATTCGCAAAGCATCCTCCACTTTGATCTGTTGTGATGGGATTTTCGCTGTTTTGCCGTTGACCAAAATCAAGCCATGATTAACGATTTGTCTGGCTTGGCGTCTTGAAGATGACCAACCCAAATTAAAAATCACGCTGTCCATTCTCCCTTCCAACAAAGACAATAAAACATCTGACGGGCCTTGTTGTCCCTTTTTTAAAATTGCTTTTTTAAAATAATTTTTTAATTGACGCTCGCTAAGACCATATAACGCCTTAATTTTTTGTTTTTCAACCAATTGCCGACCATACTCTGACAACGATCCAAAACGGCGCTTACTTTTAAAACCTGGCGGATAAGGTTTACGAATAATAGCGCATTTTTGCGAAAAACAACGCTCGCCTTTTAAAAAAAGTTTTTGGCGTAAACGACGGCATCTTTTACATTGATCAATAATCATATTCTTATATCTCTTCCCCCTGCTCACTGGAAGAAGTCTGGATGGGGGGTTAGGTTATTGTATTTTTCCCCCTTAAACACGACGCGGCTTAGGCGGCCGGCAACCATTATGCGGTGCTGGCGTCACGTCTTTAATTAATAATATCTCCATACCAGAATTAGCCAATGTTCTAACCGCGGATTCGCGACCACTACCAATCCCCTTAACATAAATTTTAATCTTCGCCAAACCACGGGTTTTCACCTTAGATATAACGGTCTCAGATACCTTAGCAGCCGCGAACGGCGTAGCTTTTTTAGGGCCTTTAAATCCTAAGGATCCCGCGCTTGACCAAGCTAACAGATTGCCCACGGCATCAGTCAAACTGACAATTGTATTGTTATAGGTCGCTTGAACAAAAGCACAACCCTCTACCACTTTAACATTTTTAGCGGACACTAAACCCGTTGCTTTGTTTTGAGCTTTTTGCTGTTTTTCGGTTTCTTTTAAAACCTCTTCTTCTGTTTTTTGATAAATTCTTTTTTTCCCCATAAAATTTGCCGCGCTAAAAATTCCAAATTACAAACTACAAATTTCAACCAAGAAAATCATTAGGTTTTTTCCGCTGATGCCTTGCGCCCACTGCCAACTGTCCGACGCACATTCCCCCGAATAGTTCGTGAGTTTGTCTTTGTTTGTTGCCCGCGAACCGGCAACCCCCGACTATGACGAATCCCTCTATAAGAGCCAATATCGCGAAGCCGTTTAATATTAAAAGATTTTTCCTGACGTAAAACACCTTCTATTTTAAAATTTTTCTCTACATAATCACGCAACCGGTTTAAATCATCTATTGGCAAAACATTAACCCTGATGTTTGGATCAATTTTGACAACCCCCAAGATTTTTTGCGCCAAAGACGGGCCTATGCCGTAAATATAGGTTAAAGCGGTTTCAATTCTTTTATTGTCAGGAAGATTAACTCCAGCAATTCGAGCCATAATTACTTAAAATTTCTAATTTTTAATTTTTAAACAATTTTCAATGCTATAATTTTATAGTTTCCAATACGCAATTCATATTTAGAAATTAAAAATTGAGAATTGAAAATTTTAGCCTATCCTTGTCTTTGCTTGTGTTTTTTGATTTCACAAACTACCCGCACGCGCCCCTTGCGACGGATCACCTTACATTTAGGACAAATTTTTTTCACGGAAGCGCGTACTTTCATCGATTGATAGTTTTTAGTTTCTAGTTTTTAGTTAATAATCTTTTTCAGACCACAAACTACAAACTATTTACCCGCCAAAGCTTTAGTGAAGGTGGGCGTACTAAAAACCGATACTATTTTTCACGATAAACAATCCTCCCCTTAGTTGTATCATAAGGGCTCATTTCAACCTTTACCTTATCCCCCGGCAAAATTCGAATAAAATTCAAACGCATCTTACCCGACAAATAAGCCAAAATTTCCTGATTATTTTCTAAGCGGACCCGAAAAGTGGTGCTCGGCAGACTTTCAATAACAATTCCTTGATGAGTTTGTTTCTGATTATTATTAGCCATTTGTTAGACGATAACAAAAAATTGGATAAGTAATATCCACTAAAAATATAACAAAAGTAATTCTTTTAGTCAAGTGCTTGAACGATTTTTAGCTTTAAAGATTGCGGATTATTGGGTGCTTTCTTTACCCAAAAAGGCCAAAAGGTTACTCGCACCCTGTCAACCGCCGTGTTATTAGTGAAATACTGCTGTAGGTCATTAGCGTTTTTTCCGGCTAAATCACGACGCAAAACAACTTCGTCTATTAAAGAGTCAACTCTTTCTTCCGTATTTATCCTAAATTTCGCATATTCATTTTCTGAATCAACTTCGCAATCTAAATAATTAATAATTTGACTTTCTGGCAAAGATTTTTTCTGATCAGAAATTTTAGTCATTACGTTTTTTTCAATTAAAATCTTTAAATCGTTTAGATCGAAAATCACGGCTTCCACTTGTAATTCTCCGTTAACCAAAAACTTTCCTGAATTGTCTGGATTTTTTTCTACTTCTATCCTCGCCAGCTCTTTACGTTGACACTTATCAAAAAACTTCAAATTGCTAGGAATTTTTTTCGCTAATTCCGCTTGAGCGTCTTCTTGCAAGGCGGCATTTACCTGCTCTTTGGCTTGAGATAATTCTTCTGTGGAAGCAACCTTCCCCTCCCCCTTACGATTACCGCCTGCCATCGCCGTAAGTGATTTAGCGTAAAAACCCTCATATTTCGGAGACCCCGCAAAACCAGGGATATTCCACGTAGCAGGTTCTATATTATATTCAAGCCCAAATTGGTCTGCCTCTATATCTGCCTCCACGGAAGCCGGCTCTAATTTCCCATTAACCATCTTGGCTGATGGCACAATAATCTTTTGCTTGGTTCTAAAAATTAACTGGCTTCCTTGCGGGATAAAACGAGTTGTTGCCACTAATGCTTGCTCTTGAGTGCTGAAATTATTATAAATAGTAATTTTACCCTGGGCCTTGCTATCAACAGCGACAGTTTGGCTGGCATCGAGCTCTTGAGTTTTTCTCTGGGTAATTTTAACCATCTGACCTGGGATCTTATTCAAAACCAAATCTGACTGAGTGACTTGCGGATCGGCCACAACCTCTAAATCAAAATTTACAGTTTCAGATTTTGGTAACACCTCGACAGTGACGCGCGGTAAAATCAAGTAAGCCGCGGCTAATCCTAAGAAAACGCAAATTGCCACAAACGCGTAAACAATTTTCGTAATTGGCATTCGCGACCTTGCTTTGGCTAAATCATTATTGATATTCGACCGACGTGATCTTTGTTTAATTTGGGCTATTGCCGGAGAATCTATTTTATCGGTATTAACAGACGAGTTGCTTGGACCAGAGATAAAATCAACGAAAGAGTTTGATTCTTGCGGGATAGCGCCCAAAGGCGTTAATTTGTTTAATTTTATCGGCACCTCAAAATCCGCAGCAGGAATCTTGTCGATTGTTTTAAAGCCCGCCTCTTTAGCTAACTTCAATATGCGCTTATCAGAGCTTGATACCTTAATATCTTTGTCCATTTTTTGCGTTTCTCTTTTTAAAATACGTAAACTAATCGCCTCTTTAGCAATTTTAGCGTCAGGCGGAATTTGTAAAATAATTTCCCTGACACTAGCAGACATTAAACGATGAATAACCGAAATCACATCTTGATCCTGATTAACAAAAAATTGTGTGGCCATAAATTTAAAAATTAATGGGCTAACTTTATAGATTTTTTTAAAATTCTTGCAATCGGCGAAGTATTTTTAAAAAAGCTAAGCGCTATTTGGCACAAACTAGACAAAACGACTTTCTGCCCTTTATTTTGAGACGCATCTTGCTCTTTGTCTTGCGTCGCAACCCGAGCCCCCAAGCTTTCAATCGTCAAACGATTTTTATCTAAAAAAGATAATTTTTCGGTTAATAAAACATTTTTCAAATCACCAATCAAATCGATTGGTGAATCATCGCTACCCGTGATGAAAATTTTCTCTGGCAAAATCGCGTTTGGCGATAAACCTTGCAAAGCAACAACTACACCCTGCAACCAACTTTGGCGTACTGGTTTAAAAATTTCCGTAAAACGATTTTGAGCTTGATTGCTCAAACTATACGCCAAGTATCTCGATTTGATTTCTCTTGCCTCACTCAAACCAATACCCAATGCCTCAGTTAGGACATAGTCAAAAGACACACTACCGATATTAAAGGATGATTGACCGACCAAAAGATTCTGTCTTTTTAAAGAGATTTCCGTTTGCTGATAACCAACATCAATAATGATACCCCTATCAACTGGCAAAGTTTGAAGCAATGACCAAAAACGTGGCATTAAAAAAACTTCCCGACAATGTAAAAGCTCAATTAATTTTTGCCAATGTTGCCAACAATCTTCCGTAGTATAAATATAAAAAATTTGTCCTGCTATTTGTTGACCAGTAAGATCCTCCGGGTTCGATACTGGATATCCATCAATTTTTAAATTTAATAAATGCCCGTCCACAAGATGAATACTGACACCGCTAATTCTTTGTTTTATATCCTCTTTAATCTTATCTTTAATTTGAAAAGTAGTTTTTATAAAAACATTTTCTAATTCTCGCAAATCAATCGCGGTCTGTGGATCTTGGCGTTGGAAATTAAAATTAAAAACACGACCGGCTAAATAACTGGCGGGCGCCGCTAAAAAGCAATGGCTAACTTTATTTTTAAGGCCGGCATCAAGCTTGCTAATTAACGCGATAAGTGTGCTGAATATTTTTTGCTCATCAAAACAAAAATCTTTTTGAAAAGAATCTTGTGGCGTCAAATCTTGCTCATATTTTAAAATAGCTGCTTTTTCGTCTTGTTTATTGTATGTAGCCAGTCCCGCTTGCAAAATGTCAACACCTAAATCTAAAACTAAAAATAGCTCACCACTAGCCCGCGAATCCTCCTTTTGTATTGAATCATCTTGTGTCATAGAACTTCCTTATTCTACCAAAAAAAACGACCTCTGGCAACAGAGGAGTTTTTAATAATGTAATTTTAGAAATCAATCTACGTTTGTCATTCCGGACTCCGTTGTCATGCTGAATTCATTTCGGCATCCACGCCGTGGATTCCGGCACTTCGACCGTGCTCGGTGCGGGCTCGGCGGCCGGAATGACAGCAAGAAAACGAATCCCGCCCGGCCATTCTCATTCCAAAATCGCCTTAATACGCCGCAGGTTCGCGCCCACGGATTCTTGTTTTAAAATTTTAAATTTCCCCAGCTCGTCAAGATGTTTAATATGCGGCCCAGCGCAAACTTCGCGAGAAAACTTCCCAATAGAATAAACATTAACTTTTTCAGGATAACGATCTTTAAAAAATGCCAAAGCACCCGAATCAATTGCTTGTTGATAAGGCATCGTTTCGCACTTAACCGGCAAGTCCATTTGGATTTGCTCATTCACAATTTTCTCAATTTGCGCCATTTCCGCGTCAGTCAATTTTTGTGAATACGAAAAATCAAAACGCAAACGTTCGGATGTAATATTAGATCCAGCTTGATGAACTTTATCGCCTAAAACTTGCCGCAATGCCTGATGCAACAAATGCGCGGCTGTATGTAATTTTACAGTGGCTTGCGAGTGATCTGTCAAACCGGATTTAAACTTGCCGGCCGAAGCGCTCCGAGAAAGTTCTTGATGCTTTTTAACTTGCGCTTGAAACCCAACCGCATCCACTGCCAACGCCTTTTTAGCTAATTCTTCTTGAATCATTTCTAAGGGAAAACCATAAGTTTGATAGATAAAAAATGCTTTTTCAGCATCTACCTTGTCTAATTTATCTAATTCTTTTAACCCTCGCTCTAAAGTTTTTCTAAATTTAATTTCTTCTTTTTCTAATTCATTAAAAATAAATTGTTGATTATTTTTAACCTCAGAATAAACATCTTGATAAATTTGAATTACTGCTTGGGCGATTTTTGGCATAAATTCTTGCTCAATGCCTAAAATTTTACCGTATCTAATCGCCCTTCTAATTAAACGTCGCGCAACATAACCACGCTCTGTATTCGCTGGCGCCACGCCTTCGGATAGAATAAACGTAGCCGCCTTAATATGGTCAGCAATAATTCTTTGCGCCTTGATTTCGTCAATTTTTGAATTTTGATTTATGTTTTTGATTTTTGATATTTGATTTTTGATTTCGTTTATTATTGGCGTGAACAAGTCCGTTTCATAAACATTACTTTTACCATTCAACACTGCCAGCGTTCTTTCCAGTCCCATACCCGTGTCTACATTTTTCTGCTTTAGGGGGATGAACTCATAGTCTATTTTTATTTTTGAGTCTTTATTTGTCTTTTTGATTTTTGATTTTTGATTTTTGATTTTTTTATTGTATTCCATAAAAACATTATTCCAAACCTCAACCCAGTGCTTATCAAATGGATTAAATTTTTGCGGCGCCGGATCTTCACCAGTCCAATAAAACATCTCGGTATCCGGACCACACGGTCCAGTCTGGCCCGCTGGCCCCCACCAATTATCTTCACGACCTAAATAAGCAATGCGCTTAACTAACACTCCAAGTTTTTGCCAGATATCCGCCGCCTCCTCGTCACACGAAATATTATTTTCAGGCTCGCCTTTAAATACTGAAAAAGCCAATCGCTCAAGTGGTATACCCAGTTCTTTAGTTAAAAAATCAAAACTCCATTCAATCGCCTCTCGTTTAAAATAATCACCGAGCGACCAATTGCCTAACATTTCAAAAAAAGTTAAATGAGTATTGTCGCCCACATCGTCAATATCGCCAGTACGAATACATTTTTGCGAGCTACAAAGCCGTTGGCCTAAGGCGTGCGGCTGGCCTAATAAATACGGCACTAAAGGATGCATGCCGGCCGTCGTAAAAAGCACTGTCGGATCATTTTCCGGCACCAAGGGGGCGGATGAAATCATTTTGTGGCCTTTTTGCACAAAAAAATCCAAAAACTTTTTTCTTAATTCTTGCGATGTCATCATATTTAACGCGGTAAAACGCTTAATTCATTTTCCAAGTCTTTTTTGTGTTGCTGTAAATGCTGAATTTGCTTGTCTATATCAATAATCTCTTGTTTGATTCTCGCTTTCTTTGCCTCGTTTTCTATCCGTTGAGCTTTTTCTAACTCCGGTGAAGGTTGTTGATTATTTATATCTACTGACATTTATTTCACTCTCCTTTCTTATTAATTATTATAGCTAATTTAGCGCTTGAGCGCAAATTGAAAATTAATTTATAATTCCGCCGCCCAACATTTCATGGCGCATGCCATAAAAAACAATAGATTGGCCCGGAGTAATCGCTCGCTGGGGTTTGGAAAATTTTACAAAATACACTCCCCGGTTATCATTTACAACGCAATTCGCAGTTTTGTGGCCGTAACGAATTCGTGCTTGACACTTAAACGGCAATCGTGATTTTTGTCCAGAAATCCAATGAACATTTGTAGCCATTAAAGAATCAGAGAACAACGCTGAATCTTTAGGGTTATTCGTTGCCCACAAAGTATTATTCGCTAAATCTAATTTAACCACATAAAATGGTCCGGTGCCACCAATGCCAATCGCTTGGCGTTGACCAATGGTATATAATTGCAAACCATGGTGCTTGCCTAAAACTTTTTGATTTTTAATATCTTTAATCGGGCCTTTTTTAAATTTAATAACTTGGGCTAAAAAATTAGCCACATTATTATCTTTGACAAAACAAATGCCTCGGCTTTCAGTTTTTGGGATTATTAGACCGCGCTCTTTAGCCATTTGCCAGACCTGCGATTTTAAATAATCGCCCAAAGGAAAAAGCAAATGCGCTAATTTGTTTTGAGTTAGATTATATAAAAAATATGATTGGTCGCGCGTTTTGTCTTTGGCGGCATAGAGCGCATACGGCTTACAGCTTACAGCTGACGGCTTTCTATTGACTGTTAGCTGTAGACTGTCAGCTGTAGCATTGA
>MNWF01000047.1 GCA_001872305.1 Parcubacteria group bacterium CG1_02_40_25 | reverse complement strand
AATGGCTTAGTGAGATTTTATCTGCCACGTGAGACTGATTTAGATCAACTAACTTGGTATAGTCTTAGGCGAGTAGAAAATCTAATTAACAACCGGCCAGTCAAGCTTCTTGGTTACAGAACGCCGAATGAAGCATTTGAAATGGAAATGAATAAATTAAAATTATGAATCAGCCGTTGTTACTATTGCTAAATTTTTTTATCCACAGAGTTGCACTTGCAAATTGAATGTGGGCAATTAAAATTACAGAATTGAGAATTTGTGATTTAAAACTTTTAAAACGGAATATTATCTACATTGACTTCGCCTTCTTTGTCGTTCGTATTTGCCGGTAAGGGCTCATCAGCTTCGATAATGGGGATATCTTCTTCGGCGGGTTCCATGGCATGGGGCTTAGCGGCGGGTCTGGCTTGAAAATTATTTCTGGCAGGAATAGAAGCGGCAGTCGTGCCATAACTGCCTTGCGGCTTAGGTCCTAATTGCATAGATTGTATTACAATTTCAGTACGATATTTTTTAACGCCATCTTGGCCTTCCCAAGAACGAGTTTGCAAACGGCCATCTACTAAAGCCAAGCTCCCTTTGATTAAATACTGAGCGCAAATTTCGCCAAGCTTGCCAAAGGCAACAATATTATGGAAATCAGATGCTTGTTGTTTTTGGCCTTGCTGATCTGTCCAAAAACGGCTGGTAGCCAAACTAAAAGTAGTTAACGTTTGTCCACTAGGCAAACTGCGAGTTTCTGGATTAGCCGTTAAGCGGCCGACAATGGTAACGCGATTAAAATTCATATTTTTGGATTTAAATTTCAGCGTCTAAAATTTGATCTAATTTTTTATCCAATTCTTCTATGGAAACTTTTGTTTCTTTGATTGGTTTGGGTTTTACAATAGTTGTTTCTATCAGATTCTTAGGACCCTTGGCTGTTTTTTCGGTTTGATCAGTAATAGTTTGGGGTTTAGCGGTTTTAATTTTAATTTTTTTAATTTTGATTTTTGCTATTTTTAGTTTAATAAATAAAAACCGCAAAACTTGATTGCGTTCTTTTAAGTATTTTTGGATATCCAATATGGCCGCGCCAGGAATTCTTATTTTAAGAAAAACATAGCTGGCACTATCCTGATGTTTAATGGGGTAGGCTAATATCTTATGAATCGCAGACTTAACTTCATTAATTTCACCGCCTAAATCAGTAATTTGTTTTTTTATCTCAGAGATGATTTCTTCTATGGCGGGTTCATCTTTAGCGGTTTCTAAAATAATGGCGATTTCATAAGTCACAGCCATTGGTTTTTCGTCCTGTGTATTTATTTTTTCTTCCGTCGATTTTTTCATTTTCTTTGGTATATCCTATTTTTTAAGTATGTTAGATTATAGCAAAAGATGGTTGCAAGGTCAATAGCTATTAGGGGGCAAAACCCGACATTAAAAATATTGAAAATTGGTTAAAATGTGCTACAATGTTTTTATGGCAGGGGGCTTAATAGAATCATTTTCAGGTATTCGCGGAATTTATGGCCAAGAGCTGACCGGTGATTTAGCATATAAATATGGTATGGTTTATCATCATATATTCCACAAACCAGGCGCAATTTTAGTGGTGGCTGGCGACAGTCGTAAGTCAACATCTGTTTTAAAAAAATATTTTATACGATCCTTTCAAGATTGCGGCGCCAAAAAAATATTTGATTTAGGCGTGGTGCCGATCCAAGTGGCGGAATTGGCAATAATTAAATTTAAAGCGCAAGGCGGGGTGTATATTTCCGCTAGTCACAATGAGCCGGAATTTAATGGTTGGAAATTACTTAAGCAGGACGGCGCCTTGTTTTATCCGCGACAAGTAGATAGATTGATTCGTGCGGTTCATCAGGCAGGCGCTAATAATTTTAAGTCAGCAAACAATCGTCAGATTGCAACTGTTATTGATAAGCACCAACAAGCTATTCAAGCATATATTAGATTTATTTCAGTCAGCTTGGGCAAACAAGCAATGGCGAAAATCAAACAAGCTAATTTTAAAATTATTTTTGATCCTAATGGCGGCGCGGCCATTTCTGTGATAAAATTATTCTGTCAGGCATTGAATATTCAGGCAAAAATAGTCAATAGCCGTTTGGGCCAATTCGGTCGCAAGGTTGAACCTAATGTAGAATCCTTGGGTTATTTATCGGCTAAGCTCAATGACGATTATTTATTTGCCGCTGGTTTTGACTGTGACGCTGACCGGGTGGAATTTGTCTTGCCGGCGCAGTCAAATTTCGCTAAAGAAATGGGAGTTGTGTTAAATGGTAATTATGTTTTAGCTTTGGCTTGCGACGCGCGACTGGCAGGCACAAAAAATCAAATTGTGGTTACTAATGACGTCACTTCTTATTTAGTCAGAGATGTTATCAAAAAGTATCAGGCCAAAATTAAAGAAGTGGAAGTGGGTGAAATGGTCGTAGTTAAGGCAATGGGAAAATATCAGAGTGTTATTGGCGGCGAAGGATCTAATGGCGGCATTATTGTGTCGCCGATTAAATGCCGTGATGGCTTGATGAGTATTGCTCTGATTTTAAAAATGTTAGCTATTCATGGTCAATCTTTGTCAGAAATTTTAGCCGAATATCCTAAATATTATTCTAGCCATAATAAAGTTGTTTGCCAGTCAGATAAGGCGATTGATGCTCGCCAGCGGTTAATTGACTATTTTAAAAATAAGGGTTATAAAATTAGAACTACTGGTGGAATAACTGGTGGCGCTAAAGCTTTATTAGATATAAACACTTACACTTGGTGGCGTCAGTCAAAAACTGAACCCGGCGTTTTTAGGATTTATTGCGAGAGCGACGATAAAAATAAGGTAGATGAATTAGCCCGAGAGACAATACAGATTTTTAATAAATTATAAACGCGTGCAAGGTCTGACCTTGCGCAAGAACTATATGACCATTAAATCAACAATTTTTCGTCCTTATGACATTCGCGGAATCTACCCCCAGGAATTTAATGAAGACGTGGCCTATCGAGTAAGCCGGTCTTTTTGCCAAAAATATTGGTCAGCTAAGAAAATTATTGTCGCTCAAGATACTCGTTTAAGCTCGCCAATCATTGCCAATGCTATTATCAGGGGTTTGGTTGATGCTGATAAGCAGGTGATTGATATTGGTATTGCGCCTGACCCATTGTTTTATTTTATGATTTTTAATCATAAATTAGATGGCGGTATTATGATTTCCGCTTCGCATAATCCTAAGGAATATAACGGTTTGATGCTTAGTGTAAAAAAACCAGGCGCTAAAATGGTTTTAGACATCATTAATGATGATTTATTTAAATTACGAGATTTGGTTTTGTCTGATAGAAAGTGGCCAGCGTCGAGGGGTAAAATTGGTAAAGTTATTAAAATACAGCCAGAAAAAGAATATCTTGATTATGTGGCAAGGAAAATTAAATTGGCGCGACCCTTAAAAATTGTGATTGATTCTAGCAACGGCGCTTGTGGTTTTTTACCAGAAAAAATATTTAAAAAATTAGGTTGTGATGTTAAAACGATTAATGGAGAATTTGACGGGACATTTCCAAATCATTTACCAGACCCTTATTTAGAAGAAAATTTGAGCGATATTAAAAAAGCGATGCGTCAATATAAAGCTGATTGCGGTTTTTGTTTTGATACAGACGGCGATCGAGTGGCTTTGATAGATGAACGTGACCGAAGCGCGAGTGGTGATTTTTGTATGTTGATGTTGGCGCGCGAGGTTTTAAAAAAGAAAAAAGGACCGATTATTCATGATATGAGAATTTCTAAAGCGGTATTAGACGAATTAGCCAAGCAAAAAGTGCCGACATTTTTTTCTATATGCCATCACAACGCGGTCATTGAGGAAATAATTAAGCGCAAAGCGGTTTTTGGCGGCGAGATCACTTTGCATTTCCTTTTTCCTTTAGACTATTATTTGTGCGATGACGCGGTTTTTGCCGCCTTAAAATTAGCTGAAGTTGTTAGCCAACAATCAAGTTTGGCAAAATACATTGACGGCTTGCCTTATTATCCGTTGAGCCCAGAGATTTTTGTTGACGCGCCGGATGATAAAAAATATCAGATGATTGCTGATTTTGTTAAGTATTTGCGTAAAAATAATTATGATTTTGTTGATGTTGATGGCGCGAGAATTAATTTAAAACACGGTTGGGCTTTAATGCGTGCTTCCAATACCGGACCGATGATTAAGTGCCGTTTTGAGGCAGACACCAAGGAACATTTACTTGAAATAGAAAAAGAAATGTTAGATCTTTTCAAAAAGACCGGCTTACCAATTACCAAAAAATTGTATCGGGATTTGGGGTTGTGCTAATTATTTGTGCTAATGTAAAAGGCCCGTCTGTTGAAAGATAGGCCTTTTATTTTTTAAAGTTGTTGGTTAAGACGAACGAAGATGAATGGCCGGTGTTTCTGTGTCAAAGGTTTCTGATTCTGGATTGATGACCAGCAATTTTTGTCCTAGTTCCATTTGTTGTTGTATTCTGGCGTCAGGGCAAAAGTGGTTAACAATACTTGGAGCAATGACTTTACTTTGGGGGCAACCAATTAAAATAACCGTTTGATTATTTCCGAGATCTTTAATCTTCTGGCAACATTGCTGAGGATCAGAACAATTGTGGTCTAATGAGCAGGGGGCTGCTTCAGGAAAATATGATAAAATCGGTTCTTGCTGTTGATGCGGGTGATAGTAAACCACAGATTGATCGTGTTTTTCGGTTATTTTTGCTGTTAGAAAAATATTTCCCGGAGTAGGCGTGGGCAGAATATAAATCTTAGAAATTGGTCTAACCATGATCTTCTCCTTTAAAAAGTTATGATTTAGCGCGAAATTTGATTTTATCGCTACGATCACCTAAACAAAATCTGACGAATCCTTTTATACTGGGGGGGGTCGCGAGTATGACATAATTACGTTCTCCTATCAAGAATTTTAAGAACTTCATTGTTGGGTACCTCCTATAGTATCGATGTTGTCATCCTGAACATAGTGAAAGATCTCGGTCTGTAATTTAGTCGTTGGGACCCTTCACCCTTGGCTTAGGATGACAAACCTAAACCCATTACTTGTTTGACCTTAGAAGCCATAGAACTGGCTTGATTTTGTGCTTGCTTGGCGCCGTTAGCCAAAATATCTTTGACTGTTTGGGGCGAGACCAGCAATTCTTGACGCTTGGCACGAAAGGGCGCTAATTCCTGTGCGATATTTTTAGTCAGAATTTTTTTACAACCAACACAGCCAATTTTAGCACTTTGGCAATCTTTGTCAATTTTACTAATTTGTTTTGCTGGGGAAAATAATTGATGGAGCGTAAAGATATTACATTTTTCTGGATGACCTTTGTCGGCAATTCTTTTTCGAGCCGGATCGGTTACGGCCTTGGCTAATTTTTTAGCAATAATTTTTGGCTCATCAATCAAGGCAATATAAGAATCCGGGCCCGCGGACTTGGACATTTTTTTTGTCGGGTCAGTCAAGGACATAACTTTGGCGCCTGTATTATAAATTAGCGGTTTGGGAATTACAAATGTCTCGCCAAATGTATTATTGAATTTGTGGGCAATGGTGCGGGTTAATTCTACGTGTTGTTTTTGATCTTGGCCCACAGGCACAGCTTGAGTCTGGTAGAGCAAAATATCAGCCGCCATTAAGGTTGGGTAACAAAGCAGGCCGGCATTAATATTTTCTTTATGTTGGCCAGATTTATCTTTGTACTGGGTCATTCGTTCAAGTTCTGCCAAAGGCGTAATTGTGCTTAAAATCCAGCCAAGCTCTGTGTGCTCTTTGACATCTGACTGGACAAATAAAATTGATTTTTGGGGACTGATGCCACATGCCAATAAATCTACGGCCAATTCAAAAATTCTTTGCGGCATTTTTTTAGCATCATACGCCACAGTGATAGCGTGTAAATCAACAATACAAAAAACGCAGTCATTGTCTTGTTGAAGCTTGACCCAATTTTTAATCGCGCCTAAATAATTGCCAATATGGAGCGTGCCCGAAGGTTGGATACCACTAAATATTTTCATGAATTTCTAATTTCTATTTAATTTTTAACGAGTTAGCCTCTTAATTCAGGCGGGGCAACGCCCGCTCTTCTTAAAATCACATAAGCTTTGTTTAGATAAGCGTTATAATTATTTTCTTTTTTCCATTCTTCTCTATTTTTCATTTCGACTTTATATTTTTGTGCGTTTTCTTTGGTATCTATCCCAATATATTTATTGTTTTCTGAATTCAAGTATTTATTGTGAATTTCGGTGTCTATTCTATCAAGCTCGTCTCCTTGTTTAAAAAGTATTTCAACGAGCCGAGGAAATACTCTCTGTAACTCTGCGTATTTTTTACTTAATTCAATATAGCTATCAGGATAAAATTCATCTTTAACGCGCGCCTCTGTGTCAAAAATTTTTCTCCCCGGCTTACCCTCTGGCATAAAAGCAGAGTAAAAATTGTTGGAATCGATCTCTGTTGGTGACTCTTTGATTCCTTTAATGTGATCCATCCAACTCAAGACGCCAATCCCTGATTTTTCAAAAAATTTTCTACTTGTTAATTGCACCCATTCATTTTCAGAAATCTTTTTATTGTTTATAAAAATAATCGGCTCGTATTTTGTATCTTCAAAATAATTACCCCAATTTATTACTTCCTTAATGTATTGTTCGGGGGTTAATATTTCATCGTCTTTTTCTAAATTTTTTGTCACTTCTGAGTTGTGAATTTCAATACGTTGAATGTTTTTGACTATTTCTGTCAGTTTTTCTAACAACTCTTTTTCTGTATCGGAATCGATTTTTGGTTCTTTTTCGGGCATAGTTTTATTTTTACTAAATCGTGGATTACACAGCTGACAGCCTTATTGGCATTTGCTATACTATAAGCACTAGACATGAGACGGATTCTATGTGAATCCGTCTCGTTTTTTTGCTGTCGGCTGTAAGCAGTATGCGGTCAGCGTTTTTATACCTCAATTACTACCGGTAAAATCATTGGTCTTCTTTGGGTTTTACGAAACAAGAATTCGCCGATTTGATCGCGCAAGTTATCGCGTACGTAAGTGTCGTTGATATTTTCGCCTGGTTTGGTGCTTTCGTCAATAATTTGACTGACCTTTTTTTTGGTTTCGTCAATTAATTCTTTGGATTCTTTCATATAAATAAAGCCGCGGGAAATAATATCTGGCTCATTGCGCAATTTGGCGGTTTGCCTGTCTATCGTGGCAATAATAACAAACATGCCGTCTTTTGCCATTGTCTGGCGATCGCGTAAAACAATTTGGCCAACATCGCCAACGCCTAAGCCATCAACCATCACGTAGGAGGTGACAACTTTTTCTTTGCTTAACCAAAGTTTTTGAGGAGTGATATTTATCACTTTGCCATTTTCGCCAATGATAATATTTTTTTCCGGGATGTCTAATGATTGCGCGATTTCCGCGTGCATTTTGAGCATATAATAACTGCCGTGAATAGGCATAAAAAAGCGTGGCTTAACTAAGTTGATCATCATTTTTAAATCCTCTTCTTGGGCATGGCCGCCAGCGTGAATGTCCATCATTTGATAGTGAAATACCCGGCCGCCTTGGCGCCACAAGCTATCCTTAAGGCCCTGAACTGTTCTTTCGTTACCGGGGACAACTGATGAGGAAAAAATAATACTGTCATTCTTGTGGATCTGAACGTATTTATGCTCTTTGTTGGCAATGCGCATTAAAACCGCGTTTTCTTCTCCTTGAGCGCCAGTACATAAAAATACTAAACGATTATCCGGAATTTTATTGACTTCTTTGACGCGGGCCAAGGTCCCTTTGCGAATTTTAATATAGCCCAAAACTTGGCTAATTTGAAAATTAGTGCGCATACTGTAACCGTCAATAACTACACGGCGGCGGTATTTTTCCGCTAAATTAATTACTTCTTGGATGCGACTGATTAGAGAGCCAAAAGTAGCCACAATAATACGGCCTTCGGCTTTTCGAAAAATTATTTCTAGATTATCTTGAATGGTTTTTTCGGAAATGGAATGGCCGGGTTTTTCGGCGTTAGTGCTGTCAGACATTAAAAGTAGAACATTATTTTGGCTAAGCTGGGCAATGCGGGATATATCCGCCGGTTGGTCGCCAATTGGCGAGTGATCAAATTTAAAATCACCGGTGTGGATGATTAAACCAACGGGAGTTTTAATGGCTAGGCCAACGCCATCAGGAATGTTGTGGTTAACATGAAAAAACTCAATTTCAAAAACTCCAAGTTTAATGCGATCAGTTTTTTTAATTTGGAAGAGTTCTAATTTGGGGCGATCAAGAAAATCTTCTTGCCTTTTTTGGATTAAACCGCATGTTAAGGCGGTGGCGTAAATTGGCGGATTGCCAATCACGGGCATTAGATGTGGGATAGCGCCGATATGATCATAGTGTCCGTGAGTAATTATGACACCCTGAATATTTTTCTCTTTACCTTTTAGATAGCTGACATTGGGAATGATGTAATCGATACCAAACATATTTTCTTCGGGAAATTGCAGGCCCATATCAACTATAATAATATCATGGCCATATTCTAAAATGGTCATATTGCGGCCAACTTCTTCAAGCCCGCCTAAGGGAATGATTTTTAGCCGTTTTTGAGAATCGTTTTTCGTGACTATTTTTTGTTTGTGAGAATCCATATAAATTAAATCAAATATCAAAAATCAAATATCAAAATGCCCCTCACCTTTCAAGGAGTGTTTTATTGATAATCTTAGTGAGTTTGGTTATCGGCATTATCATGAAAGTATTTTTTTATTGAGTGTTTTCAAAGAGTTCTCTCCTTGAAAGGTGAGGGGGTGCTGGGAGGGAGATTTGAACTCCCATGGTATTGCTACCACTAGCCCCTGAAGCTAGCGCGTCTGCCAATTTCGCCACCCCAGCCCGATCAGATGTCTGACATCGGATATTTGACATCTTGACATTTTAGCAGAAATTTGGTTAAATATCAATGGTGGCGATAATTTTTTTAGTCAGTTCCTTTGATTATTATAGGGGGTGATAAAAATGAGAGGATTAAATGCGCCAATGCGTTATGCGGAGCGTTGTATGGGGTCATTTGTGATACTTGTTTTTTCAGTAGTAGTGCCATTTATAATCTGTGTAGCGGTTGTTTCGCATAGCAATGATCCATCGTGGTCAGTGGTTGTTATCCCAACATCTTTATTGGGATTTTTTATCGCTGTTTACGGGTTGCGTAATAAGAAGGAAGTTGATGTATACCATAAAAAACAAGTGATATGCCGTGTCGTGATTTGGGCAGTAGTCGTTAGTCTGATTGGAGGGTTGGTGTATTTACCGAGATCTTGGTCGATTACGTTGTTAATTGTTCTGTTGGCAATCTTTTTATGGTTAACAGTCCAACTTTGTCGATTGTGTCTTAGCGTAATTTGGCACAAAGATAAAGTTGCGATGGTTTAAAAAGGAGATGAAATGGCAAATATTAGCCAGAAAGAATTTTGGGAATTTTTGACAGAGGCCGAGCTCAAAACATGGGCTAGTGGCAACAGCAAGTATAAGGTTGAAGCACCAACAATTGTTGGTGCTAAACAGTATTCTTATGTTAGAGGCAATTGGCAGTATATAGATACATTTTTAACCTCAGAGAATAAAAGAGAATTTTGGGGGTTCGAAATTGTTTACCTTATAGACAATCAAGAAAAAGAATGTAAGGCGGTTATGATTCGTCAGTATAGTGGCAAGCTGATTGATGTTGTCGATTTGGGAAAAGCCGATATGCTGTATGCTCATCTTCGAGATTTTAGGAAAAAATGGTTAGAGCTGCCATTGGCTGAAAGACAACAAAGAGTGATGTTGCAAAATAATCCACAAGAAGATCCGGAGGAAGATGCGAGAAAAGCAATCTCAATGGCATATCGTCGTTTAACGCTCGCAGATACTGAAGGTCCATATCAGGAAGAGACGCTCGAAGTCGCGTCCGTAACCATTTTGCGTCATCAATTCTGAATTGTAATGATGGCGGAATTAGCACCGTAACAATGTTTAATAGCTTGTGTTAGCTAAACTGACGCAGGCTATTTATTTTTAATTTTTCGGTGTCGTGTAGGCGTCATGCTGAATTCATTTCAGCATCCACGCCGTGGATTCCGGGTTTTGCCTTCGTCCCTCGATAAACTTGGGGCTACGGCAAGGCAAAGTGACGGCCGGAATGACAAAAAGGCACGCTAATTTATTCCGTTAGCCGTTTTTTAAATTCTTCTACGATTTTAACCGGTTCAGGGTCGATTTTATAGGCGAGGGCTAAATAGTAGCTTACCCAATCGCCAAGTAATAAGTTATTAAAGATTTTTTCTAAAGTGTCTTTGCCGTCAATTTCAATAAAATCAACTAAAGCTCCTTTGGCGCGAGCTAGGTCGGCAAATAAAGACATTCGCTTAAGATTGCGAATATGATCAGCGCCGTCGCGCATAATCAAAAAATGGAATTTACCTTTTAAATTAGTCAGACCGACCATTTCATTGTGGTTGAGTTCAGGAAAAAAATTCCAAAAAGCGAGTACTTTTGAATTTTCGTTAAATTTAATTTTCCAAATTCTGGCTAAAGATTTAAAACTATTAGAAGCGTAAACTATAGGAATTTGATTAAATAATTTTTTCGCCAATTCTTGGCCTTGAATTTTTATGGTTTTAGGGCTTAAGTTTTTAGCCATTTGTAAGAGTTTATTTGAACAGCTTTTAATAATACCGGTGTTGCTTAAAATTTGTAAAATAGCGGCGAACAAATAACCAGTGGCACATCTGGGTTGGATACCAGTTGAGGGGATAAAAACCAATGGAAGTTTATGGCTTTGGGCCATTTTTTGAAGCTGACCGCCGGTAGTTATGGCAACCACCGAATAATTTTTGGCAATGGCAGTTTCGTAAGCGGAAATTGTTTCTTCGGTATTGCCCGAATAAGAAATAGCAATAATTAAGCTTTGTTTATCGGTTTGTGGCGGTAAACCGTAATCGCGGTGAATATAGGTATATAAAGGAAAATCTGGCATAGCGTCTAATAAAATATCGCCGGGCAATGCCGAGCCGCCAACCCCGCAAATAATTAAATTAGAAAATTTTTGTTTCTTTTTTGGGAAAACTTTTTTAGCCACCTCCAAACCAATTTTGAATTGTTTGGGAAAATCTAAAATTGTTTGACGCATATTAAAATTAAAAATTAAAATTTCAAAATTAAAAATTACGTACTGTGGGCGTCGTTAACCCGCAACTCGCTAACTCGTTACCCGCTAACCAATTAACTGATTTATTTCGGTATTCGTTTCGTCTTAAGATACCAATCTTCAATCTGGCAAAATCTTTGATTTGGCAAATAGATACGAGTAATATTGACCCCTTTGAGTTTATGAGAAACTGGGTAGAGATAAACTGGATTATACAAAAAAATCGCTGGCAGATCATCGGTTAATATTTTTTGAAATTCTTGATATTTTTGCGTTCGGATATCCGAGTTGGATTCTTGGCGCGCTTCTTCTAAAAGTTTATCAGTTTTTGGGTTGTCATACAAGGCCAAGTTAAGTCCAGGATCCTTTTTCTGCGATGAATGCCAAAAGGCAAACGGGTCTGGGTCCGCGCTTAAAATTTCACCAAAAAGCAAGGCCTGATAATTGCGAGATTTAATAAAATCTTGTTGAATGGCGGCAAGCTCCACGATCTGTAAATTAATCTTAGCGCCAATTTGTTCCCATTGTTTTTTAACCAGTTGCCCAACATCAGATAGCTCTGGCCAATCAGTAGTTACTAAATCAATTTCTAATAGAGTCGGGGCAGCGTCGCGGCCAATAGTTTTTTGACGGATGGTAATACCCTGATCGTTTTTAACAGGTGACTGCTCATCCGGGGGTTGTTTCCAGCCAGCTTTATCTAAAATTTCTTGGGCTTGGCTGGGGTTGACATCGGTATTAACTATGGGGGCAACCTTTAAAGGAAAATTAAAATCTAAAGGCGAATTAATAATCTGGCCTTGACCATTTAACAGGTCGTCAACAATGGCTTTTTTATCAGTAGTAAGATTTAGAGCCTGGCGAACTTCTTTGGTAGCCAATGCTTTATTTTGGGATTGGTTAAAAAATATGGCGAAATATCTCGGTAATTGAATGCTCGTTAAATCAACATCAGCGATATCTTGGATTTTATTTTTATTTTGTGCGGTGATATAGCTTAAGCCATCTACTTCGCCTTTGTTAAGTCCAGCAATCGCGTCATCTTGGTTGGGATAAAAACGAAAAGCTAAAGTTTCTATATTCGGTTTGGGGCCAAAATAATCTTTAAATAAAGTAAGTTCTAAGTAGCGGATATTACCATCAGCATCTTTTTGAAGTTTTTTAAAACGGTAGGGACCAGAGCTAATTGGCGACAAATGATGCTGGGCTAAGGGGAAATTAGTCGCGTCAATGCTTTGCCAAATATGGCGGGGTAAAATACCCGTGGTCAAATGATGTAAAAACGGCGCGTAAGGAGTTTTTAAAGTAAAGCGAATATTGTATTGGTCTATTTTTTCCACGTTAACGCCTTGCCAATTAGGCTGTAAGGGGCTGTTGAAGCTTGGGTCTTGGGCGGTTTGTATGGTGTAGATGATATCATCAGCATTAAGCTCTTCGCCATCGCTCCATTTAATATCATTTTTAATAATAACATCATATGTTTTGCCATCTTGGGAAACAGTATATTTTTCTGCTAAATCAGGCACGAGCTCGCCTTGGCAATCGTATTTTAATAATCCAGAAAAGATTAAACTTGTCAAATCGCGGTCCGGATCATTGTATGAAGAAAATAAGGGGTTGATGTAGCGAGGCTGGCCGATTAATCCTTCGGGATAGATGCCACCGCTTGAGGCCGTAGCTTGGGTTTTTTGCTGATAGCCAATGATTAGCCAGCTAAAAGCAGCTATAAACATGGCAATAGTTAAAATCCAAAAAAAATATCTTTCTTGGCGGCTTAGAGATTTATTTAGGGTTTTAAAGAAATAAGCCCACTGTTGAGTTTTGGGCCATTTAAAGTTTGTCTGCCAATTATGGAATTCAGATTTTAAATTGTGCCAAAAAGTACTAATATGATTGTTAGATTACGGACTAAATAGCTATTCTAACCAAGGAGATAACAATAAAAGCGCTAGCCAGTCCGATGGTAGCCCAAGATAAAACTTTTTCTATGCCTCTTTTGCGGAAATAAGTCGCGCCGCCGCCTTCGCCGATAATCGCAGAGCCAGCGCCGGTGCCTCGTTGTTGCATTAGGATAGATACGGTTAATAAAACGCCGATAATGATTTGAATAATGTTGATTATTTGCATGGCAACAATTAAAAGTTCAAAATTAAAAATTATAAGTTACGGTTAGTATCAGCTGAGTTGTCGGAAGCTGTTGGCTGTAAGCTGTCAGCCGTAAGCTGGTGTTCATCCTTTTTGTCTTTTGATTAGCCCAGAAGTTAAAACGTTCATTATGCTCAAAAGTAGTCCGCATTCAAGGTATGCCCAAAAGCCATTAATTGTCAAGTCTTTAATGATTTTGGTTAAAAGCCAGACAAGTCCGGTGTTAATAACGATAGCAAAAAGCCCTAAAGAAAGCAAGATTAAAGGGGAAAATAGGGCCTTGAGTGTCGGTTTTAAAAAGGTATTAATTAGACCAAGAATTAAGCCAGCTAAGAGCAGGGTCAAAAAATCGCCTTGAAAATTAACTCCGGGTACCAGATAAGCAACCAAAAAAATAGTAAAAGTGTTTAAAACGACTTTAAAAATAAAACGAGTCATAATAATTGTCTTTTTCGTAATTGGTGATGATAGTTAAGCGCGAAGCGGTGAGCTTCATTTCTAACCCGTTGAATTAAAAAACCAACTTCTGGTTTAAGTTTGGCCAAGGGGATTGGTGAATGATTTTTAGTATTATATAATTTTTCCTGTTTTTTCGCAAGGGAAAAGACATGAGTTTCTATCGGTCCGACTTCGCTCATCATCTTCGATTTGTAGTTTTTAGTTTTTAGTTCCCCTCCCTCTGTGCTTAAGGGGAGGGCTGGGGTGGGGGAATTCTGCGCCATCACTTCCAAGGCGGCGTTGAGTTGAGCTGGACCGCCATCAATTAAAATATTATCAGGAAAAGGCCATTCGTGATGCCGAAGGCGGCGTTGCAGGACTTCTTTTATCATCGCAATATCATTAGCGCCTCTAACTGTTTTAATTTTAAAGCGTCGGTAGTTTGATTTTTTGGGCTGGCCATTTTCAAAAACTATCATAGAGCCAACAGCTGATTCGCCGGAGATATTAGAAATATCATATGCCTCAACGCGGCCGTACCAACTAGTTTTTAGTGGTCCGACTTCGCTCACCATCTTTGATTTGTAGTTTTTAGTTTTTAGAACTTTTTTATTTAATAATGGTTTAATGATTTGGCTATTGACTAAAACCTTTTCTAGGCCAGTCATTTGATCGCGAATTTTGGCCGCCTGTTCAAAATTTTGTTTTTGACCGGCTTGAACCATTGCCTTTTTCAATTTGCTGAGCGTGGCTGATTTTTGACCTCTAAGAATTTTTGATAAGACGTTAGTGTTGCGCGGATGTTCTTTTTGTAGCTTTAAATTTTGCGTTGTGGCTTTGCGTTTTACACTTTGCGCTTTGCCTTGAAGTAAACATGGCGCTAAACACCTTCCCAAATGATATTGTAAACATGGGTGTCTGGGCATTGTTTTACAACTGCGAAACGGAAAAATCTTACGCAAAACGCGCAAGGTAGATTTCAGGGCATTGCCGTCAACAAAGGGACCAATGGCTATTGGTCTACGGTCTACAGTCGACAGTCTACGGTTTGTAGCCAACGGCCTAGAGTTTGAGCCCCATTCTTTAATAACTTGTTTTGCGTTGTCTGTATCCTGTGTATCGCGTTCTGTAGACTGTAAACCGTAGACTGTAGCCTGTGGTGGTTGGTGAGTTATAAATATACGAGGAAAAGTTTCACTGGTAACCGCCACGTAAAAATAATTTTTGTCATCTTTCCACTGAACATTATACGGTGGTCGGTGTTTTTTGATTAGTTGGGATTCTAAAATTAAGGCCGTGATTTCAGAATTGGTTGGACGCGTTTCAATTTTTGCCACTTGGCTCAACCACGATTTGGGATTATTAAAATGCGACCGCACGCGGCTTCGCAAATTTACAGCTTTGCCGATATACAAAATTTCGCGCTTAGAATCGCGAAAAAGATAAACCCCACTGATCGTCGGCAAATTTTTAAGTTGTTTTTTGACGTCCATATTGACAGGTGTAATTATTTGAGCTGTTCTGGCGATACTGCTCTTTAGTGAAATTCTGTTTTTATAATTTTATCTTGGTTTTTAGGGGGGGTAAAAAATGAGATTAACAGTTGCGAAGATTCAAAGATGTTTGCCTGAAGGAGGCGAAGAACGGTTTGCCTTTGAGTATCCAGAGTTGCCGGCGTCGAGAAGTTTAATTCGTAGATTTGTTAAGTGTTGCGATTTTGATAATAAGGGTAAAGTTCAATTTTTGAACCGATTAACTGACTGACAACGATTGATTATTAGCTTAAACAATAGTCTTTCTCGTTCTTTGAAACTTAACTTTCGGTGATTGTACCGCCACACGTATTCTCCGAGGTATAAATGAAGTTTTTGTCGTCTAATGCCGCCCTTGGCTGACAGTTTTCTTTTAAGATATCCCCAAAACCCCTCGAGGCCATTAATGTGATTTCCTTTTTTATCTGAATATTGTTTTTCGCTATGATTGACTAAACGATGGACATAACCTTTAG
>MNWF01000051.1 GCA_001872305.1 Parcubacteria group bacterium CG1_02_40_25 | reverse complement strand
GCGGCATATGCCTCATAATATGCCAACACCCAAGGTAAAGAATTTTTTGTCGCCGTAGAACATCCTGTATTATACTCTATGAATCTTCGTTTTAAATCATTCGTAAAACCAATATACAATTGATTATTCTTCTTGCTTTTTAAAATATAGACATAATACATCATTTTGACCTTACGGCTTGAAAGGTGAGGGGTAACCACCACCCTTACTTAGCCATTTTTAAAGATGATGCTCGGGCATCGTCTCCATGGGTCCTGAACGGCCTAGGGCAATCAAAAACACAACGAGTGATTGTCGCAGGACCACGCCTTTATCATAACAAATAATTAATGATGTGTCAATGGCGTTGACTAAGCTATAAAAACAGAGTATCATAACAGCATATTCCATAGACTACGCATAGATACTACAAACCATAGACAAAAAATACGTACCTAAAGCCAACCGAAAGGAATGCTTAAAATAATAATAAAGTAACATTGTAAGCCCTGCGCGTATGCCTGGGCTTATTTATTTGACCAAACATCAAAAAAATGCTACTAATAAAACAATGAAAAGATCTCTTAGTCAAACAAATTTTTATACCCAATTAGCAAAACAGCAAGGTTATCCAGCCCGATCAGTTTTTAAATTAAAAGAAATACAGGATAAGTATCGGTTATTTAATACTGGTAATAATATTTTGGATTTAGGTTGCGCGCCCGGGTCTTGGCTGGTTTATTTATCTAATATCATTGGGCCAAAAGGGAGAGTGATCGGTCTTGATTTAGTTGACGTAAAAATTAAATTGCCGGCCAATGTTTCCACGATTAAAACCGACATCAACGATAACCACATTTTAGCATTCCCGGCTTTACAAACCAAATTTGACGCGGTTGTTTCTGATTTGGCGCCGCACATTACTGGCATTAAAGAAACCGATACTCAAAACTCCCTTGAACTTTGGCAAACCGCCCTAAAAATCAGCCAAGCTGTTTTAAAACCACAAGGCAAATTTATTTGCAAAATGTTTGACAATGAATTCAGTGAAGATTTTATCAAACAAGTTAAAAAACATTTTAAACAAATCAGAAAATTCCGGCCGCAAGCGACACCAAAAAGCAGTAGAGAATTTTATGTTGTTGCTGGCAGATAGCTCGTACCCCGCAACTCGCAACTAATTAACCGAAAAACAATGCCATATCTAAACCAACAAATCAATTGGCTCCTGCGCGATAAATATCGCAACAAAATTACACCAGCTATCAAAAAGGATATTATTCGCCTCAAACAAGGCGAGCCCTTAGATTATATAATTGGCTGGAAAAAATTTTTAGGTTGTAAAATTGATTTGTCATTACGCCCCTTAATCCCGCGTCCAGAAACAGAATTCTGGGCGGAACAGACAATTGAGTTGATAAAAAAACCTTGTCATTGCGAGCCGAGGCCTCAAGGGCCGAGGCATGACAATCCCGAACTTTGTGGTAGTTTAAACCCCGAGATTGCCGCGTCGCTCTCTTTGGTCGCTCCTCGCAATGACAAAATATCCTGTCTTGATCTCTTTTCCGGCTCTGGCTGTATTGGAATTGCTATCCTGAAACACATTCCCCAAGCCAAAGTTGACTTTGCTGATATTGATAAAAACTGCTTAAAACAAATCGGGGTCAATCTTAAGGTTAATAAAATCTCCCCCTCAAGATACCGCATTATCCCTACTAACATTTTTAAACCGTTACTAAAAACAGGAAACTACAAATCAAAGATGGCGAGCGAAGTCGAACCATTAAAAACTTATCACAATATTTTCGCCAACCCGCCATACATTGGCTTAAAAAATAAAACCAAGCTACAAAAATCAGTTTTAAAATACGAACCCCACCAAGCATTATTCAGTAGACAAAATGGCCTATATTTTATTGACCAGACCCTACGCCAAGCTAAAAAATATTTAAAACCAAATGGCCAACTTTTCTTAGAATTTTCGCCAGAACAAAAAAACGCCATTACTGTATTATTGAAAAAATATCAATACGCTAAATGGCGCTTTAATAAAGACCAATTTAACCGTTGGCGCTGGTTAATAGTTAAAATAGATTAAATTCCTAAATCGTTTTTACTTATTTCCCCATCAATCGCCTCGTTAACCAATTTGTCCGCTTCCTTATTTTGCTCGCGCGCGATGCTAAAAAATTCCACCGCGCCAAAATCAATTTTAAGATTCCAGACATCGCAAAATAACGGTTGTAAATCTTTTTCTTTAATCCGATATTCGCCGCGCATTTGTTTAACCACCAATTCACTATCCAAATAAAATTCCAAACCTAATTGTTTAGTTTTTTGTTTACCAAAAAGTACTTTAACTTTTTTTAAAGCAAAAATTACTGCCCGATATTCAGCTTGATTATTGGTCGATTTGCCAATAAATTCGCTATATTTTTTGATGATCGCGCCGTCAACATTCATAAAAATAGCTCCGATGCCCGCAGGGCCTGGATTGCCCCTAGCGCCGCCATCTGTATAAATTTTAATTGTTTGCATACAGCATTTTTAATTTTCATTTTGACTTTTGATATTTGATTTTTGATTTAGAATTAGCTCAAAACAAAACCACACCATCAAAATCAGAACCCCGTAGAAATTCTTAAATCTACTAACTTAAGTTGTACTTGTTCTGGGCCCCGCCAATCATCACTCATTAATTCAAAAGCCACATCAATTTTATCTCCTAATTTTAATTTTTGCGCCCAATCACTAAAATTAAAACCCACAGCTCGAAAAATAAAAAAACGGCTATCGCCTGGCTGATCCGCTCGCGCCCTTAAATCTAAACGCAAATGCTTACTCCCATTACCGACTAAACTCAGATTAATTATCTCAACATTATTCAAACAACAAATCGGTTCTGGATTCGCCTGACCAAAGGGCGCTAATGCTCGCAATTGACCATAGGTTTGCCAAGAAATATCTCGGGCTGACAAAGTTAAATCAAGATTTAACTGCGGCTCTAACGCCTCTGGCCGAACCTCTTTGTTGATAATTTTTTCTAAAGAATTTTTCAAATCCATTAAATTGTCTTTTTTTGTACTAAATCCAGCCGCGCCACTATGACCGCCAAACTCTGATAAATAATCCTTAACATTAGTTAACGCCTTGATAATATTAAATCCGGGGATACTCCGAGCTGACCCCACTACATTTTCGCCTTCTATTTTATAAATAAATGCTGGCCGAAAATATTTATCAGACAGTTTACCAGCAACCAAACCATTAATACCAATGGACCAGGACTCATCTCCTTCAAAAATTAGCATTGGCAATTCATCAATTTTTTTTAATCTTTCTTCAACTTGCGCCAATACTCGACTCGTCTCCGCTTGACGTTCCTGATTTTTTTCGTCCAAGCGCTTGGCTAAAAATTCGGCCTCTTGGTCTGATTGACAAATTAGAAGCTCGTAGGCCATATTCGCGTGACTCATGCGGCCAGCGGCATTCAAACGCGGCCCCAAAGCATAACCTAACGTATGACTATCTAAATTAGTGGTTAAATTCTGGCTATCAAAAATCGGCTTAACGCCAGCAATGTTCATTAACGCCCGAACGCCCGGGCGCTGACTTTGCGCCAATACCACCAGGCCATATTTTACAATCACCCGATTTTCACCCAAAAGTGGCATACAATCAACCACCGTGCCCAAAGCCACCAAATCTAACAACCACTTATCAAAGGCAACCGGAATTTTTTCAGCATTTTTCTTAGCAAAATTAGATTTTAATAATGCTTGAATTGCTTTAAAAGCGACACCTACTCCAGCCAAATTTTTAAACGGATAATCACACCCCCTTTGCCATGGGTCAACCACGGCCAAGGCGTTAGGCAAACGATCTTCAACATAGTGATGGTCCAAAACAATAACATCCATACCTAATTTATTCGCCAAATCGATCTCCGCAAAATCAGTTACTCCACAGTCAACCGTAATTGCCAGCTTAACCCCCTTATCGGCCAAATGTTCAATCGCCTGACAATTCAAGCCATAACCTTCTTTCACGCGACCCGGGATATAAATTTCTGGCTGAAAATCAAATAAATTAAAAAAACTATTCAAAACCGCGGCACCACAAACTCCGTCTGTGTCATAATCGCCAAAAATGGCGACCTTCTGCTCTTTTTTAATGGCATTGACAATCCTTCCAACTGCCCGATCCATTCCCCGCATTAACAATGGATCATTAAGCTGTTTTTCGTAATCTGGTTTTAAAAAATCACCAACGTCTTTTTTAGATTTTAAACCGCGCTGATAAAGCAGGTCTAAAACAAAAGAAGGATATTGGCTTAGGCCTTCTTTAAATTCTTGAGGCGCGCCTGGCTTAAAAGACCATTGATTCATAACAAATAAAAATCAAAATTCAAATATCAAAAATCAAAATGTAAATTAAAAACCAAAAAATATTTCAATATTTTTTATTTCTGTTTTATCTTTTTGGTGTTTGATTCTTGATATTTGAATTTAACTAGTATCCTAGAACTTTTAGCCCAGGCAATTGCCCATTTGCTAAAAAATCCAACATAGCACTGCCCCCGGTAGATACATAATCAATTTGATCCAACAGCCCCTGTTTAGATAAAAAGCCAACCGTATCACCACCGCCAACTATGGTATGGGCTGTGGTCTTTGTCATAAACTGACCAATCTTTTTCATACCCTGGCTAAAGGCATCAATCTCAAAAAGGCCCACTGGACCCGTCCAGATCACCGTGCCCGCGTTCATAATAATGTCACCGAATAATCGTTGGCTATCTGGCCCAATATCTAAAATCATTTCTTCGGATCGCGTACTGCCGATTGCCACTACACGATGCGGGGCTTCGGCCGTTGGCTCTGGCGCTACTATCGCGTCTACCGGTAAATGTAGTTTTGGATCAGTTAGATTTAGAGCTCGCAACTCATCAACTATTTTTTCTTCAACCACCGAACGACCAATTGCCAAGCCCATTGCCGCGAGCACCGTGTTAGCCAAAGCGCCGCCTAAGATTACATGATCGGCCGTTTGTAAAAACCGCTTAATAAATTTTAATTTAGAAGAGATTTTAACCCCGCCTATTAAAACAACTAGTGGTCGTTTCGGTTTCCTAAAAACTTTTGATAAAATCTCTACCTCACGAGCCAATAACAAACCAGCGACTGATGGCAACAACGCTGGCAAACCAACGACAGAAGCATGCTCCCGATGAGAATTAGAAAAAGCATCATTCACATAAACATCGCCCAGGCGCGCTAACTGCTTAGCAAATTCTGGATCGTTAATTTCTTCACCAGCGTAAAAACGAATATTTTCTAAAAAAGCAATCTGACCGACTGCCAAATCAGCGGTTAACCTTTGGCCAGTTTCATTTGTAAAATCGTCAACAAAAACCATCGGAACCTGCAAAATCTTAGACAAGTAATCTGACAGAGGTTTAACAGAAAATTTCAAATCGCGCTGACCTTTTGGCCGACCAAAATGAGCGATTAAAATTATTTTCGCGCTTTGCTTTTGTAGATATTCTATGGTGGGTAAGGTATTCTTGATCCGCCAATCTTCAGACGGATCTACCCGGCCCGCACTGTCCAAAGGCACATTGAAATCAACACGAACTAAAACGCGCTTATTTTTTAAATCAACATCTTTGAGTGTTTTAAACATAAAAATTAAAAATTATTTGCATTTAACCGGTATATAATTGCCGCCATACCACCAAACATTACCATTTTCCAACTTAGCCCCTAATAAAAAAGTATCAGGATGAGCCCACGCTGCCGTATAACAGTAATAAGCATAGGCATATCCTGTCCCTCCAAAAAACACATCTCCAACACCATTATTAATCGGATCAAGACCTACTTTGGCTATGTATTGGGGCTCTAAAAATTCCAAGAAATACTTGCCATTATTGTTAGGATCTTGGGTGCTATAATCCCAAGCTCCAGCACCGTTTTCCCCATAACTATCCGGCGAAGGCAGATAGCCATGGTCATCATAATAAAGCATTAAGGCGGTGTAAAACTGGGCTAAGTCAGCTTTTCTTCTGACATCCCTAGCTTTAATCCGGGCGCTATTTACCGCTACCAAAACGATGGCGACCAAAAGACCGATAATCGCGATTACAACCAAAAGTTCAATCAAAGTAAACCCTGTTAAAAATTTACGATTTTTTAATCGCAACATATTTTTTTATTTTAGATTTAAATTTTAACGATTTTTATAAATTCTTCGGATTTTAATGAAGCGCTCCCAACTAAAAATCCATTAAATTGGCTAATTTGAATATAATCAGCCGCGTTTTTAGCGCCAACACTGCCGCCGTATAAAATCGAAATTTTGTCTGCCGCGCCTTGACCATAGGTCTGGATTAGCATCTTTCGCAAAAATAAATAAACCGTCAAAGCATCATCTGGTAAGCAGGGTTGGCTGTTGGGAGTAGTACTAATCGCCCAAATCGGCTCATACACCAAAACTACTTCTTTTAGTTTTTGCTTAGCCACGCCAGATAATATCGTCGTTAATTGTTTTTTTAAAATCTCACCAATATTTTCTGCTTGGCGTTCCTGTTCACCCAAACACACCACTGGCCTCATTCCAGACGCCAGCACCGCCAAAACTTTTTTGTTCACCGCCCCATCGGCCTCGCCAAAATATTGCCGCCGCTCTGAATGGCCCAGAATTACGTAATCGCAACCCGCGTCTTTAAGCATACCAACAGAAATCTCCCCGGTAAAAGCGCCTTGTTTTTCAAAATATGCATTTTGCGCGCCTAATTGGCACTTATTAACAATCTGACGCAAATCTCGTAAAAAAATTACAGGCGGACAAATAACGACTTTTTTATCGTTATCTGTCAGACCGATTTCCACAGACGCCAAAAGCGACTTGGCCTTAACTAAGTCATCAGGATTCATTTTCCAATTAGCAATAATATATTTTTCCATAGCTACATTGTTCGATTGCTCAATTGTTAAATTGTCAAATTGTTATAACGCTACAAAAATAAACGGCTATCGCCCCATGAACTCGCGTAGCAATTGAGCAATTTAATAATAGAACAATTAAATTATGCCCGCAAGAATCCCGCGGATTGTTCCGGGGCAATCGTTAAGATTTCAATGCCGGTACCCAATTCGAAACCAGCCCAAGTAGAGGTTTTGGGTAAAATTTCAATATGCCAATGGTAGTGATCATAATCTTTACTATCGCAAGGCGCGGTATGAATAAAAAAATTATAAGCGGGGTTATTAAGCTTTTTTGCCAAACGGCTTAACGCCTGCTTTAGCACTTCAGCCAACGACCGAATCTCTTGATCGGTAATCCTTTCAAAATATGATTTGTGCTCCTTAGGATAAATTCGCATTTCAAAACTCACTCGGGAGGCAAAGGGCACTAAAACCACAAACTGATCATTTTCAAAAATAATTCGCTCGCCATTTTCTAAATCCCACTTCATCATTGTGCAATGAACGCATTGATGATTTAAGTTAAAATATCTCTGTGACCCCTCTAGACTACGCCGTAAATCGGGATCAATGACCGGGATAGCAATAATTTGTGAATGCGGATGACTGACCGAGGCGCCCGCTTCCTTTCCTTGATTATGAAAAATAGAAATATAATTAATAAACTCTTTATCCATCAATGCCAAATATCTTTGTTGTAAAACATCAATAAAACCCGCCACTTCTTCAATGGAAAAATCAGCTAACTGACGTTGATGATCACGATAAACCACCACCTCGTGAAAACCGACACCATCCATAATTTGGTATGGACCAATAGCTCGTTCATTCAAATCTTGGGCTTGGCCAAAAGCCGGATATTTATTAGGAATAACTACAAAAGACCAATCAAGCTTAGTTATTTCTTGATTATTTTTAATTTTAGTAATGTGCCCTTGTTTGGTTTTGACCAAGACCGCGGTTTCTTGGGTCTGTATCTGACAAAACGGACAATCAACCGCGATTGACTCTACGACTGGTATTTCTTTGCGCGCGAAAGTATCTGGCCTCCGGCCGCGACCCGCGGCAATCACCACCCAATCTTTTGACACTAAGTCAAAACGAAGTTCGGATATAGCCATTATTTTTTAAATTAAAATAGTTATCTGGTTTCTTGGTTAACGAGTTAACGGGTTAATGAGTTATATCACGAAAAAATACTATTCATCTATAAAATTAACACATTAACTCGTTAACCCATCAACCATCTAACCTTTATACTTTCCCGCTAAACTATTCCATCTAATCTTAAACAATTCTACTAAAGTTTTAAAATAGGCCGACAGCGTTACCTTGCTTCCTTCGGGATTGTGCCAATCAACTGCTACTTCTTTTATCTTATAACCCATTTTTTTGGCGATAAGCAATATTTCCATATCAAAGCCCCAACGAATAATTGTTTGTTTAGGAAAAACTGCTTCCGCTACTTCTTCGGAAAATAATTTAAAACCTCGTTGAGTGTCATGAACGCCCCAAATTAAAACCGCGCGAATCAAAAGCTTGGCTAAATGCCCTAACCAACGTCGATACCAAGCGGCCCGCTCTTCAATTTTCGCGCCCTTAACTTCAATTGAACCAATAACTACCTGATAACCCTTTTCTATCCAAGGAAAAAATTTATCTAAGTGGCCAATCACCGTAGAATTATCCGCGTCCATAAACAAACGATATTTACCCTTGGCTTTGAGCATTGCCTGCTTGACCACATAGCCCTTGCCATGATTTTGCGGATTATCAATAACTTTTAAATTTTTAATCACAGATTGCATTTGCTGACTTACCTTGACCGTATTGTCCCGAGATCCATCATCTACCACAATAATTTCGTACTCATAATTTTGGCGCGACAAATAGCGATCAATATCTAATAAAGTTTGCGCGATCCGTTTTGCCTCATTATAGGCGGGTAAAATGACTGATAAATACATAAGATTAATGCAAAATTAAAAGTGCAAAATGCAAAATGTCGATTAGCTAAATACCATCCCATCATTTTGATTTTTGATATTTGATTTTACCGCCGTATTATAGCATATTTTGATAAAATAAAAAAGGCAGACGATTAATCACCATATACCTTTCGTATAATTTATGGTTCTGTCAACACAAGACAATCGTCTTGGCGCACCAAAAGTGTGTGCTCAAAATGAGCCGCCAAAGAACCATCCATAGTTTGCCAGCCGATGCCATCTTGCGTATGCTTAATACGCCAATCTCGACCCGCGGCCACCATGGGTTCAATACAAATCAATTGACCAACTTTTAAAGTTTCTCCATGATGGCGCTGACCAAAATTACAAATTTCTGGCAACTCGTGAAGTTTTTTACCAATCCCGTGACCACAAAGATCCTTGACAACAGTAAAACCTTGCGACTCCACATAACGCGAAATAGTATTGCCAATATCACCAACCGTATTGCCGGCTCGCGCTTTTTTTAACCCCCGCTTAAGCGCTTTTTTAGTTACCAAGATTAATCGTCGCGCCTCAGCAGGCACCTCGCCAACTACCACGGTTATTGCCGCATCAAAATAATAACCCCGATATTGAATCCCTAAATCTAAACTGATGATGTCGCCCGATTTTAAAATTTCGTCAGCTCTGGGTACGCAATGGACAATCCCTTCGTTCACGCAAGTGCATAGTACCGCTGGATATTTTTGATAACCCAAAAAAGCTGGTTTTGCACTTGCTTTTTTAATCAAATCTCTGGCACGATTTTCCAAATCGCCAGTTGCTAGTCCGGGCGCTACCATGCTTTTTAATTCAGCTAAAATCTGACCTAAAATTTTTCCGCCAGTCAATAATGACTTTTGATCCAAAATTACATCCATTGAATTGAACAAATTTTTAATCAATATTTAACGCTCTAACCACATCCTCATGTACTTTTTCAATACTTTGCGAACCGTTAATTTCTTTTAATAAACCCTGCTCGCGGAAATAGTTAATCACCGGTAAGGTTTGCTCTTCGTAAACTTGCCAGCGTTTTTCTAAGGCTGTTTCATCGGCCCGTTTCATTAACTGCCCGCCACACTTAGGGCACACGGTTAATTTGGCATTTTCTGGAGTATATGGCAAAGCATAACGACAATTAGCACAAACCCGACGATGCTCGCGCCGCCAAATGGACTCGTCGACTTTAATATCTAAAAACAAAATATATTCTTGCCAAAAAGAGTCCCGCTTTAAATATTGATTCAAGGATTCGGCCTCTGGCAACATCCGAGGCGAACCATCTAAAACAATACCCTTGCCCTTAAGCGATTTTACTTTTTCTAACTTTTCAATCACCCATTTAGTGATGACATCCGAAGGGATTAAACCACCATCGTTAAATGGTTTTTCCACTAGTTCTTTTTCCTCGCCTGATAAAGTCGGCAATTTCTCTCTAATGATTTCGCTAGAGCCAATATGCGTTAGACCCAATTTTTCCGCCAACATACTAGCTTGTGTCCCCTTGCCAGAGCCCGGAGGACCAATAAAAATTACTAATAACTTTTTTAATGAAGGCATATGCTCAAAAATTAATTTCTAATTGCTCTAATTAACTCAGACTAAACAGAATTATACTAATTATACTAATTAACCTAATTAACCTAATTATTCTAAATAAAACATAAGCCCCAATGGCCAATGACAGCGGCGTCGTTTTGGGATTTAGTCATTGGTCATTATTTAGAAATTAGAATAATTAGAATAATTAAAAATTCTTAAAATCCTTCATAATCCCTCACTGTCAACTGCGACTCTACTTGTCTCATGGTTTCCAACACCACTGAAACAACAATTAAGACAGCCGTACCGCCAATAGTTAATTGGCTGAAACCAAAACCGCTTTGAATAATACTCGGCAACACAGCGACTGCCCCCAAAAAAATAGCGCCGAATAAAAGCAAGCGGTTCAGAATAAAATGTAAAAATTCAGAAGTAGCGCGGCCCGGCCTAATGCCTGGAATAAAACCGCCCATTTTTTGTAAATTAGAAGAAATATTTTTTGGTTCAAAGGTCACTGCCGTATAGAAAAAAGTGAACACCACTACCAGCAAAAAATAAAAAGGCGCGTATAACCAAAGATTCTGCGGTGAAAACTTAGCTAATTGGCGCGCTAAACTTGCTAGCCAAGCGTGGCTGGAATTCGTGATAAAATTCGCCACCATTCCTGGCATTAACATAATAGAAACCGCGAAAATAATCGGGATAACACCAGCCGGGTTAACGCTAATCGGCAAATAAGTAGAGACCCCGCCATACATTCTGCGGCCGCGAATCCGCTTAGCATAAGATACCGGGATATTCCGTTTGCCTTCATTAATTAAAACTACGGCCGCGATTACCAAAAGCGCTACCACCACAAAAGCGATATACGAAGGAATCTTGCTTGGATCACGAGCCACAATAATTTCTCTAATTGTTGAAGGCAAACCAGCAATAATACCGGCAAAAATCAACAACGAAACTCCGTTGCCAATTCCCTTTTCAGAAATTAACTCGCCGATCCACATTAAAAATACCGTACCCGCAACCACAGTAACAATAGCTACCGCGATATCAATCCAAGAATTAAAAACAATTACACCTTGACGAGAAAACAATGTTAACATCGCGTATCCCTGAAGCGCGGCTAAAGGCACGGTTAATAAACGGCCATATTGATTAAACTTGCGCCGGCCTGCTTCCCCTTGTTCCTTGTAAATTTCTTCCAGCCGCGGGAAAATCATTGTTAAAAGCTGTAGAATAATTGTGGCTGTAATATATGGTCCCAGTCCAAGCATTGCCAAAGAAAAATTGGACAAAGCGCCGCCAGTAAAAATATTAAGTAAGCCAAAAAATTGATTATTGCCAAAAAACTCTTTTAACTTTGACGCGTCTACGCCCGGCACTGGGATGTTTGCGGCCACACGAAAAATCATAAGCATAGCCAGCACAAATATGATTTTATTGCGCAAGTCGTGAATTTTAAAAATTTGGACAATTTTTTGGAAAAACATGACAAAAACTAATTTTCAATTTTTAATTTTCAAAAAATTTCTAATTTTACAATTTCTAATGCCTCATTTGCTTTGTAGATTTTTTTAGTCATTGAAAATTCGTTTATTGAAAATTGTTTATAAATTAAAAATTAGAAATTTTATTGCTTATTTTCTTCCCTGCCGATTTAGAAAAAACACAATCCTCAAAAACTAATTTTTTTGCCAGTTTGCCATCGCCTAAAATTTTAACCACTGGTAATTTGTTGCCCGTCTTACCGATCAACCCCTTTTGTTCCAGCGTTCGTGGCGAAACAATTTCGCCCGACTGAAAAGATTGATTAATTTTTGATAAATTTAAAACTACTGGTTTAATTTGATAACGACCAAGCTTTTTGGCCCTATTTACGTCCACCACTTTAGTTGCCCCGCGTTGTTTGGGTAAACGCCTAAAAAACGGTGTTTGACCACCTTCAAATCCGGGCCTTGTGCTTGATCCAGAACGCGAATTCTGCCCCTTCATACCTCGGCCAGAATAAGTTCCGTGCTTGCCGCCACGGCCCACAAGCTTACGCGTCTTTTTTTTATGATTAGGTTTTATTTGATGTAATTGCATCTTATTACGCTTTCAATTTACGCAAAGCCACCAACGTTGCCCTTGCATTATTCAGTTTATTAGTCGATCGGCTAATAATTTTAGCGACAACATCCTTAATGCCGGCTAATTCGCAGACCGCGCGCACCGCTCCGCCAGCCACAATACCACGGCCATGCTTAGCAGGCATTAATATGATTTTTGCCGCGCTGTATTTGGCCGCGACTAAATGACTGATTGTTCCGTTTTTAATTTTAATAACTTCCAGGTGCTTCTTCGCCTGATGCGTTGCCTTTTCCACGGCCAAGGCCACGTCCGCGCCTTTGGCCAAGCCGATACCAATTTTACCCTTGCCATCACCCATCACTACGACCGCGCGGAAACGAAATCTGCGACCGCCAGCAACCACCCGCGTAATACGCGCAATATCCAAAACCCGGGAATCATATTCCTTATCTTTTTCATTCTGTTTTTTATTATAATTTCTATCTTGAGACATAAATATATTAGCTTACGGTCTACAGTCTACAATCAATAGTCAACAATCAACGGCCAATGGTAAAAAAGAAACAGTGGACAGCGAACAGTCGGCCATAGACTGTAGACCGTCTTTTTAAAATTTCAACCCGCCACTTCGCGCGCCCTGAGCCAACGCCATTACTCGACCATGATAGAGATAACCGCCCCTGTCAAAAATAACCTGTTTAATCTTTTTTGACAAGGATTTTTCAGCAATTAGCTTCCCGACCGCAAAAGCCGTGGCTGATTTACCCTTTAATTCAATTTCTTTAGTCCCTTTTTTATTTTTTATTTGTATTTTTGATGATCCGATCGCAATCGCCATCTTCGGTTTTTGATTTTTGATGGTCCGACTAACCCCGCCATCTTCGGTTTTTGATTTATCCAAATCCAAGTCGCTCACCGCTACTAAAGTTTTGCCCGCAACATCATCAATTAACTGCGCGTAAATGTGTTGATTAGATCTAAAAACGCAAAGTCGCGGGCATTCTTTAGTGCCGCTAATTTTAGCGCGCACCCGGTGATGCCGCCGTAACCTTTTTTGAATTTTAGTAATTTTAAACATAATAATTTGTCTACGGCTCACAGCACACAACTAATTAATCATAATTTGTGAAATTATTTTAGTGGCAAGCCGTCTGCCGTAAACCGCAAACCGTAAGCCGACTACGCCGTACTTCCAGCTACTTTTTTACCGGCCTTGCGTTTAATTACCTCTCCCAAATAATGGATACCCTTCCCTTTATATGGCTCTGGCTTTTTCTTTGATCGAATCACTGCCGCTATTTGACCAACTAATTGTTTGTCAATTCCACTAACTGTAATTAAATTTTTTTCAACATTAAACTGAACGCTCTCTGGACATTTAACTCTAACTAGATGAGACAAGCCGAGCTTAAAAACCAAATCCTTGCCGTCAAGCGACGCCGCGTAACCCACTCCCTCAAGTTCTAATTTTTTCTCGTATCCGGCAACAACACCGTTAATTAAATTAGCAATCAAAGCTCTGGTCGTGCCCCATAAAGCCGGAGTTTGACGAGTTTGTTTTCTCGGTATTACATTTAATTCTTTATCTTTTATATCAATCTTGAATAATGAAGATATGGTTATCATCAATTCTCCTTTGGGACCTTTAACCTTAATTTCGCTACCGTCAATTGATAGCGTCACTCCATCAGGGATTAAAATTGTTTTTTTACCAATTCGAGACATAATATAAAAAGTTAAAATGCAAAGTACAAAGTGCAAAATAAAAACGTAATTTTTAACTTTTGCGCTTTTCACTTTGCCCTTTACACTTCGTTATCACCATACTTCGCAAATAACCTCTCCGCCCACCCCCTGCTTCCTCGCCTCTTTGTCCGTCATTAATCCCTTGGGAGTAGAAATAATTGCCAAGCCATAACCACTTCTTACTGGCCAGATTTTTTTGTGGGGCAAATAAACTCTTTGCCCTAATTTACTTACTTTCCTAATCCCAAAAATCGCGGGATGATCTTCATCCTTTTTTAATTTAACCACCAACATCCGCCGGCTAACCTCGCGACCTTGCCTCTCAACTGATTCCAGATAGCCAGTCCTGACTAAAACTTCCGCTATGGCTAGCTTCAATTTAGCATAAGGAACTTTTAACGTTTCCTTATTAACCATTTGCGCGTTTTTAATTTGTGAGAAAAAATTAGCTAAAGGATCCATAATATCAGTTTTTAGTTTATAGTTTATAGTTTATAGTTTATAGTTTGTAATTTTTAGAAACAACTAACTAACATTTAAAAACAATCAAATTTACCACGAAGATTTTTTGATGCCTGGGATTTCACCTCTATTAGCCAGCTCTCGAAAACAAATTCGGCATAGATCAAACTTTCGCAAAAAGCCCCGAGTACGACCACAGCGAAAACAACGCCTGATAGTGCGTGTTGAAAACTTAGGTTTTCTCTTGGCCTTTACGATCAATGATAGTTTGGGCATAAACAGTTAAATCTCAAATTACAAATATCCAAATAACAAACTTAGGATAAGCGTTATTTTTCTTTAATTGGGAATCCTAACATTTTAAACATCAATAATCCTTGCTCGCGATTTTTAGCAGTTGTTGCTAAACAAACCTGTAAACCAAAAATTTGCTTAACATTATCCGAAGAGATCTCTGGAAATACTATGTGCTCTTTAATCCCAATTGTCAAGTTACCGCCGGTATCAACAGCGCTCAAATTTAATCCTCGAAAATCACGCACCCGTGGCAAAACTATAAAAACCAAACGATCAATAAAATCCCACATCCTGTGACCGCGTAAAGTCACTTTTAATCCGATTTTCTGGCCTTGCCTAATCTTAAAACTAGAAATAGCTCTTTTTGCTTGGGTAAGAACTGGTTTTTGACCGCTAATCGTGGTTATATCTTGGATTAATCTTTCAACTGCCTCTTTTTCCCCCAAAAAACGACCTAAGCCCATGTTCAAAACCACCTGCTTAATTCGTGGTGCTGCTAATTTATTCTTTAAACCGAACTGGCTAACCATTCGCGGGACAATTTCTTTTTCAAATTTTTCTTTAAGCATATTATAATCAGTTTTTAGTTCTTAGTTTGTAGTTTGTAGAAAATACGACAACTAAATTCTAAAAACTAAAAACTACTAATCCCACATTCAATTTGCAAGTGCAACTCTGTGGATAAAAAAATTTAGCAATAGTAACAACGGCTGATTCATAATTTTAATTTATTCATTTCCATTTCAAATGCTTCATTCGGCGTTCTGTAACCAAGAAGCTTGACTGGCCGGTTGTTAATTAGATTTTCTACTCGCCTAA
Source organism: Parcubacteria group bacterium CG1_02_40_25 (assembly GCA_001872305.1). GTDB lineage: Bacteria > Patescibacteriota > Minisyncoccia > Portnoybacterales > CG1-02-40-25 > CG1-02-40-25. The sequence goes on along the minus strand of MNWF01000051.1, from coordinate 239 downwards.
GACTATACCAAGTTAGTTGATCTAAATCAGTCTCACGTGGCAGATAAAATCTCACTAAGCCATTTCTTTCATAATTTTAATTTATTCATTTCCATTTCAAATGCTTCATTCGGCGTTCTGTAACCAAGAAGCTTGACTGGCCGGTTGTTAATTAGATTTTCTACTCGCCTAAGACTATACCAAGTTAGTTGATCTAAATCAGTCTCACGTGGCAGATAAAATCTCACTAAGCCATTTCT
>MNWF01000052.1 GCA_001872305.1 Parcubacteria group bacterium CG1_02_40_25 | reverse complement strand
TTCTCAAGCATCACCCGACCCAGAACAATTAACTGCCTCTATAAATAATCCTGCTGAATCTGGCGCAAAAAATCAAACTTTTGCTTGGGGCAAAACTATTGCCTTGGCCACGCTAATTGCTGGCTTTGGCGCTATCATTTTAGTCAATATCAGGCGCCGTTTACATTGACCCATAAGACTAAAGATGTTAGCATAATGGCTACTCGATAAATTTCTAATTATTCTAATTAACCTAAATAAATCCCAATGACCAATGAACAAAAAATAACACCCCATAAAACCCACTGGTTATTTGTTGTTACTATAGCTATCATTGGCTTTATTACCGTAGCTGGTATTTTGTGTTGGCAAGGATCAATGATTGCACGTGGCCAGCAAGAAGCCAAGCAACAAGCGCTATCCATACAAACTCAAATTTACCAAGCTCATCGAGCAAAAAACGATCAGTGGGTAACGTATACCAATAGCCAATATGGATTTGAGTTTAATTATCCTAAAAAATACGAATACAAAAAGAAAGAAACATCAATATCACCACAATCAAAAACTCTTTTATATGACGTGAGTTTTTTGAGCATAACAACAGAAGAAACGATTAAGGAACAAAATATTGTTGCTGGGGGTTCTGATATTGCAATAACAATATTCGATGCCAATGTCATAGGAAGCCGTACGAGTAATAAAACGGCCATCCATGCAATAGCAGATGGGTCCTGGTTTTCTGGCGAAGGTCCTCTTTCGGACACAAAAACAAAAACATTTTTAAATTATCCGGCTGTGGAGGCCATAGACAGAGATAGAATGCTGAATGAAGGAAAGCTTTTTGACTACGGTTATTATTATAATCTTTACGTGGAGAAAGACGGATTACTTTATAATATATCATTCCCTATTTTTAATCTTGAAAATGGTCAACCCTATGAATCACTAAAAGCAGAATACAAAGAAATACTTTCTAGTTTTAAATTTACTAAATAGCCAATGAGATATTCAGCATTCTATCATCTTAATCTTATTGCAAAATCCAGCACCAACAACATGGATTCCGGCTCGGCCACGCACCATACGGTGCATGGCTCGGAGGCTGGAATGACGGCCTGCGCGCATTTTTGATTTTTGACTTTTAATTTTTTAATTTAAACTTTTCACTTTGAGCTTTAAACTTTGAACTTTTTATCATGTCCGGCCATTCAAAATGGAGCAAGGTCAAGTGGCAAAAAGCCATTACTGACGCCAAAAAAAGTAAAATATTTTCCAAGATAGCGCGCATGATTAGTGTTGCTGCTAAAGAAAAAGGTCCGGATCCAGAAACGAACCCCAAATTAAGATTGGCCATGGAAAAAGCGCGCGAGTCCAATATGCCCAAAGACAACGTGGAACGCGCCATTAAAAAAGGCGCGGGCGCTGACGAAGGCGCAATGTTAGAAGAATTTATCTACGAAGCGTATGGACCAGAAGGCGTGGCCTTGATTATTGAAGGGATTACGGATAATAAAAATCGGGCGCTTGGCGAAATTAAAAATATTTTATCACGCCACCAAGGCAAATTAGCTAGCCAGGGCAGTGTTTTGTGGCTGTTTGATCATATCGGTATTTTAGAATACGCACTTGGCGACAACGCGCAAAAGGATATCTTAGAATTAAAGGCCATAGAAGCAGGCGCCCAAGACATTCAAGAAATTACCGATGAGGGCGGTGCTGCCAGCCTACTTGTTTACGCCAAGCCAGAAAACTTAGAAAAAATTAAACAAACATTAGAGCAAGCTGATTTTAACGCCAAATCTTTTAGCTTAGATTGGCAAGCGAGAGAGCCCGTGGAAGTCAAAGCCCAAGACGCGATAGATAAATTATTAGAGTCGCTGGACGAGCAAGACGATATTAATGAAATTTATAGTAATTTAAAATAAGATGATGATTCTCGGCCTTGACCCTGGTAGTCACAAAACTGGCTATGGCATTATTAAAAATGACGCCAATGATTTTAGCTTAGTTGATTACGGCTGTTTTATTACCTCAACCAAAGAAACAACCGCCCAGCGCCTATGTTGTTTAGAAAAAGCCCTGACTAATTTATTGAAAAAATTCTCGCCGGATCTGGCGGCTGTTGAAGATTTATTCTTTTTTAAAAATCACAAAACAGCTGTGAGGGTTAGCCAGGCGCGCGGTGTAATCTTGCTCGCTTTAGCTAAAAAAAATATCCCTATCCAGGAACCAAAACCGTTGGAAATCAAGCAGGCGCTCACTGGCTATGGCCGAGCGGAAAAATGCCAGGTGCAAAAAATGGTCGCACATTTTTTAAGGCTCGAAAAACCCATTAAATCAGATGACGCCGCTGATGCTTTGGCCGCCGCCATTTGTTGCGCGCATAATTATAATTATTTAACTAAATTAAATAGTTAAACGGTTAACGGATTAACGGGTTACGAATCAAAAACGACAAAACTCGTTAACGCGCTAACCCGTTAACTCGCTAACTAATAAAAAATATGCATTTTTTAATTAATTATTTAATCCAACAAGGTCACTCCGAAACTGATCTAGGCATAGTTTTAGCTTTGCCTATTTTAATCACACTGTTTAGCTTGAGCCGTCAAATAATCGGCATCCGTGGTTTGGGACTATCCGCTGGCATTTTGATGACTATGATTTTGGCTATCAGTGGTTTAAAATACGGCCTAGTCTTAATTCTCGCCAGCGCAATTTTATTAACCCTGCTCCGCGTAATTTTACGCAAATGGCGCTTACTTTATCTGCCTAAAATATCCTTAATTTTAATCTTAACTTTAACTATTATTATTCTTTTTACCGCCCTGCCATTTCCTTTTAATCAAAAAACGTCTCTGCTGTCTATCGGCTTAATCTTGGCATTAGCGGAAAAAATCATTCTTTTGCAAATAGAGAAAAAACATCGCGAAGTATTTTTTAGTATCATAGAAACGCTCGTCCTTTCTGTTGTTGGCGTCAGTGTCATTTTGTGGCCGCCGCTCCGCGTTTTTGCCCTAAACCGACCGGACGTAATTATTCTTGCTTGCATAATCATTAATATTGCTTTGGGCCGCTGGTCTGGACTGCGTCTTAATGAATACTTTAGATTCCATCAAGTAATTAAGAATATCAGATAGAACCAAATAAAATTTTCAATGTTCAATTTCTAATTTATATTAAATGTCTAATTAATAATTTTTAAACCCTTAAAAATTAGTCGTTGAAAATTTAATAGAAATTAAAAATTAAAAATTAAAAATTGTTTTTAGATGTCTTTTTTTAAAAAACAAAAAAAGGTTTTGGGTATGAACGGCCGCAACCTTGGATACATCCGGCCATATAATTCTGGCCGGGCGATTAGATTAGCCGACAACAAACTCCTAACTAAAAAAATCCTGCAACGTGCCAGACTACCTGTGTCCAAGGTTTTTGCTATTATAAAAACTCAACATGACCTTTTAAAATTCAATTGGCAAAATCTGCCACCGAGTTTTACCCTTAAACCCAATCGGGGTCTGGGCGGCAAGGGTATTTTAATCGTTTACAGTAAAAAAGATAGCCAGTCGCCAGATAATAATTCCGATCAATCAATATGGATTAAGGCCGACCGCTCACTGATTACTGTCCCTGATATTCAAAATCATATTCTTAATATTTTGGAAGGCACCTTTGCCATTAACAACTTGTCTGACACGGCTTTTTTTGAAGAACGCATTAAAATTATTAAACTTCTAAAGCCCTATTCTTTTCGCGGTATTCCCGATATCCGCGTTATTGTTTATAACAACGTTCCAGTAATGGCCGAATTAAGATTGCCCACCGAAGAATCTGGCGGCCGCGCTAATTTGCACATGGGCGGCATTGGCGTTGGCATTGACTTGGGCAGAGGCATTACAACTTCAGCCATTCAACACGATCGCCTAATTGATTATGTGCCCAAAACCCGCCTAGCTCTTTCTGGCATTAAATTACCTTTGTGGCGAACGATTTTAGAAATGGCCGTAACTGCCCAGCAAGCGTCAAAACTCGGGTTCGCTGGCATAGATATCGCCATAGACCGAGACATGGGGCCAATTATTTTAGAGCTTAACGCCCGGCCGGGGCTGGCTATTCAAATTGCTAATTTAGCACCGCTTAAAGAACGGATAGAACGCGTTCATGGATTAAAAATAAAATCAGCCAGCAAGGGCGCCAGACTGGCTGGCGAATTATTTGGCGGCGAAATTGAAGAAGAATTAGAAGAAATTTCTGGCCGTAAGATTGTTGGCATTTACGAAAAAGTAAAAATAATTTATGGCGAAAATCAAGAGCATTCTTTGATTGCCAAAATTGATAGTGGCGCTTATCGTAGCGCTATTTGCCAAACACTAATTGACAAATTGGATATCAATGCCGAATCAAACCGCGCCAAAACAGTCCGTAGCAGTATCGGCCAAGAGGAACGGCGGATAATCCCTTTAAATTTTATTTTGGATGATAATTTAATTGAGAGCGAGGTTTTTATTGCCGATCGCACCCAAATGAATTTTGATATGATTATTGGCCGCCGCGATTTAAAACAATTTATGATTGATCCCACCAAAAACGTTGCCTTAACCGAAAATCACCCAACCCGATAACTATGAATTATCGCGCCACTGACAAAATTCTCGCGCAATTAGACCGAAAACTCCGGATTATTTTTTTATTACAGCCAACTAATATAGCAACCAAACAAAAAAGATTTCTTCAACAGCTCAATTATGAACCACAATTTCACTATCCTAAAATAAAAATCGAACACTCTTTAAAAACTGACCACGACGAAGCTGTATGCCTTATTAAACATGAACTCATACACATATTAAGCAACGAAAATGGCCGTTGCCAGCCGTACAAAATTTTTGCTTCGGGTTTTGCTGGCTATTTGCCGGCCGAAGAAGGCATCGCCTCAATTGGCTTGGCAAACCACGTTACGCGTTAAGCGAGGCCTGACTGATACTGGCCGGGCCGGCGCTTTTACTAAAGATTATCTTTATTTTTTTGGCTATTATTTTATTCAGGATTATCTTAAACAAAACAACAAAATTAATGATTTAATGATCGGCAAAATCAGCCCTCAAGATTTGCCGCTAATCCGTCAACTACCTGATATTAAACCGGCCAAATATATTTTATAAAGAGCACAGCAAACAACATCATTGCCATCCCCGCGAATAACATTACGGAACGGAAACGACATCCAAACTAAAAAGGGCTGCGTTAGTTAACACAGTCCTTTTTTAGTTTTAACTACTCTAAGTGTACTGAGCAACAACATGGATATTCGGTTTCGCGAGCAACTTCTCAATATCCACGTTGTAAACCCCCTGCCTCATTGTCTTCACCAGTTTAGACGCAGGATCAACCCACAAGTCAATCGGGTCACCGGTTTTCCCGTCCAAGATCACCCTGCAAGTCTTAATCGGCGCCATCTGCTGTAATTTTACCTGTGACATTAAGAGATCCTCCCATTTTCCCTCCCCCAATTCTTAATAAGGATCAGGAAGGTTGTTACTTAGTTCTTCAAAACCGGCTCTGCCCCAATACAGAGCCAACGGATAAATAGCGAATGAATATTATAAAAATAAAAAAATGCTGGGTGGGGCAAGATTGCGATTTATTGGGGGCACAATCCGACCGCCACCCTCGTGAGCTCATACTGAGAATTTCAATCTGATATAAGTATGGACCAAATACAAAATTTTGTCAACCCCAATTGTGGAAAACACCTACCTAACATAAACCGGGGTGCCGATGTTAGCAAAATTATAAGTTTTTTCCGCTTGATCGGTTGGCATTTGAATACAACCGTGCGAATAGGCCCCGCGTAAAATCGCGCCATTAGGAAAATATGGAATGCCGTGCAAAAAAACATCGCCATTAAAATTCATACTCCAAGGCATCCACACAAGGGCTGATGATGAAAAATGATTTGGTTCTTTGGTTTTAACTCGAAACTGCCCCTTGGGCGTTGGCGTGCCGGACCCGCCATAACGATAAACCTCATATTGGGCCACGCATTCGCCATCATCGTAAAGCCAAACTTTTTTACTGGCCAATTCAACATCAATCACCTTGCCTATTAACGTTGGCGCACCTAAAGGATCACAACCCCCAGCCACAACAGCCGCGTAAACTTGGGGTAAAATCACCGGCTTTAAATTGGTCAATTGGCCGCCCACATCCTCAGTATAAAAAGTAAAATCAGCCTGATTCTGCCGCGAGAAGCTAAAACTCCACAGGCCATTAACTCTAATTTTATAAACATGATTAGCAAGCAAATAATTATCCGGCTTAAAAACTAATTGCCGCCTAAAATCATCGGTCACGATCCGGCCGCTAATAGCTGGTTCAATACTAAAATGCTCTTTTAGATCTACCCCAATAATCGGCTGATTAAATTGGACTACCAGGGCCTGGTCTGGCAAAACATTGGCTTGCACCTGCCAAGCCGTCAAAGGACAAAAGTAGCGCAACCCAAAAACAACCAGCCCCAAACTAGCTAACTCTGAAATAAATCCCAAAATAATTAAAAAGCTTCTTTGCCAATGTTTCATTATCGCTTGACTAATAATATCGTTTCTGGCATTATTATTATATCATAATGTTTAATTTTATAAAATTCAAATCGCAATTCGGCTTTGTCCAATCACTGATTTTGTTTTTAATCAGCGCTTTTTTATTTGTGTTGATTGGCGCCATTATTACCTTCGCTTATTTTGCTAAAGATCTGCCTAACCCAGAACAGATCTCGCAAATCAACCTGACACAATCAACTAAAATCTATGACCGGACCGGCGATATTTTACTTTACGATGTCCACGGCGAGGAAAAAAGGACATCTGTGGATTTTGAGCAAATATCCCAAAACCTCATTAACGCGACAATCACCGCCGAAGACGCTGATTTTTATAAACATCACGGCATTCATTTTAAAGCCATTTTACGGGCCGTGCTCACTGATTTGCGTAATCAATCTTTTAGCCAAGGCGGGTCCACCATTACCCAGCAAGTTATTAAAAATTCATTTTTAACTACCGAAAAAAAAATAAGCCGTAAAATAAAAGAAGCTGTTTTGGCGGTGGAGCTAGAAAGAAAATATTCAAAGAACGAAATCTTAACCTTTTATTTAAATCAGGTGCCTTATGGTTCTAATGCTTATGGCATTGAAGCGGCCAGCCAGACATATTTTGGCAAAAGAGCAAAAGACGTTGATTCGGCCGAAGCGGCTTTATTAGCCGGCCTACCCAAGGCGCCTTCGTACTATTCGCCCTACGGCTTACACCCCGAAGACCTAAAGGCACGCCAAGAATATATTTTAGATCGTATGAAAGAATTGGGATATATTAATGATCAAGAAATGAAAACAGCTAAAGCAGAAAAATTAAATTTTATGCCCCCGGGCCATGAGATCAAAGCTCCCCACTTTGTGATGTATGTCAAAGAATATTTAGAACAAAAATACGGCGAAAGCCAGTTAGAGAAATCTGGGTTAAAAGTAATCACTACTTTGGACTGGGACAAACAACAAAAGGCCGAAGAATTAGCCACGACTTACGCTGAAAAAAACATAAAAATGAACGCTCATAATCTGGCCCTCGTAGCCCTTGATCCAAAAACTGGCCAAATTATATCTATGGTCGGCTCGCATGACTATTTTGATTTAAAAAATGATGGTAATGTAAATGTCATTTTGCGTAATCGCCAGCCCGGCTCTGCTTTTAAGCCGATTGCCTATGCCACTGCTTTTAAAAAAGGATTTAGCCCGGATACAATTGTTTTTGATGTTCCCACTGAATTTGCCACTGGCAATTCTACTTCTTATCGCCCAAAAAACTATACGGGTCAAAATTATGGGCCAGTGTCTTTAAAATCGGCACTGGCAATGTCATTAAACATCCCGGCAGTTAAAGTGCTTTATTTAGCTGGTTTAAGCAACACCATAAACACGGCTCGCGATTCGGGAATCACTACCTTAACGGATCGCTCTCGTTATGGCTTATCCTTGGTATTGGGTGGCGGTGAGGTCAAGCCCATAGAATTAGCCCAGGCATATGGCGTTTTTGCCACTGAAGGCATTCTGCATCCAGCCACGCCAATATTAAAAATCAAAGATTATCAAAATAATGTTTTAGAAGAATTTCAAGACAAACCGCGACGCGTTTTGTCAGAACAGGTCTGCCGTCAAATTACTGATATTTTATCAGATAATAAAGCCCGCACGCCCATGTTTGGCGCCAATAGTTATTTATATTTAGGCAATCGGCCGGCAGCCGCTAAGACGGGCACCACCCAAGAATATCGCGATGGCTGGGCAATGGGCTATACGCCATCTTTAGTCACCGGCGTTTGGGCGGGCAATAATGACAACTCATCAATGACTCACGATCCCGGGTCGCGAGTCGCGGGACCCTTGTGGCATGATTTTATGTTATCCGCGCTAAAAGACACGCCGATTGAAAAATTCACCAAACCAGAACTTAATAACGCCGATAAGATAATGCTTAATGGACAATATACTTATAATAAAAAGGTAAAAATTGATAATGTTTCTGGCAAGATAGCAACCGACCTCACGCCGCCAGAGAATACTGTAGAAAAAGATTTTAGCCAAATTCACAATATTCTATATTACATAGACAAAGACAACCCCATGGGTGAGTTTCCGAAAACTCCATGGCAAGACCCCCAATTTATTAATTGGGAAAGCGCTGTCCAAGAATGGTTAAAAACGCCCCGGGCAATTGCGCTCGGATTAAACGTTAATGGAGCTTTGCCTACGGAAACCGACGACATCCACACCGTTGCCAACCAACCACAGATTGAATTGTCTTCGCCTCAAGAAAACAGCACAGCGCTGAGCGAGCTATCAATCAATCTACGCGCTACTGGGACTTTTAATATCAAACAGATTGATATCTTTTTTGATAACACGCTGATAGGGTCAACCAGTCAACCGTCTCTTATCCTTTTTTGGACGCTACCAGCTGATACAATTAACGGCGAGCACAAATTACGTGTTCAGGCCTACGACGTGGTTGGCGATAAAGGAACTAAAGAAATAAAAATCTACACACAATAGAACGCCCCACAACATCTGTACCATTTGCTCTATTGTGCTAAATAAGTTAAAATATACTAACTTAAACTTGTTTTTAGTTTTGACCAATAGTCAGAAATTTATCTGGTTGTGGCCGGCTTAAACAAACAAAATATGCCAGACAATAACCTACGAGAAATATTTTTTAATTTAGCTGAAAACTTCGTTAAAAGTTTTACGGGTTCGCTTTTAGACAACGCCAAAGAACGCGTGCATGAAATAATTTTTAATATTAAGAGAGAAATCTTTGCTTTATTTTTGATGCTCTTTGGCTTGAGTTGCTTATTATTCGGCCTGATTAGAATTGTCAATAAGTTACTGAACTATATCCCCGGGATTGGCTATCTTATAATCGGCCTAATTATTTTACTCATTGGCTTAGCATTAAATATTGCTGGTCGAAAAAAATAAACAGCTGCGGTCTACAGACGACAGCTACGGTCTACAGACTGCGGCTCAAACTAAATTTATGGACACAGATCAAGTAAAAGACAAAATTATGGAGGCCAAGGATTCGGCCGAACAAGAAATTGAAAAATTAAAAGGCGATGTTGGTGATGTTCTCAAACAAGCAGAAGAGTATATTAAAGAAAATCCCAACAAAGCAGCGATGATTTCCGCCGGTATCGGCACTGCCTTGGGCGTGGCAATAGCCATGCTAATTCACACGGGCAAGAAAAAATAAATCTTGCAGTTAAACAATTAATACGACAAAAATTTAATTTTATTAACTGCCTGCCTTTGCAAAGCACGATTAATCATTTGGCAAAGTTCCGTTTCTTGGAAACGCAATTCACTAGCGTAACACATATTCGCGCAACCCACAAAGAAAACTCCGTTTTTTAAATAAAGCGGCTTAAGAATTTTGGGGTCCAAGCGCGGCTTTTGACTCAAAACCACTTGCCAGGCCTTTTTTAATTGGCGTTCAACAAAATACTGATTTAAATCTAACCCGCCAATACTTCGTGGCAAAAGTTTTTGCAAAGAAGAAAACATAAAAAGATTAAATTTAAGCGATGGACATACCCTCATCCCCGACCAGCCTTTTGCCCTGAATCGCGGACTTAGCTTTTTTAACTTTAGCCGATTTTTTGACTCTTTCTACTTTTTCCTTCTTAGGGAATAATTCCGGATAAGCTTGCCTAAATAATTTTTTCATCTTAGCAGATAATTTTTTCATTATCTTTTCCATAAAACTCTGATCTTGAATCTTATCGTATTTTTCAAGAGCCGCGTGCAATTCACTAATCGCCATACCACGCGTTACGGCGGTCGCACCCCGCTTGTTAGCTGTTTCCAGCTTCGGCGCATTTCTAAAAAATGCCGCCAACCCCCCCTGCTCTAATTTATCCTTTTCGCCCTCTAAGGATTTTACCTTCTGCTTTTTTTCTACTATCGCCTCTTCAAGCGCTTGAATCTCTTCTTTCTCCCTATTTAACTCTGCTTGAATTTCCTTTATGCGATTTTCCGCTTCGGGGTTGGAAAACATTTCGATCAGAACTGACTTCTTTTCTACGGGGGTTTCTTTAACGAGCCCTGGTTGGTCGGGAACCGCCTCAACGGTCATTTTTTTTATTTGCTTATCATTTCGCGTGGCTTCCTCTTCTAATTGGTCTGAAGTTTCAAACTGACCCACAGACTGCTCCATAGACCGATCCGCCTGCGACTGTGCCTTAGCGTCAACAATCTTAACATCAGATTTTTCGCCAATGCCGTCCAGCTCTTTGTTGGTTTTCTCTAAAAATGTTTCCGGCATTGATTTCGATTGCGGTGCCGCTTCTTGAACCAGAGCTAATTTTTGAGTTTTTATCGCCTCAATCTCTTGCTCTAATTGACTTTTTTTAGCAGTCAGCTCTTCGATTGGCGCAAGATAAAGCTCTGACTCTAAAACAGCCAACTCTTGTTGCTTGTTAGCCAGCTCTCTTTCTAAATTTTTTAAAATCTCCTGCTTGTCTTTTTCGATGTCCACTACTGGTGCTTCGATACCGGACTTAAAAAGTCCTATTTTTTCTGGATCCATTTTTTCACCTCCTTTCTGTGTAAAATCACAGCGAATAACGTCTTTTGTCATTCCCGCGAAGGCGGGAATCCACGCTTGACGAATTAATCGTCGTATAGATTCCCGCCTTCGCGGGAATGACAACTAAAATACACGCTACCCACCATCGGTTATGTGTTAAAATTATAAAACAAAACCTAAATACCCCACCTCGTTAATTCGTTAAATAAAGATTGTAATGTTTTTTGCGCGCCGATAAGAAATATTTGCCTTTCTTCCAACTCAACAACTCCCGCCGGCTTTTCACTGCCGACTTTATAATCTTTTAGTTCCTTGCCAGACCGCTGCCACGCTGTTGCCATTTCAGATTCCGCCTGTTCTAATTCTTTAGCCAAAGCGTCAATCTGTTCCACGACCAAATCAATTAGCCCCTGCCGATCTTCTTTGTTTTCTGGGATAGCTAATCGCTCACACGAATCATCACTCAAATAAGTTAAAATCTTTTCTAGGCGCGACGCTTCAGATTTGCCACCTTGGCTATCTATTTTTTTTAGCGCTTCAAAAAAATGCTTTAATAAAAAAACCCTTTCCGCTATTCGCGCTTGTTTTTCTCTGCTTTCTTTTATCAACAATCCCAATGAAGGTTCCGCGTGTTCAAATGAAGACATAGACGATGAGCCGTCATGCTGAACTAGTTTCAGCATCCAGCATTAACGCCGTGAATCCTGAAATGGATTCGGGCCGATTAGGCTCTTTAGAGATGACAACGACGATGACATTTATAAATCTAAAATCTTAAATCATAAATCTAAAATCAAAGGTTTCTTTCCCCGGGCGTCATCACCTGTTCTGACGCCACGCCAGCACCAAAATTCGCCCGCTTTATAATTTCCTGTTCTACTTCGGCCCGATCACGGCCAAATCTGGCGCGTGACAACTGCTTCACCATTCCCGCTGATTCTAAATTTGATTTCACCGGCGGATAAGTCCCCATGCTAAAAGGCAAGGCCGTTTGATTATTGATAATTAATTTTACACAACAATTAAAGTTATCTAAGTTAATTAAATCTTGCTGGTTAAAAACCGGTTCAAACTGTTTGACCAAAAACTCCGCGTCATTCGCGCCCACCCGAAAAGAGACTAACGAACCCACATTGCCAAAAACCGCGTCCCGAATCTGCTCTGATAATTGACCGATAAATTGATGCGCTATAATCATACCCAAACGATATTTGCGCGCTTCTGATAAAATCGTGGCAATAGATTCAGTAGTAAAATTTTGAAACTCGTCTAAATATAGATAAAAATCCTTGCGCTGATCTTCTGGCAAATCGCCTCGCGACATCGCCGCCATTTGTAATTTAGAAACCGCCACCAACCCCAACAAAGACGAGTTGACTTCACCTACGCGGCCTTTGGATAAATTAAGCAATAAAATTTTCTGATTATCCATAACATCGCGAAAATCAAACGCGGAGTGGGGCTGACCAATAATATTTCTCATCATCGAGTTTTCCACAAACCGGCCCACCTTAGAAATTAAATAGCCCAACATTTCTGAACGAGTTTGCGCTGTAGTTTTTGCCATTTCTTTTTCCCAAAAATCACGCACCAAGGGATCGGTAACTTTTTGCAATCTATATTTTGCGAAAGCATCGTCGGTAAAAATTCTCGGGATTTCTACGATTGTTCCAGGATCATCTTTGTCTGCCATTAAAGTCAGCATAGCGTTTCGCATATTATGTTCAAACATTGGCCCAATCATTTCTGGCGGAAATAATTTTTCCCAAATACGGACCATTTCTTGAACCGCGAAATCTTTTTGCTCTTCAGTTTTGTATTCAAGCATATTAAGCCCCATTGGCCGCTCAACATCACCGGGATCAAAATAGATAACGTCTTTGGCGCGGGTAGACGGCACAATTCCTAAAATTGACTCTACTAAGTCCCCATGAGGATCAACCACTCCAACCCCATGCCCAGCTTCAATATCTTGACGAATCATTTCTCTTAGAAGAGCGGACTTACCAACGCCAGTTTGCCCAACAACATAAAGATGGCGACACCTATCGTTAGTCCCTGAACGCGCTTGTGTTTCTACTCCACGAAATATATTACGACCTAAAATGACGCCCCCTTGCGGCATATTAGCTGGCGCTGGCGCGCTTTTTAGCTTTTACAAAGGCCACTTTTGGCGTGGCAAGTCCCGTAACTGGAAAATGATAAATAGACGATAGTTCTTCAGTGTTTAAAATAATTTTATTTTGCTTACTAAAAATTCGAAAAGAAAAATTATAAATTAATTTTTTTAGCGCGCGTTTTTTTATGGTCTGGATTTTTAAGCCATTTAAAACCGGAGACCGGAACTGAACAAAGGATTTTTCTAAATGGGATAAAATTTGCTCGGCCCGCGCTTGCGTCTCGGCTGATGCTAAAAGCCGCAAGTTTACTTCAAAACCATATTTAGCCGCCTTACCTTCAATCAAATCAATGGTTTGTTGTTGAAATGCCTTGGGTTTATTTTGTTCGTCTATTGATTTTTGATCTTGAGATTGTTCTCTGTTCTTACCCCAAACTTCGCCCGCCAAACCCACGGCCCGATCTAGCCCCTTGCTGGCCTTGCCTTGAAAAGCTTGGGCTTGAGCTTGGGCTAATGTTTTTCCTTCTTGCATTAATTGCACTACTTTAATCGCTGGTTTTGACCAATCACTATGCGCTGACCGCAAAATAATTTGCACAGCCGCGCCTTCGCCTTGCGCTTCTAACTTGCTCAAAGCAGTAGTAATTTCAGATAGGGGATCAGTTTCTATTTGTTGATATGTTTTTAAAGGCAAGATATAACTTTTTTCCAAAGAAACCGTGGCGCCTGCCACCACGCCTGAAGAATTAAAAATATTATAATCTCTAGCTTGCTCGATATTGGCTTCGGAAAACAATCCGTGAATTTGTTTTTCTAAAAGACCAACATATTTTTTTGGACAAGCGTAATAAAAAGAAATTTCTTCACCAACTGATGGCAAGGCGATTTCCAAGCAAAAATCAGGCGGGCCATACAAAAACTTTTTAAACTTTTTTTCTTTAATTGATGATAAAATAGCAAAAAACTGCTCCATAATGGCGCCTTGTTCTTTAAAGGTCTTTTTCTCTTCACCAGCCACTTGCTCAAATTTCGGCAAAGTTACCAAAAATAATTCTAAATTCATCGCCCGCGTAATCTTGCCTTTATTTTTAACTTTATTAAAAAACCAAAAAATTACAGTGATAGCACTCGCCAAAATTAAAATAATAACAACCGCGAAAAAAATAATGATAAAACTCATTTTATAATTCCTCTACTTTATTCTCTTGAATTAATCTCTGACGCAATTCACCAGTTAGAGTGTCATGAAAAGCGTCTAAAACATGGGGATTATCTAAGCCGCGCGCCACGGAAATCGCGTAAGACAAGCCCTTTTGAAAAGATAAATCACAAAGCGTTTGTACTTGATACTCTTGGTCAAGATTTCTAATTTCTTTGATTTTGCTTAAAATTTCTGTGGGTTGATCGTCTGGCACTGGCGTAGCAGCTTGTGGCGCCTCGCTCTGATTTTCAATTGATTGTTCAACGACTTTTTCTAATTCCGTTTGTGACTCTGCCTCAGAAGTTATTGTTTTAGGCGAAACTTCAATTATTTTGGGAACTGCTAATTCTTTTTCCAATTCTAACTCGGCCTCGATTTTAGTGGGGCTCAATTTTTCTGGCTGATTAACTGGAATTTGTTGGGGCTCTATCATAAAAATTATAAATTAGAAATTTCGTTTACTGGTTCAACGGCATTATTAAATATAAATAGCTTTTTTGTTGAATGGGTTTCATTACAAAGGCCTGCGCCGAACCATTAAATCCCAAAAAGACCCGTGGACTTAAAATATTACTCAATCCCTCCAAAAGATAACGGTAATTACAAACGACCTTAACTGCTTGACCGCTAATTTCAGCGTTTAAGTTTACTTGGTTCTCGCCTACGTCGATGTTTTGAGCGGAAATCTCTACTTGCGATTTTTTCGGATCAACCATCACCGTAATATCATTAATTTTACTACTAAACAAACTTGCCACTTTAACCATTTCTAAAAATTCTTTTTTATCTAAAACTACTTGAGTTTGGAAATCGTTTGGGATAATCGCTTGATAATCAGGATAGGCGCCTTCGATAAGCCGCGAAATTAATTTAACATTGTGGCAATTAAACAAAATTTGTGATTCACTAACCACCACCTCAACCTCTTTTTCCGTAACCGATAAAACTTTAATTAACTCTTGGATTGTTTTAGCTGGGATAATTACTTGTGAAAATTCCGCATTAACCCTCCCCTCTATTTTAACTCTTTTTTCCGCTAAACGAAAACTGTCTGTGCTGACAATTTTTAATTCATTTTGCGAAACCACAAACAAAACGCCTGAAATTTCTGGCCGCGTTTCTGTTAAGGCAACCGAATTAATCACACTCGCTAAGCCAATTTTAAAAGCCGCAGCCGCGACCTTAAAAGAGTATTGCCTATCTACTTTCGGCACCAAGGGGAAATCCTTACTTACTAACCCCCTTAAATTAGCTTGATAATTTTGTGTTTTAATAAATAAATTATTATTTGGCCTTGATTCTAGGGTTATCCTTTTTTCTTTCAAGCTAGAAATCAAATTTACCATTAAACGCGCTGGCACAGTCAAACTACCATTAGTTTCCACCTTAGCAACTAAATCAATTACCATGGCCATTTCTAAATTCGTAGCCACAATTTGTAAATTGGTTTTATCTGCTTGTAATAAGACGTTGTTTAAAATAGGCAAAGTTAAATGATGGCCAACTATTCCCTGAACAAATCCCAAGCTATTTTTTAAATTTTCTTGTAAGCAAACTACTTTCATATAGCTATTATTTTTTTATTAAGGTGGATTCAAGTTTCTAATTCAACAAATTTATTAAAAGCTTCGTAGGGAGTTTGCCAGTCCAAGGTCTTTCTGGGACGGCCATTCAAGAGATGCTGGACATGCTTAATTTGTTTACGGGATACTTGGTTAAAATCAGTCCCCTTGGGAAAGAATTGCCGAATAAGTCCATTGGTGTTTTCATTAGTGCCTCGTTCCCATGGGCTGCCCGGATGGGCGAAATACACTTTCATCTTGGTTTGCTTGGTAAATAGCCGATGTTCAAACATCTCTCGGCCCTGATCATAG
>MNWF01000002.1 GCA_001872305.1 Parcubacteria group bacterium CG1_02_40_25 | reverse complement strand
AGATTTTTGTTCCCTACTTTACAAAATAATAAATCTGATAAATAATACCCAAGACAAAAATCGCGATTAGACAATAAACAAGCCAGCTTGGTATTTTTAGAACCATTTCTGGCTGACGCTCTGATTTTTTTCGGCGCCTGGCATATAAAAAAGCCAATAAAATTAAAATCACCTCCAAGCCGCTAAGCAAAACACCAGTAAAACCGATAATCACAATAAAATTACGCAAACCAGCTAAAAAGGCGACTAAAGGCAAACCAAGTGCCAAAGCCAAACCCCATTTTTGAGAAATTTGATAATCCAAATAAAGCATTTTTTTCAAAGCCCGGGCAAAAACCATAAACGAAATAAAAACGGCCAAAAAACCAAAAATGCTAACGATAATAACAATGGGCTGGCCCAAAAACGACCGCAAACCGCCAATCGCTTCAGTTGAAGTTTGGCTTCCACTTACGCCAACCACAGCCAAAGCAAAAACAATATATAACAAAGCCGGAACTAAAGTGCCCAAGACAATAACTTGGCGCATTTGAATACCGCCTCGCTTGGTTTTAAATTCTTTTTTAAATAAATCTTTTAATTCCAAAATCGCCATATTGCCTATTAAAGAGAACAAGACGATACCATAAGGCAAAAAGCTGGCCGACAGATTAAAACTAGACAAATTATCAAAGCAAATTTTTGGCCAAGCCCAAATCAAAACTAAAATCATCATTAAAACCAAAAGGCCAGACATCACTAAATCCGTTTTAGGTACGGGTCGACTACCGACCAAAATTAAACTTCCGGCTAAAAACAAAAAAACCAAACTCCAAGCGTAACTCGCGCCGCCAAAGATGTTAGCCAAAAACTGGCCGCCCAAAATCATATAAATTAATAAGGCACTGGGCAGAGCCACCACCATAATAAAAGTCATTAAAACACCGGCCTTAACTCCAAGATATTTTTTAATATAACCGACCAAATGTAATTTAGCTTGTGTCCTTAAGGTAATCTCTGCCAAACAAAGATGCACGATGGTGACCGCGAAAGCCAAAACACAAATATACAAAATACCTAAATAAAAACTGGATTGCGCCAAAGCATAGGGGATACCAAAAATGCCAGCACCAACCACAGTGCCGACAACCAAAGCCCAAGCGTAAAATGATATTAATTTCATATAGACTACGCGGGTCGTCCACCTCGCCTATGCTCGGCGTCCTCCCGCGGGATTGCCACGTCGCCCCTTAGGGCTCCTCGCAATGACGACTCTATAGCATGTCATACTACTTAACTGATTTTTTAATCTTAAATTCAAACCGACCTAAAAGAAATAAAATTAGCAAAATAAGAAGCGTAGCCACAAAAGAAGTTAGATACATGCCAAAACCAATCGCCATACCAACCGCGGCGGCCGCCCAAATCCCAGCGGCGGTAGTCAAACCGCGCACTCGACCATGATAATGCATCACTTATCCCAGCGCCAATAAAACCAATACCAACAACAATCTGTGACGCAATTCTCGTCCCGTCAACTTGAGTAGCGCCAGCCAACCCCTGATAAGACAAAATTGTGAATAGTGCGGCGCCCACGCAGACCAAAGCAAAAGTTCTCATACCCGCCGCCTTACCAATTTGTCTTCGCTCTAAACCAATCAAACTGCCAAATAAAGCAGCTAAAATTAGCTGACAAAAAATTCTTAAAATGTTTTGTTCAAACATGAAAATCGGTCTACGGTCAACGGGCTACCGCTTACTGCTAAACGTAGACTGTAGACCGTAGGCAGTAATCCATAGTCTACTTTTTATACACCGAATCGCCCTCGCGCACTGCTTGCGCGACTTTTAAGCCAATCGCTTCACCGGCCTTAGCCTTTTGACGAATTTCATGCTCAATCTGAATAGACGCCGCTACCTGCTCAAAATCCCGCTCACCACCCTTGATTTGAATCGTATCGCCAACAGCTAAAGTGCCGTTTAAATTCACCACCGCCACGCCAACATTATTAAAATAATGAGTAATTTTGCCAATAAGTTTGTCTTTGGGCATATAATCACCTCCTTAAAAATTATTTAATTGTTTTCCCAATCTTATCTTTATCAATCACGGGTATTAATTTTTCGATTAAGGCCTTGGGGTCTTTGTCGTAAACCATCTTGCCACTGCCTCGATGACATTTAGCAATGATATCTTCTATCATATCTGCCGTACCGCCACTACCAACTAAAACACCAATCGGTTTTTGATCTTCAAAAGCAATCGTAAATTCATTTAAGGTCCCCATGCGGCCACAAACCACAACCACCGCGTCTGCCGCTCGCGTTAATATCAAATTCCGGCCCGCGTATTCAAAACCAGTATAAACAATTAAATCAAAATAATCAATTGGCAAACGATAAGTTTTAACATGGCTAATTTCCGAAACCGCGGGCGAGAAGCCAATACTAATCCCGCCCGCCTCCTTGGCGCCAATCGCCGCCCAATAAGGGATACCTGTGGTGGCGCCCGTAAGCAAAACACCGTTATGGGCTACGATTTGCCTGCCGACTTCTTTGGATAAATTTAAAGCTTCGGCCACGCAATGACCAGATTCGGCCGCCCCGCAAACGCAAAATTTGTATTTTAAATAAGACATCGTAACTAAATTTCTAATTAACCTAATTGTTCTAATTATTCTAAATAATGACTAATGACTAAAGTCCCAATGACTAAATTTTATTACTTAACAAAATTAATTTAGGAATTAATTATTGGGGTTTGGGATTTTCTTAGAACAATTAGGTTAATTAGAATAATTAGAAATTTCTTAATTCTTTAGTCTTTCTTTCACCTTTGCCACCAGTTCCGAAGGCGTAATTTTAGTCTTCATAATATATTCTTCTGCTCCTAATTTGATCGCCTCCTGCGATACTGTCTCTTCACCAACATTAGATAATACCCAAACAATAATTTTTAATTTTAAATTAGAATCGTTTTGAATCCTTTTTAAAATTTCAATGCCTGACATATCGTCCATTTTAATATCAAGCAAAACCATATTGGGCGCTGTTTGAATCTTCTGCCAACCTTCGTGGCCGTTAACCGCCGTTAAAATCTCAAAACTAGAATTCCGGAAAGCAATTCCATACATTTCTAAAAGCATTGGTTCATCTTCAACAATTAAAATTCTGATTTTTGATTCTGCTAATTTAGTATTAGACATACCGTAATTTATTTTAACATAGACCACATCCCCAAACAAATAATTACAGCTCAAAGACCTGATCGATCTTAGGCGCCAAGGCGGGAATTCCCAAATGGTCTTTAATCTGCTGGCCTAACGCCTCGGCGGCTTCAATTTCTCCCTGCACAATAAATACTTTTTTGATTGGCTTGGCAATTGCGGTCAGCCAACGAATCAGCCCCGGCTGATCAGCATGCGACGAATAACCATCTAAAGATTTAATTTTAGCATTTACCCTAACTGCCTGGCCAAAAATCACTACTTTTTTATGTCCATCTGCCAACTTTCGCCCCAAAGTGCCTTGCGCTTGATACGCGATAATCAAAAGAACATTCTGGGAATTGCTCAAATAATGCAATTCATGGTAGCAAATACGACCACCCTCGCTCATACCGGATCCGGCTAAAATTATTTTGGGCGATGGTATTTGATTAATTTCTTTAGATTCTTCCTTGGTCAAAGTCAGTTCCAACCCCAGAAAATTAAAAATATCATCACCGCTTGTCGCTAGTTGAGCTGCTTGCTGGCTGAAATATTGACGATATTTTCGATAAACTTGAGTTGCCTCAATTGCCAAAGGACTGTCTAAAAAAATTGGCACATGGGGGATTCTCTTTTGCTCTACCAGCGCGTTTAATTCATAAAGCAACTCTTGGGCGCGCTCAATAGTAAACACTGGCACCATCAAAACTCCGTTTTGAGCAACCACGTCTTCTATGATATTTTCGAATTCGCCCTGGCACATTTGTTTTGATTGATGAACTTTATCACCATACGCTGATTCCACAATCACATAATCCGCTTGTTCAACGGTTTCGGGATCTGGCAATAAAGGTGTCGGCGGATTACCCAAATCACCGGAAAAAACTAATTTTTGTTTTTCAAGAACAATTTCAACAATGGCTGAGCCCAAAATATGACCAGCGTTTTTAAATTGAAAAAATAAATCAGAACCCAAAGAAATCTGCCGATGATAATCATAAATTTCAAAAAGCCCTAAAACACCATTAACATCTGCTAAGTTAAATAGCTTTAAAAGGTGTGGCTCTTGCTTGCGCCAAATGCGCTCGCTGTCTAATAATACTAATTCAGTAAAATCGCGCGTTGGCGCTGTACAAAGTACCCGGCCACGAAAACCATTTTTATAAAGCCACGGAAGACGGCCGCAATGATCCAAATGAGCGTGCGTTAAAATCACGGCCTCAATAGTTTTTGGATCATAGCTAAAATCGCGAAAATTTAATTGATTGCTAGTAGGACTCCCTTGGGATAATCCACAATCAATTAAGATTTTATGATTTTTTGTTTCTAAAAGATAATTGGCGCCAGTAACACTTCTAGCCCCGCCGCAAAAAGTTAAACGCATGTTAAATAATTAAATAATTTTTATAATTTTACTGCGCGAATGCTCACCCTTTATTATTTTAACTTGTTTTTGACAAATTGCCAAATATTTTGATAAGACCTTGATTAATTCCTTGTTGGCCTTGCCTTTTTCTGGCGCGGATTTTAAATATATTTTAAAAAAGCCGTCAGATTGCTTGACGACTTTTTGCTGACTACTTTTAGGTAGCACTTTGACTTGCAAGTACGTTTTTTGATTTTTTAGCATAATAGCTCTGTTCTGCGTCTCCAATTTGATTAGGATAAAACTCCCGTAATGCCTGTTCCATCAACCCGCTAACAACACTCCAGTCTCCTAGAGAAATTAGTGTTGCAAACGCTCGTATTTTCGGGATAACATTAAACTCTGGCGCTTTCTCAAAAAGATTAATATTCAACCCCATCAGAACGACATTACTACCAAATAAACTATAAATGGCCGTGTCTAAACATTCTTTTAACGCAGTTTTACAAGACTCTATCAACTCCTCCTGCAAAATATTTAAAATAATCCTACCACGGCCACAAGGTTCATAATCCCCAGACATACCAACCAGGATAAAACGCCAATCAACAACGACTTTCATTAAGTTCCCTCCTTAAGATTGCTTTAATAAATTAAGACCAATCTCGTCTGAATACTGCCGATTGATTGCTGGTAATACATTTAAAAAAACCTCTAGCGTGGCGGCTACCACTAATTTGCTGGCATGGCCGCCAAAAGTTTGCATATCTTTATTTGAAAAAACACCGTGGCAATGAACTATTAATTCATTATCCTTAACACCGATATTGCCAGATAAGGAAGCAACCTCTAGGGGTTGTGATAACACCTTACTATAATACTTCTTCTCTGTCAAGTTATAAAACGCCAACTCTGCTTCGCTAATTGCTCCTAAACCCCAAAACCAGCCGCCTTGAATTTTTTCTTTAAGACAAAATTGCTTTAGTTCCCCGATGAATTCTTCGTCTCGATTAAAACGCAGAGTAAGCTTTGACTGTTTTGAGTAAATTTTATCCATAAAAACCACTGATCAATAGCGATTGCGCATCAGGCAACCACAAAGATGCCACGATCAAGGCAGTTATAATTGCTAAAATAATAATTGGCCCACTTAATGCCCCCCACAAAACCCACCAAGTCAAATGTTTTTTGGCACGCGGCATAATTTCAAAAGCAACTGCTGATTTTTTATTCTTTAAATCTTGATAAAGCACATAGGATAGCCCCACGGTTAAAGGAGAAATCAATAAAGAAACCAAACACTGCCAAACTATTATCAAAATCGAGCTAGTAGTTGATGAAATCGTTTTTACCAAAAAACTCAATAATAATCCGAGCAACATTGCTCCGCCAGCAATAGCGGCTATCAACAAGCTAAAAACTAATTGCCGACCAAAGATCGCCCACCAATAGCCCTGAACATAAAATTTACTTTTAAGCAGGGCATCACGGCCTTTTAGGTCTTCAAAAATTAGAACCCAAGCCCCCAAAAAAAACCAAAGCGAAAAAATAATCCCCGGAACAACAAAAAGCATTATGCCGCCCACAACCATCAATCCTGTCAAAATTGCCAACCATAAATAATCCCCAAGCTTATGCCAAGCCAAACGATAAGCTAATTGCCAAGTAGTTGGTTCTTTGCAAGCGAAAATTAAAGCCGCTCCTGACCATATGCTTATTACCATAATCAACAACCAAATCAACGGCGTTATCCAGCCAACAACAGAAACAAATAAGCTCGCCTCATTCTGTTTGATTATTAAATCGCTCAAACTAGTCAAAACGAGCCATGCGCAATTTAGGATTAACGGCCAGACAAAAATCTGCAAAAATAATTTCCAATGTTTTTTATAAAAATCAAAAACTTGCGAGATTAAATCGCCGGTTGGGATTAAAGACAATTTTGGCGTTGCCGCTTGCGTGGCCGGAGCATTGGGCTGAGCTGGCACAGGTAAAGGCATTGGCATCAAAACAGCCTCCGACGGAATATCCTCTAAATTTTTATCATTAGACATAATTTTGAATATCACTTTTAGACCGCTTGCGGTGTCGCAACTTTACCTGTTTTTCTTTTGACCGCGAAAAAATATGCGATGGCGCCTACCCAACCCAAAACCAGCAGAAGAACAATCCACAGCGTTTTTTGATCAAAATTACGCTTAGCGCAATCAACCAACATCCAAATCCAGAAAACGAAAAACAGCAAAGCTATCAAATAAAAACCAACCATAACACCGACGCTGGCCCCGCCCAACTCGCCAGCCACTTTCGCTAAAAGATAAAGCGCTGACGGGAAAAGTAAAAATAGTTTTGCCATATTTATTCAAATTAATTTTAAATTTTATAACCAGTTGTCGACTACAACTGACCGATCTGTCATCCTGAATAACATATGCGCAGTACCTTCGGTTTATTTCAGGATCCAGCGTCAACGACGTGGATTCCGGCTCGGTGGCCGGAATGACAACCTTACAACTACCGAGAATATCTAATTAAAATTCAACTTGCGGATTTTCACGCTCGCTGGGTTCGCCAATTTCAAAAAACTCGGCTTTTTTAAAACCAAACATCCCGGCGATCGTATTATAAGGGAAAACTTCTTGTTTGGTATTAAAGTCCCGCACATTACCATTGTAAAAGCGCCGCGCCGCTTGAATTTTATCTTCAGTATCAGCTAATTGCTTTTGTAAATCCAAAAAGTTTTGCGCCGCCTGAAGTTGCGGATAATTCTCTGCCACCGCGAATAAACTCTTTAGAGCGCCCGCTAAACTTTTTTCCGCTAAGGCAGCGTCAGCTGGCGCCTTAGCTCCCATGGCGCGAGCCCGCGCTTCGGTTACTTTTTCAAACACTTCTTTTTCGTGCGCCGCGTAACCTTTGACTATGGCTACTAAATTAGGAATTAAATTGTAGCGCCGGCGCAACTGGACATCAATATCGGACCACGCTTCTTTAGTCCGATTACGCAATCTCACTAAGCCGTTATAGCCACCGATTAAAAACAAAATAACTAATACCACAACAGCCACGATTAACAAAATGAAATAAGGCATATTTTTTACACCAAAAATTTAATCTTTAAAATTAAAATTATTAGAATTTAATGATTAAATTAGGATGAATTAGTTTTTTATTTATAAATTATATTGTTTATACTTTTATCCCCTTTTTCAATATTAGCCATAAATTTTCTAATAAATTGCACTAATTTTTTAGACGACATGATTTTATTGCTCGTCGCTATTTTGCCAAAATTCTAAACCAACAATTCCCTGAAAATGTTTTTTATTCAAAGTATGTAAAAAAGCGCCGTTCACAATGGCGGTAGCGGCAATGGCCGCATCCGCGAATTCTATTGGCTGCTCAAAATCACGGGCTATTTCTCCTGCCAATTGCGCTATTTCATAATCATAGGGCAAAATTTTCAAAGGCGTAATGGTAGACAATAAATCATTCTCTTTTTGTTTATCTTTGGAGCTTTTGCATTCATAAAGCTCTTGCACAGTTATTACTGAAATGGCCAAATTTTCCTTAGCAATCTTTTTTGCGATACTCATCAACGTAGTTTCTCCTTTGGTTGAAAAACGCAAATGGTCAATGATAATGTTGGTATCTAAAATTACCATGCTTTTTTTCTGGCTTGTGAGGCCGCCAATTCAACAGCCCTTTTTTGCTTTTCTCCAATTTTTTTCGCCTTCCCCCAAGCGCCTCTTGTCCTTTCCAGAACCTTTAGATAATTATCCGCGTTACCAATTTTTGGCACAACATCGCTTATCGGCTGTATAAAAAGCCCGCCGCCCCTTACAAATAGATGTAACGAATCTTTAGTGCCAATACCTAAAACCCTTCTCATTTCTTTGGGAATAACAATTTGCCCTTTTTCATTTGGCCTAGTAATAATTCCTAATTTCATACAATTACTATTTTATTACTTTAATTGGTGCCTGCCAAGCGGTTTTATCCACGCCCTCAATAAATTATACTAATTTCTTTGCCTCTTTTTCAAAAAACTTTTTGACTACTAACCATTTTACTAATTCAAACATTTTTGGCATTGGGTTTTCGTCTGCGTCCCTGAAATACTGCAGTCCTAAAATCAAATGATAAGGCTCGTAATTTATTCCCACAAACTTTTTAGGCAACAAAGCAAATAACTCCTCCAAAGAAATAATCTTTTGGGCAATAAAATAAAGGTCAATAAAATCCTTTTTACTCCCTCTGCTACCAACAGTAACAAGTTTCATCAAAGCAATATCAATAATATCGGCAACCTTAACTCCCTTAAATTCAGAGGCTGGTTTGATCAAGCTTGACGAATAATGCAACAAATCGATTTTCACATCATGGGTTTTGTTGCAAATTCTTCGGAACAAAAAAAGTCCAAGTCGACCGAAATCCTATGCCCTATATACAAAGCTAGGCCAGTACCGCCAGCCAAATAAAAACTCTGAATAAACTTTTGCTCGCTTAATATGGCCAAAGCTCCCTGCGCCTTTTGAGATATGACTTTCTCAAACATAAGATATTATTTTTGTTTAAGCCAAAATAATTCGCCCAAAAATTAGCGGTTTTTTCCGTAAACTCGCGAGATTTCATCAACACCTTCTTAATAGTGCGATTTTGATATTTTTTCAACAGCCACCTTACTGACTCCAAATCACCATGTTCCAAAAGCCTGGCAACCACATATTGTTTATGTTTTTTTTCATCCAACTTCTCAAAGTCCACATCCCAAAAATATTTTTCAAATTGTTTAGGCAACATAAAAAATAATGCAAAAATCAAAAATCCAAACACCGTGGATTCCGGCTCAATGGCCGGAATGACAACCGAGTGACTGTTTTTATTTTATCATACCAGCCACGACAACGCAACCCAGCCCGAGATTGCCACGCTTGCGCGCCGTAGCGCTTCAGCGCACGCAGGCACGTCACCCCTAAGTTTACCCCAAGCACAGTCGAGGGGCTCCTCGCAATGACAACAAACAACTACATAATTTAGCCCGCGGAACTGCCGCCACCACCGCCGCCGCCGCCAGCTCCGCCGCCGCCCGCGCGACCCGCGCTTTGCAAAATCTGTGAAAAATTATGCGCCACATCTGTAATCTGCTGACTAAACACACCCATATCAAAACTATTTAATAATGGGTTCGTTGAATGCATAACATACCAGTCGGGCGGTTGCGATTGCTTTTCAGAAAAGTCAAATCGATTACCCCACTGCTTCTCTATCCCAAAAACCATGGCATAAGCCAAAAACTTAGTAAAATCTTCTATAGTTAAATTTTGCAATCGTAGCTTTTCCGCCACTTGTAAATACTCACGAAAACCCAGGGCCTGCCAATAAATCTTTGCGCCTTGTTCAGTTTTAGCCGGCATCACTCGACTAAAAATTACCAGTATGATAGCTGTTAACCAAAAAGCAATAATCACATAAATCTCTGACAAAGAGAATAAATACCGCGCCAAAATATAACCCGTAGTAGCCAGTACGCTGGCGCTAATTAAATAAGTTTTACGCACAAAATCAGGGCTATTGCGGAAAAGGCCAACAGACACCAAAGACAAACCAACTTTCCGCTCAATAATGCGTAACTGATAACCAAAACCATTACGCAAATAACTTATTGGCACCTTATCGCCAATCATAAAAATCCTACTTAAAAAATAACGCTCAAATTCTTTTAAATTTTTGTCTGTTTCAAAATCACGCTGTTTAATTAAAAAGTAATCTTTTTTGTTTAAAAATCTTTCTGGTTGAATTATTTCTTGTATTTTTAAATAACCACGACAAGCCAAATCAATTAACATCGCGCTTAAATCTTTAGGCCGCAGGTGCTGTTGCCACAAAACAGCGATCTCTGCAGGCCGTAAATCTATAGGCGGCTCATATTGAGCAATCGATGATCGTCTAATTTTAGGATCGCGGCCTTGATGCCGCCAAAAGCCCAAAAGCCAAATAAAAACTCCTAATGGAATCAAAAACCACAACCAAAACCTATTGGTAAAAAATAGATATTTTTCCACCAAAGACGGCTTGATGACGCCTTTTGGCCAACCAGCCAAAATTGTAAATTCTGCTCCGGGGCCAATTTGTTCTCCCCAATAACGAAAAGTTTGTTTATCTGGCAAAAATTCATAATTAACTAACCCAGCAACCATTTCTGGCGACAAAAATTCTTTAGGCATCAAACTATTTAAACCAGTAAAAACATTTTGCTTGGCTTGGTTAGAATTAATGGGTTGAGGTAAACGCGCCAAAACTTCAACCTCGTCAATTACAACATCGCGCGCGGACGAAACCGCGTTCCAATAAAGCTCGTCATGGTCTTTAAAAAATCTTAAACCGCCATGAACTAGATATTCAAATGTCCAAGTTTTTGTAGCATCTGTAACATTAAAATTAATTTTCACACTCGTTTGATTACTCTAATTTTTAATTTCTATTTCATCGCCAGTCAACTGCCTGCCTGCTTCGTCAAAAACTTTAACATTGCTAACTTGACGCAAATCTTTTTTAGCAATATCACGCTGCAACCAATGATAATTACCCTGAAAATTAACGGCTTGAGTTTCGCGCACCAAAAAAGTACTATCTTGGTTAATCTGAATATCCACAAACCATTTTTCAAAATGCCATGATTTTTCTTGGGCACGCGCCAAGTTTCCAAATACAAAAAACGCCGCGCTTATCACTCCGAGCACCGCGACACAAACTACCGCCTTTTTAGCTACGGTAAAACCGCAATTATTCTGGCCTACGATCTGGCGCTTGTGCTGAAAAACTTTTTGTCGAAATTTGGACGAAGTGCGAAATTGCGCCCGCTTGCCGGCTTTTTTACATTGGATTTTTTTAGACATCGACGAAGAATCAAAAATTAAGAATAAAGAATTAATACCCAAAAACAAGCATGGCTGTTAAAATTCCCAAAATCGTAAACAAGGCAATCGGCGGCAAAGCGGCCATGGGCCGACGAACTTTTTGAGAATTAAAAATAAGTTGCATAAAAATTAGGCCTAAAAAAGAAAATAACAAAACCAACAAGCCATGCATCACGCCAAAACGACTCAAGCTAGCAATGGCAACTAAGGGCATAACCACATCGCCCGACCCTAAAATAAATACCTGGCCCGTGCCCACTTTAACATCCTTTAAATGACTCTTATACCCAATAATAGTTTGCGGCACCACAAAGGCCAAAAGCGCTCGGCTTTGCATCATTTGCTTAGCCATTCTAATCATATGTTTAGTTTTATAAACCGCGATAAAATCATAAACCGATAAGACCATTAAAATAATAATAACGCTGAAGATTGAGAGGCTCAAGCCCAGCAAGGAACCGATGCCAGCAATTGTTAAAATCATAACGATATTTTGCGAAAGAATTGACGGCCGTAAAAAACGGATAACTACCAACAATGCCGCGCAAAACATCGCCCAAAAATCAGGCATAATCAAACCGAAAATAATTTGGCTGCCGCTAAAAATCGCTAAAGCAAAAATAATTTCAAAAAATATTCCGGTCTTTTTGGAAAGTCGCAAAAAAACGAGAATGATAGCCGTGCCAATAACAAAATAAATCAAAAATCTCACCCATGAAATCTCTATTGGTTGATTCGTAATTTCCGGCAAGCTTTTACCGATCTTTAAGGCGGCCACTAAACCCAAAATTTGAGTCAATAAAAATAGCAATGCTTCCCCAGCAAATACATTTATTTTCATCTTAAAAGTAGGGGCTCCTAATTCTTTAGAATAATTTGTTGAATTTGACATATAGTTTTTATTATTGCTTCTATATTTTATCACGAATTATTGATCGCGTAAAATTTGTTTTTATTTTTGTCCCAGCTCTTCTCTAACAACAACCCTGTCGTCCCACGGAATTTTTTTATCAGCAAAAACCATATTTGGTTCAGTGCCCTTGCCAAGCAACAGAACAATATCGCCCGGCATAGCCGATTTTAAAGCATGCTTAATGGCTTGCCTGCGATCTAAAATTTGCTCCACTTTATTTTGCGCTTCTTGAAAAATACCGCCAAAAATTTCGTCAACAATTTTTTGCGGATTTTCATCATATGGATCTTCATTAGTTAAAATAATTTTATCACAGTATCGCGCGGCTAATCGCCCTAATTCCGGCCGTTTCCAGTGATCGCGTCCACCGCCAGCCGCGCCAAAAACCGTAATAATTTTATTATCAATAGATTTCAATAACTTTTTAACTGCTTGATAAACTTTTTCTATGGCTGGAGGCGTATGCGCTAAATCAACAATCACATAAAAAGGTTGTTTTTGAATAAATTCCATACGGCCAGGAATGCCTGTGATTTTCTTTAGCGCCGCGATAGCAATATCTAAATTTATACCTTGAGAAATAGCCACAGTCGTAGCGGCTAAAGCGTTGTTGGCGTTAAAGTTGCCTATTATGGGAATCAGGAATAAAGAACCCCTCGACAAACTCGGGGTGGCGAGCGAAGTCGAACCGTCAAAAACAAAGAACGATACTGAATCTTCTTTGTTTTCTATGTCACGCGCCTCAATCATTTTTACCCCCTTATTCTTAATTCTTAATTCTTTATTCCCAATACCAAACCCATATTTTTTATCTGCTCCAAATCGCAAAAAATAATCGGCATTTTTATCGTCCAAATTAACCACTGATGTTTTCGCGATTTTTCCCCCGATAATTGTCTTGCGCCGCGAGTACTCTAGGCCAGCGAATAATTTCATTTTAGCCGCGCGATATTTTTCAAAACCACCATGCGCCTCAATATGCTCTGGTGATAAATTAGTTAAAACCGCAACGTCAAAATTAATACCGCGGTGCCGAAATTGCTTAATACCTTCTGATGTCACTTCTAAAACAGCGTATTGACAGCCCGCGCCCACCATTTGACGCAATAGTTTTTGCAATTGCCATGGACCAGGCATGGTCATATGTAAAGGGTTTGATTTCTCGTGCTCACCAATTTTATACCAAAACGAAGAAACCGAGCCGACCATAAAACCGGCCCGTTCTAAAATTCGCGTAATCATTAAGACAGTGGTGGATTTACCGTTAGTGCCCGTCACGCCAATTACTGTCAATTTGCGAGAAGGGAAACCATAAAATAAAGCAGATAAATACGCTGAAAAATAATGATAAAAACTTATCACATAATTAGGAATATATTTTTTAAAA
Organism: Parcubacteria group bacterium CG1_02_40_25; assembly: GCA_001872305.1. Lineage (GTDB taxonomy): Bacteria > Patescibacteriota > Minisyncoccia > Portnoybacterales > CG1-02-40-25 > CG1-02-40-25. The sequence continues at coordinate 2,692 of MNWF01000002.1, read as the reverse complement.
TTACTAAACAGAATTTTAAATTTCTAATTTTCAATTTCTATTAAATTTCTAATTATTGATTTTACCATCATTAGAAATTAATTATTGAAAATTTAATTAAAATTATAAATTAAAAATTGAAAATTTTTTACGCAAACAATACATTTTATACCAAAATGGCTTGTTGACCCAATCATACGCCGACAAATAATTAACGATTTTTGGCCGCCAACCCATTTTAAAAGTAGTAATACTTTGCCATGGATGATTTTGACTACCCTCGGGCGCCACGGCACCCAAGTCCAAAATTTTACAGCCACGCTTTTTGGCTTCCAAAATCGCCTGCCATAAAATTAAATAAGGCGCTTCTTGATTTTGGCTGCCCGGCAAGGAGCCAGCGTGCAAATACGTGGCTTGTTCGCCAAAAAACAAAATCATGGCGCCGGCTAATAATTGTTTTTTATTATACGCCATCAACAAAACCAGATCCTCGCCGAACGCTTGTTTTAATTTAAAGTAGTGCTCACGAGGATGCAAACCAACATTTTTGCGCTGACTAGTCTGCGTTAATAAATTAAAAAAAGATTTAATGTTTTCTAGCTGCTCCACCGCGACTCCACGCTCCTTAGCCAAACGGATGGAACGGCGCGTGTTATAGCGCATATTTGATAAAATTTGTTCTTCTGACCCGCCAATATCTAAGTGCGCCGCAAAAGGAGGTTGGCTAATCGCGGAAAAATAATAATTCGCTGGCGCTGACTTAAATTTCGCCTCTTTTAATTCCTGTCGCATTTCTGCCGCAGATTCCGTCTCTTGTTCTCTTAAAAAATCCACTCGCAAAAAAATAGATTTTTCTTGCTTACAAATTATTTTTAATTCTTGCAACTCTTTTTCCAGTTTTTTGCTTTGCGCTTTGCCTTTTGCACTAAAGACATGTGGCGCGTAAAGATAACTCTGTTTAAGGGGTAGGGGATACTTAATAATTTGCACTGGGACACCCGCGATTTCTTGCTTAATCACCTTTTGGCCAATGGATTTTTGAAATTCAGACCACTGAAAAGATTGCAAAAAATCAGCACCGTGGTTAACAACTGCCTGATTCCAAGTTTCTTTATTCTCCGAAGAATATGGCATCATAAAGAATTTTTAATTATTCTAATTGACCTAATTAACCTAATTATTCTAAACAATGACCAATGCCTAAGTCCTAATGAATAAAAAACAAACGACAGAATTTAGTCATTCGTCATTGGGATTTAGTCATTATTTAGTATAATTAGAACAATTAGAATAATTAGAAATTTATTAACTCCCCAATATCCTCAGCGCCTCCCTTACCACCTCATCAACATTTTTAAATTTACCAGAAATTTGCCTTACTGCTCCTTGGGCTTCGGCTTTTTTATAGCCCAAAGCCATTAAGGCCTCTGTAGCGGCTGTGTTAATATCAGAATTGCCAGTTGTAAGTTGACTCTTAGTTTTTGCGCTGGCTAAAACAACCATTTCGGGCTTTAATTCCACAATAATTTTTTGAGCTAATTTTTGACCCACGCCTTTGGCTTGGCATAAAAACTTTTCATCTGATGAGGCAATGGCTTGCTCAACTGCCGACCAATTGGCGCAGTCCAAAACATTCAAAGCCATACGCGGACCTACGCCATTGACTTGAATTAGTTTTTCAAAGAGCTCTAATTCTTGATGATCCAAAAAACCGAACAAACTCATTTGATATTCTTGAACCGATAAAAAAGTATACAATTTGACTAATTCGCCGTTTTGTTTTATTTTATCTAAAGTATGCTGATTACAAAAAACCTGCCAGCCAATACTGCCGGCTAATAAAATTACTGCCTTATCATTTTTTTGTAAAATTTTACCTTGAAGATAAGAAATCATACGACGTGGAGGTCAAACGAAAGTTTGACAATTGTTTGTGTCGCGCTTTCGCGCGACCTCCTGCAACTTACGCTTTGCATTAGTATCATCTTACCGCAAAATACAACTATTTTCAACTAAAAATAAATCGGTTCCCATTTATTATGAGAACCGACTATAACAACCCGTTACTCTGATGCTTTTAGTTGTTCGTCAAAAACCATCCCGATTGCCTTTCTTACTTTACGCTTTTCATCCTTAAGATGCGAAAGCTCCCTCTGAAGCTCCTTTATTTTATTATTGAGTTTTGAATTCTCTCGAACCACTTCCATAAAACTACAGGGCTGAATATCTTGCGTAGATACCCTCTCTTCAATATCTCGACACTCGCCGATTTGTTGGGGATTAGGAAGCATAACGCTACTGTCACTCTGATTGTAGGCGTAGAATTCGCCGTATCGAACTTTTTCAGAGCCAAGGGTAATCACTTTTACGGGGTCACCAAAAACAAACTTTTTTAACATTGCTCTCCTCCTTTGTTAAATTATTGGCAGTTAATGGCAGTAATAATTTACATCAATTAAATACACATGTCAATATTTAAACTAAAAACAAAATTTAAACCCACTGGCGATCAGCCGCGAGCGATTGAAAAATTAACCGCTGGGATTAAAGCTGGCAAAAAACACCAGGTGCTTTTGGGCGTGACGGGATCAGGCAAAACTTTTACCATGGCTAACGTAGTCGCCCAAATCCAAAAGCCAACCTTAGTAATTTCTCATAATAAAACTCTGGCGGCCCAACTTTACCAAGAATTTCGCGAATTTTTTCCTAACAA
>MNWF01000001.1 GCA_001872305.1 Parcubacteria group bacterium CG1_02_40_25 | reverse complement strand
AACCCCGGGCAAGAATCATTTTTTGGCCGGCTCAAAGAGGAATGTCAAGACGAAATGAGTGAGATCAGAAATTTCAAGGAACTGTATAAATTTATTAAAAACAAAATCAAGTATTACAATTGTCGGCGGCTACACACTAGTTTAAACAATCAAGCGCCGTTAAAATTTACTCAACAATTTATTAAAAATCTTTCCTTATCTGAGAGTAAAAAACGGTTCAGTTTTTTCAGGGGTTGACAGTATTAGGTATCAACGGTTTAAAATTTTTATACTTAATACTTACTTCTTGATACTTAATACTAAAAATCATGAAAATTGTTTTATTAAAAGATATCAAAACTTTAGGTCAGGCAGGTGACATTAAAGATGTTAGCGACGGTTACGCGCGTAATTTTTTGATTGCACGTGGTTTAGGTGTGCTTGCCGATAAGACAGCATTAATACAGGCGGAAAAAGTTAGGATCGAGCGAGCACGACTAGCCGAACTTGAATTAAAGGATACAGAATCCTTGGTCAAGAAAATTGACGAACAAGAATTTGTTATTAAGGCCAAGGCAAAAGACGGCAAGCTTTTTGGCGGCATTGGGTCGGCGGAAATTATTGAGGCCATTGCGAAATCTGGTTTTAAGCTACCATCGTCAGCCATTAAACTCACGAAGCGTCTCAAAGAGGTAGGCGAACACGAAGTTGAGCTTCATTTGCCGCATAATCTTGAGGCCAAGATTAAAGTCATTATTAAAGAGGAATAGTTTTTTGTGGGCGGTTTTGTATTTGTGCAAGGTCAGACCTTACACAAGAGCAAGGTCTGACCTTGCACGCTGTTGTCTTAATAAAAAAGCCCTTGAAAATTTGAGTTCAAGGGCTTTGGTTAAATTGGTGATTAAATTTATTATTGGTTTTCTCGCATTGCTTTGATAAGCTTGCCAGTCGCGCTATCGTCAGGCACCTCAACTAAATTAGGGATGACGTTGATAGTGTCTGTAATTTGCGCGCGGATTACCGCTGTTTCGCCATATTTCATTTTATCTAATGGGGGGGGCGGTGGGTTGTCAGTTGTATGGCCGTGAATAAACAGATATACCTCAAACAGATCTTTAAATTTTACCAACATTATCTTCCTTCCTCTTTATGTTTTAACTATTGTTGATGAGACTCGGTATGTGATACCGTAATCCAACAGTTGCCTGCGCAAAGTCCATAAGAAATATTAAAAATCCGGTTAAACCGATTAGACTGCCGATGTCATAATAATATCGAAGAATGCCGGCTAATAGTATTAGTGGAATTCCTATGGCAAAGCTAGCCAAGAAACCAGTTTTCATTAATCTTTTACCATAATCATTGTATATGGCGATGCGATTAAATCTGCGAGGTTCTTTTTGAGGCGGGCAATATCTAGAATAACATGCTAGTGATTGAGATAATCCGCCGAATCCTATTGACATAAGTAATGCCCCTGAAATTTCGTAGATTTTTTGTCCAATCACTTCTTGGCATGTGAAATATATTAGTCCCACTAATATAAGTAAGCACTTGCCGAGAATACGACTTTCGGTTATCTCTGCTGTTTTGCGGTTTTTCGGCGCAGAGAAAGTTGGCAGGTATATGTAATCAAACATATACCACAATACTTTTAGCCATCCTTTAATGAAAATTCGGATTTGTGGCATTAGCAACCTCCTTTTTAGGGGTTTTATTATTAACCAAGCGCGGAAATTTCCACGCCCTCCTAATAGCGGTCATTTAAACCGCCCTCAAGAGGGCGTAGAAAAATATTTTATTCAACTGTGACAACTTTGGATATTTTGCGAGCACCGTTAAATTTTATCATTCTTTTAGTTAAAAACTTAACTAAGCCGTTGGTTGAGGCATAAAGCGTGTCGTCGTTGCCGCGGCGAACATTTTTGCCGGGAATGAACTTGGTGCCGCGTTGGCGAATAATAATGTTGCCAGTTTTGGCTGGCTGACCGCCGTAAATTTTAACGCCAAGGCGTTTGCCTTCAGAATCGCGACCTAATTTAGTTGTGCCTTTTGCTTTAGTATGGGCCATAGGTTTGTTTTTGGTTAATCGGTTAACGAGTTAATGGGTTAACGGGTTACGAAAACTCGCCAACTCGTTAACCCGTTAACTAAATAACCGCTGAACTGTATCATGAGTATAAAAGATTTTTTAAAAGACAATCAAAACGATATTATTTTAGTAATTGGTGTGATTTTGATTAGTTTGATTAGTTTTGGCGCTGGCCGTTTGACTATGCCACAACCACTAAAACAACCGTTGACTATTAACGAATCCCAAGTCGCGAATATCAGCCAGACGTTTTTAAAACCAGACAATCAAACTGATAATACTGTAAATTCTGCAAACTCCGTAAATCAATCCTCAGCAGAAAATCAATCATCAAACCAACAAAACCAAGTTAACATAAATTTACCACAAAAGCAAGGCCAATTTGTGGCTTCCAAATCCGGCAAGAATTATTATTGGCCTTGGGATTCAACAGTGCAACGGATTAAACCAGAAAATTTAATTTGGTTTGCCACTGAAGCCCAAGCCCAAGCCGCGGGCTACAAGCCCAATGCTAAGTTTTTACAGCAAGCACCAGTTGGGTATAAAGCACCGCAACCTTGACTTTAGTGGTTTAATGTTTTACGATATTTTGAGCTCTTAAAATCGCAGTAAGCAAATAATAAGGGAGGAATTTAATGGTTAAGAAAAGTGTCCCTGATGATCAATACTGGAAACAGGCTTCAGATATTATTAATCTAAAACCGCCACGGAGATTTATCCCCGAAGCAGGGGGATGGAGAAGCGGCGTGATAAGGGGGCGCCTAAAAGATGTTCCCATCGAAACAATACTCATTTTATTGCGTAGTTTTAAGCTCCAATTAGCGTTGACCGAATTGCGATCGCGGTTTAAGCGTGAGGTTGTTACAGATTTGCGTAAAGTATTTGAGCTAACGGCATACGTTCTGGACATCGCCTTAGAGGGTGCGATAGCAACTCAAGAATGTCTTGATGGGTTGATTGGGCTGGCTCAGGAAATTATTAACGTTGGTTTGCCTCCAGGTGTAAATGCGATACTAGAAGATTTTCGCAATGAAAGATTATACGATGAAACCAAGCTTTGGCAGATGGTTAGCGATAAACTTAAGGAGGTGCGATGATGTCTATTAACGATATATTAATTTCAGATCAATGGCCACATAATATTGCTAAAATATGTTATGATGCCATACCAGTAATAACGCAAGCAGAAGAAGTGGGTTTTTTGACTGATGGCCAAAAAAATAGTTTGGTATTTGCTCAAGACGTGGCAGGTCTAATGGTTCTGACGGGCAAATCTTGGTTGGGGCAGCCATTGACGGATGAGGAGAAAACATTATTAAGCGATAGACTGAACGTGATTAAAGAGATTTGTGGTGCTATGAATATGAAACAAGAAGATGAGCTAAGATATTTATTAAAAGATAGTTTGTTGGCCAAAGGGTATCTTGATCAGATTCGCGTGGGTTTTCCCATTCAAGTATTGCAATACGGCTGGACGCGGGGCTATCTCCGTAGTGTTGGCGCGCCTTTTCTGAGGTGATACGTATTGATACGTATATTTAATATTTGGCGTGTAAATCGTAGGGAGCAAAAAATTTTGTTCCCTACTTTCTTGTGAATCCAGCCCTAATTACTTTAAATTCTTTTTCGCGGCCGGCGCTATCAATTTGTTGGCGCAACGCGTAAGGAATAATAGTTAAAAGCGGTTTTAATTTTTTAGCGTCAAAGCTTAAAACACGAGACCAAAGGCCAGCTGGTTTTAAAATAGCACGTAGCAGCGTCGGGTCATAGGAAATACGTTTTTGCATAGCACGCGTGACATATCCTTGATTGTTAAATACGCGATCTAAATTGTGAGAATCACAGTATTGATTAATGGCGTTTTGCAAAGCCGCAAGGCGCTTTTTGTTTTGGAGTTCGCTTGACTTGATTTGGAGATATTCGGCAAGCGCGGCTTGCAAGCTGGGCTCGTCGGGCGGTGGCGCACTTTGGAATTTATGGCGCCACAAAGGGCATTGATGTTGAAATTCGCACCAATCACACAAAGGATTTTGACGCGGCGCGAAGCCCGTGGGCTTAACGTTTTCTTTTTGGATGGCCGCGATATCAGCCAACAACAATTCTTGCGTTTGTTTAAGCTGTTCTGGGGTGCGCTGGCTAGTTAATTTTTCGCCGTGTTTTAAAAAGTATAAACTTAGATATATCGGAACCTTTTTTTCTTGAAATAAGCTTGGCCATTGATTGATAATGCCAAGATTATAAATAGCGAGCTGTAAATCATGATCTATTTCTTTTTGCCCGGGCATTTTTTTGCTGGTTTTATAATCAATAATCTCAAATGAGCCGTCAGGTCGTTTGTCTATGCGGTCAATTCGGCCAGAGATTATATGAGTTTCGCTGGCGGTGGTAAGTGGCGTTAGAAAAGGCATTTCAAGATTGATCACGTTAAAATCACCCGGATAATTTTTGGCGTAGTAATCTTTGAGTATTCTAATCCCTTGATGAAGCGTGGTTTGGGATTCTTGTTCGGAGGCAAAAACGCTATTATCCCAACGGCTGACAAAATGTTCTAAGACCTGTCTTTCGGTTGGCGGCATTGTTTGGGGCGTATGCGTAATTTTTAAAGCCTCGTGAATCCAAGTGCCAAAAAGCTGGTCCTTGGATTTTGGACCCTTAATATGATCAATATATTTATACTTATATTTTAGCGGGCAATTTTTAAAATCCGACAAAGCGGAATAAGAGATTTGCATAATACTAAATATACCATTTTATCTAATTTTGTAAAACATATTTGAGAATGTTGGTTTTTATTGGCTCTTGCTCCGTTTTAATTATCGGCTATAATTGAATGTAGTTAATGTATCTAATAATTTTATAATAAAATATGACTCAAGCGCGAGCGTTGGCAATTCTTAAGACCGGCGTTAATGTTTTTTTAACAGGCGAGCCGGGATCGGGCAAGACCCATGTAATCAATGAATACGTGGCGTATTTGCGCGCTCATAAAATTGAGCCAGCGATTACCGCTTCAACTGGCATTGCCGCGACTCATATTGGCGGATTTACGATTCATTCTTGGTGTGGTATAGGTATTAAAAATAAACTGGAAAAACGTGACCTGGAAAAAATCGCGTCAACTGGATATGTTAAAAAAAGAGTTAGTCGCGCCAAAATTCTAATTATAGACGAGGTTTCTATGCTTTTACCAGAGACTCTTTTAATGATTGACGCGGTTTGTCGGAAAATCAAAGGAAGTATGGCAAGTTTTGGCGGTCTGCAAATTGTTTTGGTTGGCGATTTTTTTCAACTGCCGCCGGTTGCAAGGAATGAAGTAAGCAATATTCTACAGGGCACATTGATCAAGGAAACTGTAGCGCGGTTTGCGTATGATTCGTCGGTTTGGTTATCAGCCAATTTGACTATTTGCTATCTTAATGAACAATATCGTCAGGACGATGTTAATTTTTTAGATATTTTAACGGCAATCCGTTGTAATAAATTTGGAAATAAACATCTTTGTCAAATTGAAACCAGAAAAATTGCCAAGCACCTTGTGCCTGATTGGGCACCTAAACTTTTTTCTCATAATTTTGATGTTGATCGCGTCAACGAGGAAATGCTTGGCAAGCTGGATAGTAAGCAGAAAACTTTTTTGATGTTTTCTGAAGGCCCGCGACCAATAGTTGAAGCGCTTAAAAAGGGCTGCTTATCACCCGAAAAACTTTGTTTAAAAGTCGGAGCCACAGTTATGTTTACAAAAAATAATTTGCAAGACGGTTTTGTGAACGGGACTTTGGGCGCGGTTGAGAGATTTGATAAAATAAGCGGCCAGCCGATTGTCAGAACGCGTCAAGGCCGAAATATCCAGGTTAAGTCAATGGATTGGATTGTTGAAGAGCGTGAAAAAACACTGGCGCAAATTACACAGTTGCCACTTCGTCTTGCTTGGGCAATAACAGTGCACAAAAGTCAAGGTATGAGTATGGACGAAGCAGTGATGGATTTAAGCGGTGTTTTTGAATTCGGTCAAGGATACGTGGCGCTTTCGCGTGTTCGGCGACTGTCTGGTCTGTATCTTTTGGGCTGGAATGCTAAAACATTTTTAGTGCATCCGGAAATTCTGGCCAAAGATGAAATTTTTCGCGCTCGTTCAAATGAAGCTCAAGAAAATTTTTTAAAGATTGCCGAAGCAGGGCTCACAAAAAGACATAATGATTTTATTGTTGCTTGCGGTGGCAGCTTAGAAGTTGATAAAAATACTGTAAAAAAAATTAACGGTTGGCAAAAAAGGGAGAAAGGGATTGACACTTATAGCGCGACTTTGGCAATGTGGAATGAGGGAAAGAATATCGCGCAGATTGCTAAGGCACGCGAACTCAAAGAGTCAACAATTATTAGTCACATTGAAAAACTCGCGAAAAATAAGCAGATTGGGCGAGGTGATCTTTCGCGTCTTTTAACTCCGACGTTGGCAAATAATTTATCAGAAATTCACGCGTTGTTTTGTGAAGTCGGTCTTGAAAGATTGTCGCCGGTTTTTGAAGAATTAGCTGGCAAGTATTCATATGATGAATTGCGAATTGCCAGAATGATGTATCAAAAATAAGCGGGGTTCTTTATCCATACATTTGTGCTTGGCAACTTGTTTCTCATAGTATACTATTTTAGTATACTATGAGAAATGACAATAGTTCAAAAATTATAAAAGAATTTAGATACGCTCACTTTGTCGCTGGGCAATGGTTTTAAGCTTATCCAGCAGTTCGCCAGATTGTAACTACTTACTGACCATTGTCATTGCGAGCCGAAGCCTCAAGGGCTGAGGCGTGGCAATCCCGAATTCTGAGGAGACTCATACTTTGAGATTGCCACGTCGTGCATTTATTTAAGATTGTGATGCACTTCTCGCAATGACAGTAGTATATTATGGTCAGTGAGCAGTTATGCCAGATTCATTTGACAACTTTTAAAAAATGAGTATAATCAAAGACAGTTAACTACTAGGGAATAGGCAGGACTTTTTGGCCTATTTCTTGAGCACAATCTTGGCTACTAGCTGGTGATTATTTTAATAATTAAATTTAAGGTCTAACATTTTAAAGTGTAGGCCTTTTTGTGCTTTTGTTTTTTATTGTTTTATCGTTTTTCAATTCGCCGTAATGTCATCCCCGCGCAGGCCGAAGGTGCCCCGCAGGGTGCGGGGATCCGCGTTTGGCTGTATGATTGCCGTATGGATTCCCGCACTCGCGGGAATGACAGCCGGTTGAGATCTAACTAAAAACTGATATGTCACTTCCCTACAAATATTTCATTCGTCGGCCGTCAGCCATGGCTTTGCCAAACCTCTTAAAGGCCCAGACCGAGTCCTATGATTGGTTTTTAAAAACAGGACTTCGCGAATTATTTGATGAGGTTTCGCCAATCAAGGACTGGACTGGCAAAGAGTTGGATCTTTATTTTGGCGATTACTATTTTGAAGAGGCGCCACGCACCGAACGTGAAACCAAAGAGCATAATTTAACTTACGAGGCTCCGATGAAGTGTCGGATTAAGTTAGTTAATAAAAAAACTAACGAAATTAAAGAGCAGGAAATTTTCTTGGGTGACTTTCCGATGATGACTCCCCGAGGCACTTTTATTGTTAATGGCGTGGAGCGAGTTGTAATTTCTCAACTTATGCGTTCTCCTGGGGTGATTTTCACGATGAATTTTCATCGGGGCAAAAAGCTTTTTGGTGCTAAGGTTATTCCTAACCGCGGTGCCTGGCTGGAAATAGAAACTGACGCCAATGGCGTGATTACTGTTCGGATTGACCGCAAACGCAAGGTCCCGGTGACCTCGCTTTTGCGGGCTTTTGGTATTGGGCAGGATAATAAAATTTTAGCCACTTTTAAATCAGTTGATAAAGGCGAAGTAAAATATATTGAAAAAACCATAGAAAAAGATAATGCCAAAAGTCAAAGCGATGGTATTTTAGAGGTTTATCGGCATATTAGGCCGGGTGAATTAGCAACTGTGGATACAGCCAAACAACTGATTGATAACATGTTTTTTAATTTTGAGCGTTATGATTTAGCGCAAGTTGGCCGCTGGAAATTTAATCAGCGTTTAGCATTAAAAGTTCCCTCGGATAAAGAGCACCGTACTTTGCGGCCAGAAGACTTGATAGAAGTCATTAAAGAAATTATTCGTTTAAATAATGATCCTGAGGCTAAAAAAGACGATGTTGATCATTTGGGGAATCGCCGAGTGCGAACAGTTGGCGAGTTGTTGCAAAATCGTTTACGCGTAGGGCTAGCGCGGTTAGAAAGGATTATCAAAGATAAGATGAGCACTTTGGATACGGATACAATGATTCCGGCGGCTTTAGTTAATGCCAGACCGATTATCAGCACAGTGCGTGAATTTTTTATGTCTTCCGCTCTATCCCAGTTTATGGATCAGGTCAATTTATTAGCAGAGCTTGAGCACAAACGCCGCGTGTCAGCGTTAGGACCCGGTGGTTTAAATCGCGAGCGCGCTGGATTTGACGTTCGTGACGTGCACTCAACTTATTATGGCCGTATTTGTCCGATCCAAACTTCGGAAGGTCCTAACATTGGTTTGGTGGGGCATTTGGCTTTATACGTGCGTTTAAATCAATTTGGTTTTTTAGAAACGCCTTACCGCAAAGTAATTGATGGCCGGGCGACCAACGAGATTTCTTATTTAGATGCCTATGAAGAAGCGCGCCATAGCATTGCCCACGCGGGCGTGGAGCTTGACGCTAAGAATTGTTTTGTTAATAAAATAGTGGCTGGCCGGGTTAAAGGCGAGCCGAGTTTTATATCGCGTAACAAAATTGATTATATGGATATTTCACCACAGCAGTTTATTAGCGCGGCAACTGCTTTAATTCCATTTTTGGAGCACGATGACGCTAACCGTGCCTTGATGGGTGCTAATATGCAACGCCAAGCAGTCGTTTGTATTAAACCAGAAGCGCCATTAGTTGGTACGGGGTTGGAAAGTCGTGTGGCTATTGATTCAGGCGAGGTGCTTTTATCGCTTCAAGATGGCGTGGTCAGCGAAGTTGACGCGAGGCACGTTAAAATTAAAAGCAAATCAGGAGAGTATAATTACGAGTTAATTGATTTTTCTCGTACTAACCAATTTACTTCTTTCAGCCAAAGACCAGCCGCGTTTTTGGGCCAGAAAGTTAAAAAAGGCGATGTTTTGGCTAATGGTTCATCCACTGAAGATGGTGAATTAGCACTAGGCCAGAATTTGTTAGTGGCGTTTATGTCTTGGGGTGGTAATAATTTTGAAGACGCTATTATTCTTTCGCAACGTTTGGTTAAGGATGATCGTTTCACTTCAATCCATATTGAAGATTTTACTTGTGATGTGCGGGAAACAAAATTAGGACCAGAAGTGACTACGCCAGATATTCCTAATGTCGGTGAAGAAAAATTAAAAAACCTTGATGAAGAAGGGATCGTGAGGATTGGTGCTGAAGTTAGAGAGGGCGATATTTTGGTAGGTAAAATTTCCCCAAAAGGTGAGGCAGATTTAACGGCTGAAGAAAGATTGTTGCGAGCTATTTTTGGTGAAAAAGCGCGCGATGTTAAGGATACTTCCTTGGTAATGCCACACGGTAAACGAGGCCGGATTGTGAGTATTCGTATTTTTTCACGCGAGCAAGGTGAAAACGTGCCACCGGGTGTTATTAAGCGCATCCAAATTGAAGTGGCTCAATTACGGCGAGTGACTGAAGGCGATAAATTAGCCGGGCGTCACGGTAATAAAGGCGTTATTGCTAAAATTCTACCAGAAGCAGATATGCCTTATTTATCTGATGGTCGGCCAGTGGATGTAATTTTAAATACATTGGGCGTGGTTTCGCGTATGAATATCGGTCAGATTTTAGAAACTCATTTGGGTTGGGCGGCGCATACTATTGGATATAAGGCTAGAACTCCAGTATTGGCGGGTGCTACCGAGGCGGATATTAAAGAAGAATTTAAAAAAGTTGGTTTGCCCGAAGATGGTAAGGTTCAATTGCGTGATGGTCGGACTGGCGAACCGTTTGATCGTAAAGCAACGGTTGGTTATATTTATATGATGAAGCTGAATCACTTGGCCGAAGATAAAATTCACATGCGCTCTATCGGGCCGTATTCTTTAATCACCCAACAGCCATTAGGCAGTAAGGCGCAGTTTGGCGGCCAGCGTTTTGGTGAAATGGAAGTTTGGGCGTTGGAAGGTTATGGCGCCGCGCATATTTTACAAGAAATGTTAACAATCAAATCTGACGATGTGATTGGTCGTGCCAGAACCTATGAATCAATTGTCCGTAGCAAAAAAATTGAAGCGCCGAACATCCCAACGTCATTTAATGTTTTGTTGAGTGAGTTAAAAGCACTAGCTTTAAACGCGGAATTAATGGATGGCGATATTGTTAAGACGGATGACGTTGTCACTTAATTTTCAATTTACAATTTTTAATTTCTATTAAATTTTCAATGATTAATTTTTAAACGATGTCGTCAATTGGAAATTGGAAATTGAAAATTTGAAATTGATAATGTATGTCTATTTCTAAAACTTCGGACTTTAAATCAATTCGCTTAAAACTCGCGTCTCCCGAGGATATTTTAAATTGGTCTCGAGGTGAAGTTTTAAAAGCGGAAACTATTAACTATCGAACTCAAAGGCCAGAAAAAGACGGTTTGTTTTGTGAAAAGATTTTTGGTCCTTCAAAGGACTGGGAATGTTATTGCGGAAAGTATCGTGGTATCAGATATAAAGGAATTATTTGCGATAAATGCGGAGTTGAATTAACGCGAGCTTCTGTCAGGCGCGAAAGAATGGGGCATATCAAATTAGCCACGCCCGTGGCGCATATCTGGTTTTTGCGCAATATCCCTTCGCGGATCGGTTTAATTTTGGATATATCAGTTCAAAAACTAGAAAGAGTTATTTATTTTGGCGCCTATATTATTTTAGAAGTAAATGAACAAGCCCGAGAGAAAGTTTTAGCATCTTTAAAATCAGAATACAAACAAAAAATTGCCAGTTTGACTGATCAGGATAGCAATAAAAATCAAAAAATTCGAGAACGAGAGAAAATCAAAGAGCGTTTCGCGTCCGCGGAAAAAGAATTAAAAGAATTGCGTCCCCAGCAAATTTTATCGGAATTACAATATAATAATTTAGCTAGACGATACGGCGAAGTTTTTGAAGCTGGGATTGGCGCCGAGTCCATCGCTAAGCTTTTAGCTAAATTAGATTTGAACGCGATATTGGCTGATATGCGCAAACAAATCCAAAAGTCTAGCGTGGGGGCTCTTAAGAATCTTTTGCGTCGGGTGCGCTTGCTTGAGGGTTTAGTGCGTAATGGTTTGCGGCCAGAATGGATGGTTTTGAATTATTTACCGGTTTTGCCGCCGGACTTACGTCCTATGGTTCAATTAGATGGCGGTCGTTATGCCTCATCAGATTTGAATGATTTGTATCGTCGGGTGATTAATCGTAATAATCGTTTAAAACGATTAATTGAATTAAATGCGCCAGAAGTGATTTGTCGTAACGAAAAAAGAATGTTGCAAGAAGCGGTTGACGCCTTGATTGACAATTCAGCTAGGCATGGAGTTGGTGCCCTGGCTTCCACTGGGCCTAAAAGACAATTGAAATCTTTGGCAGATATGCTTAAAGGGAAACAAGGCCGTTTCCGGCAAAATTTATTGGGTAAGCGCGTTGACTATTCTGGGCGCGCTGTTATTGTTGTCAACCCACGTCTAAAACTTTATCAATGTGGGATGCCTAAAAGAATGGCCTTAGAAATTTTCCGACCGTTTATTATCCAACAGTTAATTGAAAGGGAATTAGCTCACAATGTGCGCAGTGCCGGACGATTAATAGAAGAAGCCGGGGATGAGGTTTGGGAAATTTTAGAAAAAGTTATTCAAGGTCGTTGTGTTTTGCTTAACCGAGCGCCAACTTTACATCGTTTAGGCATTCAGGCCTTTCAACCAGTTTTAATTGAGGGCAGTGCTTTACAGATTCATCCATTGGTGTGCCGTGCTTTTAATGCCGACTTTGATGGCGACCAAATGGCAGTACATTTACCATTAGGCGAACAGGCTCAGCGTGAGGCGCGAGAAATTATGTTGTCGTCTTTGAACTTACTCAAGCCAGCGACTGGAGATCCAATCGCGGTGCCCACGCAAGATATGGTCTTGGGGATCTATTGGATGACTTCTATCCAAGACGACCTCAAGGGGGAGGGGAGGGTTTTTGCCACGGACGACGAGGCAGTACTGGCTTATCAATTAGGCCAAGTGCATTTGCGGGCTAAAATTAAAGTGTTGACTGCCAATCTAAAAACTAAAAAAGCGGAAGTCGAGGTTGTTAAAAAATCTCTAGATAAAACTAAAACTGAGAGAAATAAAGATAGTGCAGAATCGTCAGTTAATTTTTTAACAGAAACATCAATTGGCCGGATTATTTTTAATCAGGTTTTGCCCGAAGATTTTAATTTTGTTAATATTGCTTTGCCTAAAAAAGAGCTTTATAAAATTGTGGCTGATTTAATCGCGAATTATCAAGGAAAAGAAGCCACGGAATTTTTGGATAAAATTAAGGACTTGGGCTTTGAGTTCGCTACTCGTTCGGGTATTAGTTGGGGTATGGATGACTTAAAGGTACCGCCAGAAAAAGTAGAAATGTTAAAACAAGCGCAAAGTCAAACCGCGAAAATCAGACAGCATTTTGAGGCTGGGCTTCTAACTTCTGCGGAGCGCAAGAGCAGCGTTATTGAGGTTTGGGCGAGGACCACTCAACAAATTGGCGATGTCGCTTTAAAAGAATTGGACAAAAATGGTTCGGTGTATACGATCGTTTATTCTGGCGCTCGCGGTTCTTGGGGCGTTGTTTATCAGATGATTGGCATGCGCGGTTTGATGACTAACCCGGCTGGCGAAATTATTGAATTGCCAGTACGTGGTTGTTTCAAGGAAGGCCTTAATGGGTTGGAGTATTTTATTTCTACTCACGGCGCTCGTAAGGGTTTGGCAGATACGGCTTTACGTACTGCGGTGGCTGGGTATTTAACCAGACGATTGGTGGACGTGGCTCAAGATATTGTGGTTAAAGAGCATGATTGCGGTACCAAAAATGGCATTGTTATTTATCGTGAAGATGGTAAAGAATTTAATCGTTCATTGGGCCAGCGAATTATCGGGCGGGTATCATTACAAGAAGTGAAAGATGGTAATAAAATCATTGTGGGAAAGGGCGAATTAATCGATCAAGCTAAAGCTAAATTAATTGACCAATTGACTTTGGATAAGATTGAAGTACGTTCAATCGTCGCTTGCGAAACTCGCTATGGAGTTTGTCAGACATGTTATGGTTATGATCTGGGTAAAAATCAAATAGTAAGTTTGGGTGAGGCCGTGGGTATTGTGACGGCTCAAGCTATTGGCGAGCCAGGCACCCAGTTGACTATGAAAACCTTTCATACTGGCGGTGTGGCGGCTGGTGGCGATATTACGCAAGGTTTGCCGCGCGTTGAAGAAATTTTTGAAATGCGTCCGCCCAAAGGCCGCGCGATTATTGTTGATATTGATGGTCAGATTGCCGGTATTCGCGAAACCGCTGGCGGCGAGCGGATTATTAAGATTTTGCCTCAAGGCAAACGTAAAACTACTAAGGACTACGTAATCCCCGCGAATTTGGGCGTGCGAGTGGCTAAAGGTGATTTAGTTCAAAAAGGCGATCAGTTAAGCGAAGGCCATATTGATCTTAAAGAATTTATCAAGACCGCTGGCAAAGAAGCTGTTCAAAGATATATTATAAATCAAGTAATTTCTATTTATATAAACCAAGGCGAAAATATTGATGAAAAACATATTGAATTAATTGTGCGTAAAATGTTTTCGCGTGTTCGGATCACGGATGCTGGCGATACGGAATTTTTGCCCGGCGAGGTGGTGGAAAAAGATACTTGGCTGGAAGCCAATAATAAAATAGAAAAAGAAAATAAAAAACCAGCGACCGCGGTGGAGCTTTTCTTGGGCGTTTCACGCGTGGCCTTGTCAACCGATAGCTTTTTATCAGCGGCATCATTTCAAGAAACATCCCGTGTTTTAATTGAAGCGTCAGTGCGGGGCAAACAAGATTATCTGCGAGGGTTAAAAGAAAATGTTATTATTGGTAAGTTAATTCCAGCGGGAACGGGGTTTAGGCAATAAAAAATGAGGGGGTGAGAATATGTGTAAGTGTAAGATGCAAGGCAAGAAATGGTTGGTACTGGCATTGATCAACGTAATCTTGTATTTTGTTGCTATGCGCCAGTTTAACATTACGTGGTATGCAAATCATCAGTTTGAGTTTGGTTGTTGCTGGTTTGGTTGTTGGTGGCCAGTTGCTCTAATCTCTATTTGTGCGGTAGTAGCATGTTATTGGATTTGGTTGTCGTGTAATTGGTACGGCTGGTTAAAAAAGTGATGGTAAGATAACGGTCAATAATAGGATTTATTTCTTTTAATCTTGGTAACTTACTAAGTTAGCCACAAAAAGAAATAAATCCTTTTTATTTTTGGCCATTTGACTTTTAGTGCTTGGAAATGATAAAATAGGGCTATGGCCAAGAGACGAAAATATAAAAGTCTTTATAATAACGGAGAAGTAAAGAAAAAAGAAAAACGCTTAAAGTCAAGTACTAAAAAGGGTATTTTGGCAATTTGTTTTTTTACTTTGGCAATTTTGGCAATTTTGAGCCGTTTTGACAAAGCAGGGCCTTTTGGCCATTTGTTATATCAAGGCGGCAATTTTTTATTTGGCTGGGGATTTATTTTAATCCCAGTAGTTCTATTATTAGCCAGTATCGCTTTAGTCAGAGCGTTGCATAAAGATCTATTTTTATCGGTTTTTATTGGCGCTGGTTTATTGATTGGTAGTACTTTGTCTTTGTTGCATATAGTTTTTAACCGTAATGGGCAAACAGATGGAGTTTCGCGTCCAGTTGGCGGTTTATTGGGCCAAATTTCTAGTTGGCCGCTTTTGAAATTTTTTGGATCTTTAGCCAGTATTATTATTTTAGCCGCTCTAATCATTATTGGTTGGTTAGTCACCTTTAATGTTTCTTTAAAGAGGTTTTTTGTTAAAAAGCCAGTGGCTTTGGGGACTGTCGAACAAGGAAATACTGAACAAAAATTTAATGCAAATTCACAGCAAGCCAATTTACCATTTGCTGTAAAACCCGCAGCCGTTACTGCAATTTCCAGCGGGCGAACTGGTTCTGGAAATTTGGTTTCGCGTTTGCGTCACCTTACTCAAAGAATGTTTACTAAGCCAAATTTTCAAGTAAAAACAATTAGCCAACCAGTAGGCGTAGCGCCATTAGTTACTGCCGCTGGCGTCGCAATTCCGCCCCCGCCGCTACTACCGCCGTTAGATTTATTGGTGGCCGAAACTGGCCAAGCCAATAGTGGCGATATCCAATCACGTATGAATATTATCCAACGGACTTTAAAAAATTTTAGTATTGAAGTTGAAATGAGTGAAGTGAATATCGGGCCAACGGTTGCTCGCTATACTCTCAAGCCATCAATCGGAGTGCGTTTGTCTAAAATTACCGCATTGCAAAGCGATTTGTCGTTGGCTCTGGCCGCGCATCCAATTAGAATTGAAGCGCCTATCCCTGGCCGGTCTTTAGTCGGGATTGAAGTCCCTAATCAGGGGACTTTTACAGTTAGGTTGCGTAATTTAATTGAGCATGAAAATTTTGTTAAAGCAAAATCGTTTTTGACTTTTGCCATTGGTCGCGATGTGGCTGGCGAGCCAGTTTATGCTAATATCGCTAAAATGCCGCATATGTTAATCGCGGGCGCCACTGGCACTGGCAAAACTGTTTGTCTAAATAGCCTAATCTTGAGTTTGCTTTATAAAAATACGCCAGAAACCCTAAAACTGATTTTAGTTGATCCTAAGCGAGTAGAATTTAGTTTGTATGCCGATATTCCACATTTGCTTTGTCCGGTGGTGGTTGAAACAGAGAAAACAGTTGCTACTTTGCGTTGGGCGGTCGCAGAAATGGAACGGCGGTTTAGCACGTTAGCCGAAGTTGGCTCTAAAGATATTGATTCTTTTAACGCGAGAAAAGCCGAACTGGCGCGTTCCGGGTTAAAACCATTGCCATATATTGTGATTGTGATTGATGAATTAGCAGATTTGATGGCGTCTTATGGCCGGGACGTAGAGTCCTTAATTGTGCGGTTGGCCCAAATGGCGCGCGCTGTCGGTATTCATTTGGTGGTCTCTACTCAACGACCATCAGTTGAAGTTATCACCGGTTTAATCAAGGCCAATATTACCTCAAGGATTGCCTTGCAAGTGGCAAGTCAAATTGACTCGCGAACAATTTTAGATCAAGCAGGGGCGGAAAAGTTATTAGGCAATGGCGATATGATTTTTGTATCCGCGGAAGCTGGCCGATCGCGCCGCGTTCAAGGCGTTTTTGTGAGCGAAAAAGAAGTCAAGGGGGTAGCTGATTATTTAAGAAAAAATTCACAACCGAGTTATTATGATATTTCACTAAAAGTTGGTCCCAAAGGTGTTAGCCAAAATAGCGCGGTAGAAATTGACGAAGACGATACCTTATTGCCAGAAGCACGGAGGATGGTGATTGAGGCGCGTAAAGCATCGGCTTCTTTGCTCCAGCGACGGTTGCGTATTGGCTACGCTCGAGCTGCTCGGCTTCTTGATTTATTAGAAAAAGAAGGCGTTGTCGGCCAGCAAGAAGGTAGTCGGCCAAGAGAAGTTCTATTAGATACGACGGCAGGACTAGAAGAATAAATTTTCAATTTTTAATTTCTAATTTTTAAACAACCTTTAACGTCATAATTTTCTAATTTTTAAGGCATACTTCGTGTTTAGAAATTGAGAAATTGGTTCATTGGAAATTGTTTAAAAATTAGAAATTAAAAATTAATGCACTGTGTCTTTCCAAGCTACCACACTAAAAAATGATCTAACTTTAGCCGATAAACTAAAGGCCTTAAGACAGGCTCACGGTTTAGGTGTTAAAGAATTTAGCCAAGAATTAAAAATTCATGTTAGCGATCTAAGAAATTTGGAAAATGGCGTTTATGAAAAATTACCAGCGGCAGTTTATATCAAGGGGTTCTTAAAACGCTATGCCCGATTTTGTCAGGTGTCATCCACGGAGCTGTATCAGCAGTATGACAAAGAGCGATTTGTTTTTGAAAAGCTTAATAAAAAATCACCGGACATTGTCAGGACAATGGGGGTGTTGCGATCCGTCAAGCCATTCTTAACGCCAAGGATTTTAATAATTATTTTGGGCGGGGTCTTGCTTGCTGGCTTGTTCGGATATTTTGGTTATCAAGTCAATTTTTTACTTAAATCCCCAGTAATTGTTTTGGAAAGCCCGTCGGCAGATATTATTACTTGGGACAAGAATTTAATTATTAAAGGGACGGCTAGCGCTAACGGACAATTGTGGTTAAATAATCAACCATTAAAAACAGATAAAGATGGACATTTTGAATCTGTTCTATCTTTGAGCCAAGGATTGAATAGTATCAAGTTAGTAGTTGAAAATCCATTTGGGAAAAAAACAGAAATGGTGAGAAATATTATGTTTCGTTAATAATTTTATTAATTAATAATGGGGGTAGAAATAAAATTATTCTAATTGACCTAATTATTCTAATTATTCTAAAAAACGAACAAAGAGTTATCGTTCTCAATTTGTTGGTCGTTATTTAGAAATTGGGCATTAGAAATTAATTGATTTATGTCTGTAAATACCAAAAATCAAAAAGCGTTAGACAAAAAGGAACTTTTAGCTGATACCGTCGCTGAAATTAAACAGCGTTTTGGTGATGGGGCGATTATGATGTTAGGTGAAGCGCGACGGGTTGATATAGAAGCAATCCCCACTGGTTCTTTCTCTTTGGACTTGGCTTTGGGTATTGGCGGAATTCCCAAGGGGCGGATTGTGGAAATCTTTGGTGGTGAGTCCAGTGGTAAAACTACTTTAGCTGAACATATTGTTGCCAGTGTGCAAAAGCGAGGCGGTGTGGCTGCGTTTGTGGATGCGGAGCACGCTTTAGATCCGGAATATGCCCAGCGGATTGGCGTTAAAATCAATGATTTATTAATTTCCCAGCCAGACACCGGAGAAGAAGCCTTGCAAATTGTAGAAAGTTTGGTTCGCTCTGGAGCCGTAGAGGTAATTGTTGTTGATTCAGTGGCGGCGTTAACTCCAAGAGCGGAAATTGAAGGCGAAATTGGTGATAGTCACATTGCCTTACAGGCACGTTTGATGTCGCAAGCGCTACGTAAATTAACGGCCATTTCCGCTAAGTCAGGTACTACTTTAATATTTATAAATCAAATTCGGATGAAAATCGGTATGGTTTTTGGCAATCCCGAAGATACGCCGGGTGGCAAAGCATTGAAATTCTATTCTTCAGTGCGGATTGAATTGCGTCGTGCCGCCAAGATTAAAAAGGGCGAAGAAATTATTGGCAATCGGATTAAAGCTAAGGTGGTTAAAAATAAAGTGGCGCCGCCATTTCGCTCCGCGGAATTTGATATTATGTGGAATCAAGGGATTGTTGTCCAGTCCGATGTTTTGAATTTGGCAGTGACTTATGGCGTGGTTAAGAAAAAGGGCGGTTGGTATGCATATAACGACAAACAGATTGGTCAGGGGTTAGAAGGACCGATTAAATTTCTCAAAGAAAATCCGAAAATTTTTGAGGATATAAAAAAGGCAATTTTACAAGCAATTAAAAAACCAATTGCTTAAATTATATGTTGCTTAAATTATATGGATTTTGGCCAAAATGTTACTCCGCAAATTTATTTTGACATTCGTTTGCCGAGTAGAATTTGTTTAATCGTTATTGCAATTTTAGCCTTGAGCGTGGTTCTTTTGGTAGCTTTATTCGCTCATCGCACCAATGATTATATCCAAAAGATTTCAACATCATCGATGCGGCAGTCGTCATTCAGATCTGATTTAGAATATTAATATATTTTAAACAACAAAAAAGCGCCGGTTCTGCCGGCGATTCTTTTGTTGTTTGAGGTTATCGGTTTGTAAACGGCAATAAAGCCAAATAGCGCGCTCGTTTAATCGCTTGGCCCAAAATTCGTTGGTGCTTTTTGCAAGTGCCAGTGCGTTTAGGGTTCATTATTTTTGCTTGAGCAGAAATAAACTTTTTGAGTAAAATTGTGTCTTGATAATCTATTTCTTTAATACCTTGCTGACAAAAATAGCAAACAGTAGAAATAGGTCTAGATTTTTGATATGATTTGCGAAACATAAAAACAAGAAAGCTCAAATTTCAAAACTCAAATTCTAAACAAGGTAAAATCAATTTAGAAGTGCAACTTTGAGTGGTATACTCAAAGTTGTATGAATAAAAAAAATTACAAACAACTTAATCAGAAAGAGCGCGACCAAATCTTTTTACTTAAGAAAAAGGGGCTAACCAATAGTAATATTGCTGAACAGCTTGGTCGAAATAAATCAACCATCGGTCGAGAATTGTGTCGCAATAAACATCAAAAATTCAAACAATATCTGCCAGACACAACACAGCGAAAAGGGGATAAAAGGAAAGAGCAAGGCCGTAAACAGCATTATGT
>MNWF01000022.1 GCA_001872305.1 Parcubacteria group bacterium CG1_02_40_25 | reverse complement strand
GCCACACATCATGTTAAATGTTTGATCATTGCCGCCAAGTTCTAAATCAACATCCATCGCGACGCTATCGTAGGCCTGTGCTAAAGGATACAAAAATTCGTGCAAATAAATCGGCTTATCATCCGCTATTCTTTTTTGGAACATATCACGAATAATCATTTGGCCAACCGTAAAGTTAGACGCGATCTCAATTAAATCCGCGAATGTCATTTTATTATGCCACTCGTTATTAAAAATGATTTTGGCCGGATTTGGTCCGTCAAACTTTAAAATTTTGCTTGCCTGCGCTTGATAATCTTTTAAATTATTATTGACTTGGGCACGAGTTAATTTTTGCCGCGCCGCTGTTTTATCAGTCGGGTCGCCAATCATGGCTGTAAAATCACCAATTAACATAATAACTCCGTGCCCCAAGGATTGAAATTGCGCTAATTTTCGCAAAGTGATGGCGTTACCCAAATGCAATGACGGCGCGGTGGGATCATACCCGCAATAAAGTTTAATTTTTTTGCCGGATAATAAAACTTTTTCCAGCGACTCTTTGTCTGGATAAACTCTTTCCACGCCTTTAGTCAAAATTTCTTGTATTTTATTTTGGTCGGTAATAATTTTCATGATTTTAGCTACCGTCGTCATGCTGAATTCATTTCAGCATCCACGTCGTCAATACTGGATCCTGAAACAAGTTCAGGATGACGAACGAATTATCATTTTGATTATATTCTAAAAACCACAAAAAAACAATAAAAAAGTAAGGAGCAAAATTTTTGTTCCTTACTGAATTAAACTACTCAAATATTTTATTCTTTTTTGGCTTTATCTACTAAAGCCCGAATGCCTTCCATTACCTCCACTGGCAAAGCAAAAATTATGGTTTTTGAAGGGTCGGGTTGTAATTTATCAATCGTGCCTAAAGTTCGCAAAGATAATCCGCCAGGTACGCCACCTAAAATTCGAGCGGCGGCGCTTAAATTTTCCGCGGCCTTGACTTCGCCCTCGGCTTTAATAATAATCGCTCGCTTTTCTCGCTCGGTTTCCGCTTGAGCGGCCATGGCACGTTTCATGGTCGCTGGCATTTCAATATCCTGCATTTTAATCGCGGTTACATCAATGCCCCAAGGATCAGTTTCCTGGTCCACCACTTGTTTAATCTCTTGAGCAATCCGGTCGCGCTCCGTCAAAAGCGTGTCCAATTCAACGCCGCCGACAATATCACGAAGCGCCGCCAAAGCGTATTGCGACACCGCGTAAGAATAGTTTTCTACTTTCAAAACCGCGTCTTCAGCTCGTAAAACCTTAAAATACAAAACCGCGTTAATACCAATGGTCACATTGTCCTTGGTAATTGTTTCTTGGCGCGGAATGTCAATTGTCGTAATTCGCATATCGATTTTAATCATTTGGTGAATACCAACAAAAATCCAAGTCAGCCCTGGTCCGCGCGTGCCTCGATATTTTCCTAAAGTTAAAATCACCGCTTTTTCGTATTGATTAACCACTCGCAAACCAACCAAAACCAGCAAAAAAGCCAGCGTCACCAGGCCAGCGGGAAATAACCAAATACCCGTTTTAGACGCCATCACGCCCAAAACTATTAAATAGGCTAAAAGAAAAACAATTAATCCCGCGATTGAATTAGAATTTTTTGCTTGTATCATATTTTTTTTTGTTAAATTCACAAATTGTCATTTTGTCATTGCGAGGAGTCCCGAGGATGACGAGGGACGACGTGGCAATCTCGCGGGAGGAGGCCGTCGCAGGCCGACGACCCGCGCAATCAACTTAGCAACAATAAATTCCGTAGATTATGTTCTAATCTTAGCACAAAAAATCGCAAAAATACAAGATTTTCAGCATGTTACGCCAAACGCTATGTTAATCTTTTTATTCTTTTACCAACAGGCAATTTAAAATTTTCTCGACTAACAACTTTTTTACCGGTTTTTTGTTCTAATTCCAAGCGCGCGTGTTTAGCGATTCGCCCGCCTTTTTTAGCCGGCTCTTTATTTTGCTCAAACCCTCGGACATAATCTGCCTGCGCGATTTGACGAGTGGATAATTCTGCTAGTGCCGTAAAAATTAACTCCGCGTCAGTCATATGATCGCGTAAGTTTTCTGTTTTTAACTTTTTTAACTGCTTATGTTTTTTTACAGACAAATCACTCCACTCCTGATGAATTATATTAGTTAAAATAACATATTCGTCTTTTTCTTTTACTTCGCTATCTCGCCAATAGTCAGTTAGTTTATTCCTAATTTCCTGCCCCATCATTCGCTGTTGAATCCATTGTTGGCCGTGACCCATTCTTTGCCAATTCATTCTGCCTCGATTGATTGATTTTTCTGGATCAGTTGTTTCTTGGATTCTTTCATAACCAACTCTGGCCAACCAAAGTTTTATTGGCTCTGCTTTGGGACTTGGCACTGACTGAATAAGCCGTAGTAGTGTTTCTACATCAGCCACATCAGTTAAACGCATTTTGCCGTCAGGAGCAACCATTTTCAAACCGTTACATTTTGTAACGGTTTCACCAGAACCCTCGTCTATCAACCGCTTCTTTAATACGCGCCAATAAACTTGCGGATTATCGCTGTTAGTAAGTACCGCGATGATATCAACCACCGAAAAATACCAAAGCTCTTTTTTCTCATCCCAAACCCGCCTAATTTTCCTGCCTTCAAAAATTGTAATTTGTTTGTTGTTTTTTTTCATACTATTGCCTGATTTCAACCTCAAAAATTTTAAGATTTTTAACGCCCTATTCTTTCCATTCCCGTCTTAAACGCAAATCGGACATCCTCCAATGCGCCTCGCTCTATTTGAACGAGCTTAAATCCTTGCCTCTCTACAAGCCGTCCTGTTTTTATAAATTCTTTCTGCTCACAAGAATTGATTATCATTGCCAAAATAACCGACATTTGATAGGCCTTGCTATCCATACCTGACTTAATTTCATTTTTCCCGCCTATTAATGAATAATAGTACTTCCCCCCGCCTATATTCTTATTTTCATCGCCACGCACGAGTAGCCTGCCCATAGCAAAAAACATAATGGCATCGGGGGCTACGTCCTCTTTGCCCTTAAACACGGAAGCTTTTTGTCTCTTGAACCAGACATCAAGCACGTCATTTGTTGGATTTGTACCATCGTAAGCAAATACGATTCCAGTAAGATTTGCCGGAAATTCCATGAGAGATTTTGCCGAAGAAACATTTTCTAACGCCTTTTCAAAATCTGGAACGTTGAGTGTTGTTTTAATCTCCATTACCGCCACCACAGCCTGCGGTAGAACAACCGCGAAATCTCCTTCTTGAAAAATATAGGCTGCGGGAGAATTTTCATCAATGATCATTAAATCGATTTGCCTGCTGACCTTGCC
This sequence comes from Parcubacteria group bacterium CG1_02_40_25, assembly GCA_001872305.1. Lineage (GTDB taxonomy): Bacteria > Patescibacteriota > Minisyncoccia > Portnoybacterales > CG1-02-40-25 > CG1-02-40-25. Next base: position 15,096 of record MNWF01000022.1, on the reverse strand, counting down.
ATGACCAACATAAATAAAACCTTTTTTGACTGAAAAACGTTTTGTAAGAAAGTTTCTCAAAACAGTTTTTAGAATTTCCTCATGGTGATCGCCATATGCTGTGGGATGCCTAACAATACTTTGTAATCGCCTAAACTTGCTTATGATTTCAGCTGCAATACTCTCAAAGTATTCAATTTTCGGCGCATTGATATTTGCCATTATTTATTCAGTTAATTTTTTATTTCGAAATTTTTTTAACTAAATTTTACACCACATTATCAATTAACCAATAATTATTTTGATAATATTTAAAAAAATCCGCTCGGCTTAATTGTCTATTCTCGCCATCAATTCCCTCATCATAAAAATTTCTACCATTAAAATACATAAAGTGTGTGCCTACAAAAAACATACTTATTAAAAGTCTTGTCTCAAACATCTTCTTTGGATTATTAAAAATCAAATCCAATAAATGCTGTGTACGAATTGGCTTTGTCATAATGTTTTATGTTACCCGATAACGACCTCTTTCGATAAATTCAAGATAGCCCTTATCGCGTAAAATTTGTAATTGCTGACGAATTTTATCTTTAATGTGTTTATTATCCGGATGTTTTTTGCTTAATAAGTTTTCAAGCGTGTAGATTTCATCAAGAGTAAATTCTTTACTCCCTAATTTTTCAATACAATTCATGATATCCAATAACCAACCTTTTGCGCTTATTTCTTTTTCATCACGCAAGAAAAGAGTTTTTTTCCAGCCCGCCAAGACTTTTTCTTTTGGTTCAACCCGACCATCTTGGACAAAAAATATTTTTCCTGTTTGTGGGATACTTTGAAGCAAAATATTACAGCCGACCCAATCATGTCGCCTCGCAGTTGGTGCGAGAGGTTTTCTTTTTTCAATTATCTCTGGAACGAAAAAATGTTTTGGGATGACAAAAAAATTCAAAACAGAAAAATCACACGAATCATAATTAAGCAGAAAAAAATTCGGATTGCTACTACCCGTTAATCGCTCAACCATTGTGCCATACGCACCATCAATAATTTTGCTCCCAAATTTATCTTTTTTGCTTTTTAATTCATAATCCTCTCGACATTTATCACAATAAAAATCTCCAACAGGTTTATTCCGCTGGTATTTTTCTAAATCAATATATCCGCAATTCGGACAATAAATCTGATTATCGACCCAATCTTCCGTCAAAACTCTCATTTTCTGTGATGGGCTTGTATACCCATCAGCTAATTTTGTGTCAAAAGATAAATTCATAAATAAAATTAAAATCTTTTAGACTACATTTCTTATCGCGCTAATGACTTTACCTTGAATAATTACGGCTTTGACATAAAGCGGTTTTAGTTTTGGGTTAGCTGGCTGGAGGCGAATGCGATTTTTTTCGCGGAAAATCTTTTTTAAAGTAACTTCGTTGCCGTTAATTAAAGCCACGGCGGTTTCGCCGTTTTCCACGGTATTTTGCTTGCGGACAATCACAGTGTCGCCGTCAAAAATACCCTCGTCAATCATGCTGTCGCCTTTAACGCCAAAGGCGAAATGTTGGCCCGACGAGGCAACCATTGTTTTGGGCACAGTAATAGTTTCGTATTCCTCAACTGCTTCCATGGGTTGGCCCGCGGCAATGTAGCCCTTAAACGGGATATTTACAACCTTTGCTTGTTTGCCGATTTTCACGGCCCTGGCCACGTTTTTTTCGTGCTTAATATAGCCCTTTTTCTGTAAAATTTTCATATAGTGGTTAATTGTTGAAACCGAAGAAAGTTTAAAATGCTTCCGCATTTCCTCGTGCGAAGGGCTGTAGCCATTTTTCTGGACATACGCTTGAATATAATTAAAAACCTTTTTTTGTTTTTTGGTAAGCATAAAAATTCATCATGTACATTTATTGTCATTCCCGCGAATGCGGGAATCTATACGATAATCATCCGAACGAACGTGGATTCCCGCATTCGCGGGAATGACAACAGTCCTACTTGCCATAAATTCGTTAAGTGCTCATTTATTATAATAGAACAAAAATAGAAAATCAAATCCAGTTATCCACAACTCGCATTACAGCAAAAAAGCCCCGCTGTTAGCGAGACAAAAAGATCCTCGGGTTAAACCCGAGGATGACAAGAATAAACGGATTTTACATCACATATTATTAACCTACAACTTTATAAAATGCTTTTTCATACCCCTCTACCATTTTTTCAACGCTAAAGTTTTTTTCAACGTGCGTGCGGCAATCGGCACGATTAATACTCGAAATTTTCCCCACGGCCGCTACCATATCATCAATGCTATTATTTTTAATGATAAATCCGGTTTTGCCGTCAACCACGACTTCAGGCACCGAACCACGATCAAAGGCGATGGCTGGCGTGCCGCAAGCCATGGATTCGGTTAAGACCAAGCCAAACGGCTCTTCCCATTGAATCGGCACGAGCGTTGCTTTAGCCCGTTGATAATATTTAAAAATTTGATCACGCGCTACAAAACCCACATATTTAATTTTGTCATTTAAATATGGCGCGATTTTTTTGTCCCAATAATCACCAGTGACAGGCGGGCCGACAATTAACAATTTATCGCCAGTGCGTCTGGCCACTTCCACTGCCTCGGCCACGCCTTTTTCTGGATGCAAACGGCCGATAAAAAATAGATAATCATCATGATCCGCGGAAAAAGGGAATAGTTCGGTTTTAATCCCATTGTAAACCGTAGCCGCGTAATTAAGATCTGGCGCTGGTTTTCGCTGGTTGTCGCTAATAGAAACATAGTGCTGATTGGGGCTGGCAAATAGTTTGGCGACTTCGACACGCCAAGGATAAATTGGATCGTGCAGCGTATAAAAAACTGGAATTTGGGGGTTAGCCAAAGCAAGCGGGACTGCTCGATCAAAAGGATGAATATGCAGTAAATCATATTCGCCGCGATTAGCCACTTCAAACATTTTAGCGATTAGATATTGATCCCAAAGATGAAAAAGTTTGTCGGTTTCCGCGGCACCAACTTGAGTATTCTTTAAAACAGGCAAACCGCCTGCTTGATTAAGCGGTTTTAGGCCAGCGCTAATGACTTTAGTAACATTAACTTTGGTGCCTTCTGGTCCGTAAAAATCAACTTGATGACCTCGTTTAACTAGCCCCTCGCTCACATCAACCGCGATATCCATTGGGGCGTAAACAATCCCCGCGGGCGGCGGCGTCGTAAAATGGCCAGTTACCATAGTGGCAATGCGTAGTTTTTTCATAAATAATAATTAAAAATCAGAAATTTAAAATATAGAATGTCGTTCTGAACACATTCACTTCGTTCAGTGTAAACTCCGTGAAGAATCCCAGAGCAATACCAGGAGGAGCTGATACTACCAGAGATCCTTCGGGCTTTGCCCTCAGGATGACAACCCCTCAAAACGCTTATAATTACCGAGCAATTAGTTCGTAATATGCCTTTTCGTAATCCTTAACCATTCTTTCTTTGCTAAATTTTTCTTCAACTTGGCGGCGCACTTGGGCTCGGTCAATCTGATCAATTTTTTTCATCGCATCCACTAATAAGTCCAAATTACTATCTATCACAAAACCGCTTTTGCCATTTTCAATCAATTCCGGCATTGAACCGCGACGATAGGCAATCACTGGCGTGCCGCAAGCCATTGACTCGGTTACCACCAAGCCAAATGGCTCTTCCCATTCAATCGGATAGAGGCAGGCCTTGGCTGGGCCATAAAAATCAGATAACTGTTCCTCGGTTAATTCGCCAACATATTGAATTTTATCATTAAGATGCGGCTTGATATAGGTTTCATAATATTCTTTTTGCGTGGGATCAATACGGCCGGCCAATAATAATTTATCTCCTGTCTTTTCTACGGCCGCAATGGCGTTTTCCACGCCCTTGTGTTTATTCATCCTAGCAATCCAAACAAAATGGTCGCCACTTTTAGGATTAAATTTGAAATGGCTTAAATCAGTGCCATTATAAATAATTCTCGCTTTGTCTTCGGGGAAATTAAGCATTGCCTGATCTTTGGCTGATTGACTGATAAAAATAATGTTCGTTCTAAACGCTTCTTCGGAAAAAAGCCGCAAGCGATCGTCTTTATTAGCATCAGCATTAGTGCGATAAAGGGGATTATGCATCGTGTGAAGCACCGGAGTTTTGGTTAGATTATGAAAAAACAAAGTCCAAAGGTCCAGATGCGAATGGACAATGTCAAATTCGCCATTATTGGCCATTTCAATGGCCCGCGATAAATTTCTTAAATTCCAAACCGGATCTGACCAAGGGATCTTAGCGTCTAACAATGGCTTATCAAAAACGGAAATTATTTTTTCCGCTTTAGCGGTTGAGCCGGGCGAAGCGAACAAAGTCACTTCGTGGCCCATATCTGTTAGGCCATCACAAAGCAAAGCAATAATTCTTTCAATACCGCCATATTTTTGCGGCGGAATACTAATCCACAATGGCGCGATCTGGGCAATGCGTAATTTTTTTGGCATAAGATTTTTTAAATTAATTTGTCAATCGTTGATAAAGTTTTTCGTATTTATCAACCATTTGTTTTAAAGTAAAATTTTGTTCCACGTGACGGCGGCAATCTAATCGCTTAATACTATCAATTTTTTTAATCGCCCCAACCATTTCATCTTTATCTTTAACAATAAACCCAGTTTTACCGTCAACCACCACTTCGGGCACTGACCCCTGATTAAAAGCAATTACAGGAGTTCCGCAAGCCATGGCTTCTATCATTACCAAGCCGAACGGCTCGCGCCGATCAATCGGAAACAAAAGCCCTTTGGCCTTTTTTAAAAATTGAATTTTTTCCGCGAAACTAACTTCACCAACAAATTGGATACCTTCTTCGTTTAAAAACGGTTGAACCTCGTGCAAAAAATAATTCCATTCCACGGGGCCAGCCACATTGCCAGCCACTATCAATCTAACGCCCGCGGCCATAGCGACTTGGATCGCTTGAATAATGCCTTTTTCCTGATTTAATCTACCTAAATAAATAAAATAATCTTCGGGATTTTTGTTAAAAGGATAAATTTTAGGATCTATGCCATTATAAATAACATCAACCACTTTCAACTTCTTTTCTTCGGCGCTTTGGCGTTGGTCTTGAGAAATAGCGCAAAAATTCATTTTCGGAAATGAACGCGCCACTCGCGCTGACTCTTCATCTATTGGCCGATGCAAAGTAGTTAGAACTGGCGGGCATTCATGGTTCATCAAAAGGGGAAACATAAAAAAATCAAAGTGATTATGAATTACATCAAAATTATGACGGCGGTCGCAAACCATTTTTATTAAACGAACAATTACCGCGTGCGGACTGCGCAAGTCCTTTCTTAACCACAAAGCCCGCGGGGTAGCTGGAATCAAATTAGCTTTAGTCAAGGAATCCTCTGACGCGAAAAGAGAAATTGACCAGCCGCGATCGCATAATTCTTCTACTAAGACAGACAACATCAACTCAATCCCGCCATAGGTTTTAGGCGGCACCGGAATCCACAACGGCGCGATTTGGGCGATGCGTAATTTTCGATTAGTCATAGATTCTAATCTTAACACAAAAAATCGCGAAAATCCAATGTTTTCGCGATTAGCACTTAAATCAGTCCGGCTTCGGCGAGACGAATCCGTCTTCGCCCCCGTGGGCTTCGGCGTGACAAAATCGGAACGGTGGGATTTACCCGATCATTCGATCGGGCATCCGGTCGAATAGCCAAACGGACCTACCAACGCCTCACCTTTGTCGGGGATGTGAGATTTGAACTCACGGTCTCCTGCTCCCAAAGCAGGCGCGTTAAGCCACTACGCTAATCCCCGACGAAGGTGAGGGGCAAAGGTCTCCTGCTCTCAAAACAGGCACCCTAAGCACCTGGGCCACGCTTCATCAATTTAATAGTATAACAAAATAACGCGACAGTCAATTTTGCGTGCTACGTTTTAAAATTAGAAAAATAAAAAAGGCCCTCTTTTTTGAAGACCTTGTTTTGTTTGTTTTTTTAAACTACTTCTGAATAACCATCTTTTTTATGGCTGTGAACGCACCAGCTTGAATGTTGTAAAAATAAACTCCGCTAGAAACGAGCTCTCCAACATCGTTCCAGCCATCCCAATAAGCTGCTTTGTTTTTGTCCACATATTTTCCTGTCTCCTGATAACCTATGTCTAATTTTTTAACCAGGCAACCACGCATATCATAAATACTGACAACCACATTGCTTGATTCTGACAACTGATAAGGTATCCATGTTTCGGGATTAAATGGATTCGGATAATTTTGAAAAGACGCTGTCATGTTTAACCCTTGGTTAATTTCAGCTTGAGTAGGGCAATTAACAGCCAACACCCCGATTTTGGAGTTATGGTTTGGGCTATTATCGTAAGCAATAACAGTTATCAAGTTAAGACCCGGAAATAATGAAACATCCTTGATAAGGCACAACATAAATATCGTCGTCTTTAAATCCTTTTTGCTGAAAAATTGACAGCGAAGCAATCCATCTCATTCTGCCATTTTCTATCAAGTAAACATTGTCATCGCCATTTTTTTTGATAAGCGAACCTTCCGCGATAATCGTTGGGCCCAAAGCATATTTGTTCAATACTTCGGTGGAATAAAAAGCAATATCAGACCACCTGTAGCCCAGCGCCTCAAACATCTGACTGTTGCTAAATGGCCATAATCTTCCTTTTTGGAAAAGATAGGCCCTGTCATTGCCCGTGGTTTGAACCAAAGAATCTTCAACTAGATCAGTAGATTTTACCAATCTAATCCAGTCAATAGCAATATCATCATACGGATTATCAAAGTTGCCGTTGCTGGCCGGATCAATTCTGATGCCTTTAATCGTGCCTGTCCAACCGGGTTTATCTCCAAGGTAAATCAAATAGTCGCGCCATTCTGGCATTCTATTTCTTTGGGTCGTGTACACGGTAAAATACGCTGTGTCAATCTCGTTATAGTCACCAGTACCCCTGTTAAAATAGATTTGCCCTTGTTGATTGTCAGCGTAACTTACCATACGGAACATCACGGCGTTATACAACCGACTATCTATTGAAACAAACGGGCTGGAAACGCGAGGATCTCTATCTGGATTGATTACCAAATGCCCTTCAAAATCAACAGCCCTATCAGAAGCACCTTCAACGCTCCAGCCATCAAAATTTCTAGGGGTGTTAAATTCCCAAGAAATTCTGTTGTCAGGCACAACCGCGTTAGAAACAACAGTGATATTCTTAACCCCGTCGGAGTCATTCAGCCCGAGGCCTAAATCAATACCGCTATTCCATTGGCCGTCTTGCGTTTGATAAATGCAAAAGAAAAGATATTTACCCGGCTTAGTTAATTTTAGAGTGCCTTGATATTGATAACAAGTACCAAGACCGAGAAACACGTCTGTTTTCGGCGAAAAATCCTGAACATCTTGTTCGCCGCCAGGTCCACGTCCGCCAACTAAAACTTGTCTTAGGGCTATGGCTTTTGAACCATCGTTGTCAAGACCAAAATCAGCTGTAATCACATCGTCAACATAATAAGTGGACTTATTCGGAGTAAAACGCAGAGGCGATGCTATTTTCACTTGGGGCAGTTTGGGTATATTGCTTTTGGCCGTGAGCCAAAATTGATCGTCGGTGGGAGCACTAAAGGTGACGTCAGCCAATATCGTCATAAGGTTTAATTTTTCAGGAACCTCAATCAAGTTAATTATATCTCCGAGTACCCGCGCTGTATTAGCCGTATTTAGAATTGAGTCCTTCTCCCCCCAGATTGCCTTAATGAATTGCCAGATTTGTTTTTTGGATTCCTTAAGTGAAAAAACAAACTTAGCAAAAGATTGAACCGCCTCCTCGGTTTCGCCAGCGGCTATAGCGGCAATACAAGCAATAAGTGAAGCTGCTGTGTCGTTTTTTAGAGCATCTCCAGCCACCTCAAATCCCTCAATAGACGTATTAAACAGCAAATCCCTAAATTGTTCTGGAGAAAAATCTGTAGAAAATATCCCTCGGCAAATCATATCAATAGACAACATCGCAAAAGCCGCGGGTGCTCTTTCAACATCGCGTCTCGCGTCAAATTGAAGCACTTGCATATCAAAAAATTCTATGTTTTTGAATGTCTTTTTTTGATATGGCCCCATTAAGAAAACGTAGGGGATTTTGTCTTCACCCACCACAACATTATGCTGTGACTGATTAAATTCAAGTTCCACTTGAAACCAAGTACCTGTGAGATTGCTAATAACCACATCCGCTGTTACTGAATTGTCTTTGGCTTGTTGCCTGTTCTCCCATAAAATTCTAAAAGCATCATTGATGCTGTAAGAAATCAGGTCAATGTTTTGTGGCAACGCCTTAAAAGCCAAACCATTCATTAAGAGAAATACCATGCTTAGAAAAACCACCGTGCTAAGAACTTTCTTAACTTTCATTACCAATCACTCCTTGTTTATCAGTTAAAAGCTGTCAATTATTCAATTTTTCAGCTTTATCCAATTGTTAACGAACTAACCATTACTAATCGAACCGGATCGAAACTAATCAATTTGCAAACTCTTGAGGAATAAGTCAAAAACGTCTTTATTGTTCTTGTTGTTTTTCAGGTTTTCAATATAGAAGATATCAAATAATCTATCGTCTTTAGTCATGTGCACCCTAGAGGATATTTGTCCTGGAAGATCGGCGTCAATCCTGATTGCGGGCATATCATTAACAGCTACATCTTTAAAAAAGTCAAGATAATCATCTTCCTCTTTTGCTCCTATTATGCGGTCGTTATTTTTATTAGCCCAGTCATTCCATTCTCGAGGATTGAGCTTTTCGGGGTTGTCGTAAACAGTAAAACGAATGGTCGTACGCTCCGCCTCTTTTTTTAGCGAGAAACTTTCTTTTTCAGTTTCGCTAAAAAAAGGCGCATATTGCCAGTCGGTTTTTGTTCTCGTCTCTGTCCCGAATTGATAATCCCTCGGATACTTTACCTGAAAACCATTTTTCTCGCTTTTGTAGGTTTTCCAGTAAATTGTAGGAAAGAATTCCGGTTGAATCAAAAAAGCCCAACTGGCCGAAACAATTGCCAAGGCCACGATACAGATTAAAACGACCAAAACAATCTTTTTCTTTTTACTTTTTTTAGTGTCTATGTTTAAATTTTGTTCAAGATTTTCCATATTTTTACTATTAGATAGTTTACAAAAACTTGTTTTTGACTTATCTTTAGATTACGACTATAAACGACATTCGTCAAGGCCGATCCATCATTACCCATACTTATTCGATCATCAGCATAATTCATGGCAAATTGTTAACCACGTTATCAACTTTTAATTTTCCACAATCATATTTTTATGGTATAATTTAACAATTATAGTCGCGAATTTATGGCGAATTTAAAAAATTTCATCAATCAGTTCAACGTCGTCAGTCAATGCCGACAGTATCGAATCACTCTTTGGCAATGTCCAACTTTTTTATTTTTAATTATGGGCTTAATCATTATTGTTGTCATGGCTGCCACCTATTTTATCGCCCGACTTTATACTGGCCCGGAAATTGTCATTTTACTTGAATCAATTGTTACTTCTGTTTTATTCATTATCGGACATCTTATTATTCGAGGTTTCGATGGCTTAGCCAAGCTCAATGCCACTATGTCTGATTTTATTAGCATTGCTTCTCATCAATTACGCACGCCTCTAACTCATCTACGCTGGACCATAGAACTTTTATTAGAAGACAAAAATCTTGGCGCCACCCCCAAACAATTAGAACACTTAGCATACATCAAAGACAACAGTAAACGCATGGTTACCCTGGTTAACGACCTACTCAATGTTTCCCGCATTGAGCGTGGCAGTCTAGTATTAAAACCCAGCGGCTTTTTTATAGAAAAGTTAATTACCGACATCGTTAATGACTTTGCTGGCACTGCCCAAGCTCACAATATTTTCCTTGAAACAAACATTTCTACGAACCTACCCTCGACTTACGCTGATCCCGATAAAATTCACGAAGTTTTACAAAATTTAATTGATAATGCCATTCGCTACACGCTCAACAAAGGCAATATTTTAGTTAAGGCAGAAAAGAAAAACAACTTTGTCTTAGTATCAGTTAAAGACAGCGGCGTGGGCATACCCAAAGAAGATTATGTAAAAATTTTTCAAAAGTTTTTCCGCAGCCAAAATGCCATGAAATACCAAACCGAAGGCACTGGCTTAGGTCTTTTTATCGCCAAAGGCATTATCCGGGCATCCGGCGGACAAATAGGGTTCACCTCTGAAGAGGGACAAGGCACCACTTTTTGGTTCACTCTACCCATCATTAAATTATAAATAATTTGCAAAATATCAACCGCGAAACAATAATAATTTTTTAGCGCCACTTAAAAAACTCATTGTTGTTTTGTATTTTTACTATGTCTAAAAATAAATCTAAAAAAATCTTATTTATAGAAGACGAACCAGATTTGCAGAGAGCCATGGGAGAATATTTTATCAAAGCCGGCTTTAATATCCTCAAAGCGATAGATGGAGAGATAGGACTTAATTTAGCTAGAAAAGAGTTACCGGATATTATTTTGCTTGATTTAATCCTGCCAAAAATGGATGGCTTTCAAGTACTCGTCGGACTAAAAAATGACCCTGAAACAAAAAATATTCCAGTAGTCGTTCTTACCAACCTCGAAGGTACCATTGACGTCGAAAAGGCCTTGCGGCTGGGCGCGACCACATATTTAGTTAAGGCCAATTACGATTTATCAGAACTTGTTGAACGTATTAAACAATTTATAAAATAATTTTTTATCGTCTTTGATTTTTGATGGTTCGCTTATTATGCTCACCACCTTCGGTATTTAATTTAATATTGTGCCCATTTCTCAAGAACAATTAATTGCTTTTTTACTGGATGGCGGATTAGCCACGGACAAGCAAATTGAACAAGCCCAAAAAGACAGCGCGGAAAAAGGCGTCAAAGTTTCCGATGCTTTAGTAGCTAAAAATGTTATTTCGCGTCAGGAAATTTTAAAACTGCAGGCCTATATCTTAGGCATCCCTTTTGTTAATGTAGAAAAACAAAAAGTCCCAGAAGAAACATTAAAAATAATTCCCGAAGCCATTGCCCGTAAGCACAACATCGTTGCCTATAGAAAACAAGGCAACAATCTTGAGGTTGCCATGATAGATCCCGAAGATTTACAAACCATTGATTTTATTAAAAAGACATCTAATCTAAAAATCCTACCGCGCTTGACTTCGGAAAATGGTATTAAAAATGTTTTACAACAATACCAAAAGAGTTTGCAAGCGGAATTCAACGAATTAATTGATAAAGAGCCCGGCCCAATATCATTAATAAAAGAAAAAGGCAACGAGGTTAACCATGATGACTTATTAAAAGCAGCTCAAGAATTGCCAATCATCAAAATCGTTGACACTCTATTGAAACACGGCATCTTGGGCAAGGCCTCTGACATTCACATCGAGCCCACCGAAAAAGAAGTCGTAGTACGCTATCGGATTGATGGTATTTTACACGACGCCATGATTTTACCGCTACAAGTGGCGCCGGGCCTAGTGGCTCGAATCAAAGTTTTATCTAACCTAAAACTTGATGAGCATCGCCTGCCTCAAGATGGCCGCTTTAAAATAGAAACCGATGATTATCGAGTCGCTTTTCGTGTTTCTATTCTGCCAGTTTATGATGGCGAAAAAATTGTCATGCGTTTGCTCCCCGAAACCAATAAGGCCTTAAATTTAGAAGAGTTAGGATTTCGCGGCCGTGGTTTAGAAAGCGTCCGGAGACACATTGATCGACCCCATGGGATGATTTTAATTACTGGGCCAACTGGTTCCGGAAAAACAACCACTCTTTACAGTATGATGAATATCCTCAACAAGCCGAGTGTTAATATCTCAACAGTTGAAGACCCAATTGAATATCGGATGCCTCGCATTAATCAAACCCAAGTTAAGGCAGATATTGGCTTGTCGTTTTCTAACGGGTTACGATCTTTAGTCAGACAAGACCCAGACATTTTAATGGTTGGTGAAATCCGCGATAAAGAGACCGCCAATCTCGCGGTTAATGCCGCCCTCACTGGCCATTTAGTTCTATCCACCCTGCACACTAACGATGCTGCCAGCGCCATGCCCCGGTTAATTGACATGGGGGCAGAGCCATTTTTAATTGCTTCAACCCTAAACTGCGTTATTGCCCAAAGATTAGTCCGCCAACTCAACCCGACCACCAAACAAAATTACAATTTATCAAAAAGTGCCATCGAAAGCCTCAAAAAACAGATTGATCTAGACAAGCTTCTTACCGCGCTCAAAGACGAAAAAGTGGTCCCCCATGAAGCCACATGGTCAAATATTGATTTTTACAAGCCGGTTTCAACAACTGATTGCTCAACTGGCTATCAAGGCCGAATTGGTATTTTTGAAGTTTTGGAAACCACTCCGGAAATTCACGAATTAATTATCAAAGAAGCTAGCTCCGATCAAATCAATCAAAAAGCGCGCCAAAACGGCATGCTATCAATGCTAGAAGAAGGATTTATTAAAGCCATTCAAGGAGTCACGTCATTGGAAGAAATCCTAAGAGTGACGCAAGAGTAACCAACGACAATTTTTAATTTTTAATTTTCAAACAATTTCCAATTTTATAATTTCTAATGTCCTAATGATTTAATAAAAAGTTGTTCATTGAAAATTAGTTCATTAAAAATTGTTTGAAAATTAGAAATTGTAAATTGAAAATTCCTTATAGATGCCTACATTCTTTTATACGGCCAAAACAATTGATGGCCAAAATAAGTCCGGCCAGCAAGAAGCAACCAGCCCCCAGGATTTAGGGAAAAACCTCCGTCAATCGGGCCTAATTTTAATTTCTTACAAGCAAGGCGAGCAAAACAACACCAAGAAATTTTCAATTGGACAATTCCTTGATTATTTTAAGCCCGTGCCTTTAGTGGACAAAATGATGTTTAGCCGCAACTTGGCCTTAATGATTGATGCTGGCTTATCTTTAAACGAAGCACTAAGGTTGTTGGCCAATCAGATTCGCAACCAACGCCTGATTAAATTAGTCAAACAAATGGAACAAGAAGTTCGCCAAGGGTCTACTTTCGCTGATAGTTTAAGCCGCTATAAAAATGTCTTCGGTGAATTATTTGTTGGTATGGTTCGGGTTGGAGAAACCAGCGGTAATTTAGCTGAAGTTTTAAGATTAGTCAGCATGCAAATGAAGCGCGATCACGATCTTCAAAGCAAAACTAAAGGTGCCATGATTTATCCGGCAGTTGTTGTTGTAGCGATGGTTGGCGTAGGTATTGCCATGATGATTTTAGTCATGCCCAAGTTAGCGGAAACTTTTAAAGATATTAATGTTCAACTGCCATGGACAACACGGACTATTATTGGCCTAAGTAATTTTTTAGCCAAAAACTGGATTGTCATCCCAATTGCCGTAATTTTAGTAGTTATTTTTTGGCGTTTAAGCACACGGCTAACGCCCTTAAAAAATATTTTTCATTGGATTTTATTACGCCTGCCGGTTTTTGGCGATTTAAGCCGCAAGATCAATGCCACGCGTTTTGCTCGGGTTTTCAGCGCCATGGTTGACGGCGGCATCCCGATTGTTAAGGCACTTCAAACCAGCGCCGATACCCTATCTAATGTTTATTTTAAATACGCGCTTACAACCGCGGCAGAAAGCGTCCAAAAAGGAGAGGAACTAAGTCAAAGCCTAAAAAAACAACAAAATGTATTCCCTGTTTTATTGATTCAAATGGCCGCGGTTGGCGAACACACCGGCCGGCTAACAGAAATTCTCAATAGATTAGCTGATTTTTATGAAGATGAAATCAATAACACCACCAAAAGCATATCATCAATTATTGAACCAATTTTAATGTTAGTTATCGGCGGGGCCGTGGCCATATTCGCGATATCAATCATCCAACCTATTTATTCAATGATGAATAGCGTATAATCAAATTGTTAATTATGCATTCTCGTGGGTTTACCCCTCACCTTTTTTAATATGTATTACTTTTATTTATTACAGAGTATAAAGAAATCAAGTGAAATCTATACAGAATCAACTAACAATCTAAAATATAGATTTAGCGAGCATAATCAGGGTAAAGTTTTTTCAACAAAAAGACATCTTCCGTGGAAATTAATATATTATGAGACCTACCTACCCGAAAAAGACGCTAGGTTGAGAGAGCAAAAATTCAAGAGACACGGCAAAGGAAATCAAGAAATGAAGAAACGTCTTGAGAATAGTCTCGGAATCTTTGGCGAATCGAAAGATATTAAAAAAGGTGAGGGGTTTACCCTTATTGAATTCCTCATCGTTTTTCTCATCTTCGCGATTTTAATTATTCTTATTTTATCGGGCTTTAGATCTTTTCAAGCCCAAACAGGACTGGATAAAAACATCCAGTCATCTACTCAATTACTGCGCTTAGCCAGAAATTACGCTATTTCTTCTAAAAACAATCAGCCCCACAGCGTTCATATAGAAAATGGCCAGATAGTTTTATTTGAAGGTACTACCTATACCGCCGCCAACACCAGCAATCAAGGCATCAACCTAACTAATGGCGTCGCGATTGACCAAATCAATCTCAATCCAACCAGCAGCACAACAGAAATCATTTTTGAAAAAACCACTGGCACAACGGCTAATGATGGCTATATTCGTCTTAGCCAAACTAATGATCCTAGCCAAAATCAGTTAATTTATATCGAACCTTCAGGTCAAATTGATTTAATCAGCGGGCCCATCGCGACCACCAGCCGGCAAATTGATTCTCGTCATATTCATGTAATCCTCACAAGGCCTATACTCACTGCCAGCGAAAAAATCTATCTTTATTTTGATAATGCAACGACGTCTCAACAAACAATTGATATTGCTACCAATCTATCAGGCGGTCAAATTGACTGGTCGGGCACAGTTAGTATTAATGGTCAGGATCAACAAATCCGGTTGCACACCCATGGATTAAACGATCCCAACACTATTTTTTGTATTCATCGCGACAGACGCTTTAATAATAAATCGCTTAAAATCAA
>MNWF01000031.1 GCA_001872305.1 Parcubacteria group bacterium CG1_02_40_25 | reverse complement strand
GAAGAAGGAGCGGCAACTAATTTGTTTTGATATTGAGTTAGCTGTTGATGATTGAGTTGGTAAATATCAGGCGAAGTGCCATTAGCCAATGCCTCTAACATTGTTTGATCAAAATTCTGGCGTTGTTTTTGAGTGTAGGCAATATTAATTTTTTGGTCTGTTTTTAAACGGGTAAAAATGGTAGAGAGTGTGGCTGGATCTTCAAACCCCCACATTGTTAAGGTGGTTTCTGTCGGCCTGGCAGGCCGGGGGCCAAAAATGATTATCACGATGGTGATAATGACGAGAGCAGAGGCAGCGATGATGATAATTGTTTTAGGCTTTGGCATATTTACTGTGTCATTTCGGCCACCGAGCCGGAATCCACGACGTTGTCATGCCGAATTTATTTCAGCATTCACGTCGTTATCACACTGGATCCTGAAATAAGTTCAGGATGACGTCGTTATTTAATTTTTTTTAGTATCATCCCCCAATGGTATTCGCCGGCTTGAATTTTTTTAGTTAAAGTTAGGTCTAACTTTTTGGCGATATCTATTGCTTGATCGCGTGACAAAGGCCAACCCTCTTTGGGCGCGAGCGAAACCTTGGGCTCCCATTCAATCAAGATGATTTGGCCTCGGGGCTTGAGCACGCGTTTAGCTTCTTGTAAAATCGCGTCTTTTTTTTGCGATTGAAAAAGAATGTTGGCAAGCATTACCCAATCTAGCGATTCTGGAGCGATTTTTGAGCTGTTAGGGATTTCTAAATTGCAACGGATAGTTTTGATATTAAAAATATTGGCTGCTTTAGCTTTTTCAGCAACCGACTCTATCGGTCCAGTTTGAACATCGCAAGCGTAAACTTGACCATTCGGGCCAACGGCTGACGCCATCAAAATTGTAAAATAACCAGCGCCACAACCGAAATCAGCCGCTTTTTGGCCAGCTTGAAAATCTATTTGTTTAATCACTTGTTCGGGATGTAAGAAACCACCAGTACCGGGCATTATTTTGGGTTGTGAGTTGCGGGTTGTGAGTTGCGGGTTAAATAAACTATATTTGTAACCCGAAACCCATAACTCGTAACTCGCAACTAATTTACACGCAAGTGACTGACGCTACCTTATCGTTTTCGGCTAATTTCATAATTCTAACGCCTTGGGTGATTCTGTTTTGTTTAGGCACTGAGCCGAGCGCTAAACGAATCACCTGGCCTTTTTGTGAAATGACAATTAAATCCTTTTCTTGTTCAGGCACGATTTGAGCGTAAATAATGGGTCCTGTTTTAGCCGCGATTCTAATGGTTTTGATGCCTTGCCCTCCGCGATGTTGCAACCGGTAATAGCCAAGAGCTGATCTTTTGCCAATGCCTTTTTCCGTAACTACTAATAGATAATTTTTATTGCTTTTGTTTTCTGGCGTAGTTGCAATTTGATTGTTTCCGTTTTTCGACGCTACTTCTTTGATCGGGTTTTTTTCAATAATACCCATACCAATAACTTTGTCGTCTTTGGTCAAGCTAATGCCGTGTACGCCTGCGGTCGCCCTGCCCAATGGCCGTAAGTCATTTTCTTTAAACCTAATGGCTTGGCCACGCGAGGTGATTAATAAAATTTCATCTTTGCCGCTGGAAATTTCCGCCCAGCCTAAACGATCGCCTGATGACAAGTTAATTGCTTTCATGCCAGAGCGGTGCAGATTATTAAATTCATCAATGCTTGTTTTTTTAATTATACCATTTTTTGTGGCCATTACCAAAAAACCATTAGTTTGATTTTTATCTAAAGGTAAAATAGCTGTAATTTTTTCTTGGCTGGTTAGCTGGACTAAATTAAGAATGCTTTTGCCCTTGGCTACGCGTTGGGCCTCGGGTATAGTGTATGCTGGAATTTTAAAAACGTGGCCCTGATCAGTGAAAAGGAGTAATTGAGCAAGCGAAGAACAATTAACGCAATGCTTAACTATGTCTCCTGGTTTAGTGGCCATGCCGCTAACGCCCTTGCCGCCTTTTTTTTGGCTGCGATAGGTTTTTGGTGTAGTTCTTTTTATGTAGCCATCTTTAGTCAGGGTGATAATAATATTTTGTTCTTGAATTAAATCTTCGTCGCTTAGGGCGTTAATTTTTCCTTTAATGACTTTGGTGCGCCGCGCATCCGCGAATTTTTCTTTGGTCAAGGAAAGTTCGTTTTTAATCATGGCGTCAATTTTTTGCGGACTAGCAAGAAGTTCAATAAGCTCGGCAATTAATTTTAATTTTTCAGCCAACTCATCTTTGATTTTTTTGCGTTCAAGCCCCGCTAAAGTTTGCAAGCGCATTTCTAAAATAGCTTCTGCTTGCGCGTCGCTAAACGCGAATTTTTTGACTAAATTTTTATGAGCACTGTCGCGATTTTGTGACGATCTAATAGTCGTAATAACTTCATCAATGCGATCTAATGCCTTGCTAAGTCCTTCTAAGATATGAGCTCTGGCTTTGGCAGCGTCTAATGCAAATTGAGCGCGACGGATAACCACTTGGTGGCGATGTTTTAAAAAAGCTTCCAGAACACCCTTAAGTGAAAACACCTGTGGCTGAATGCCTTCTTCTAAGGCAAGTAGATTTAGATTGAAAGTTTTTTGAAGCTCTGTAAGTTTAAATAATTGATTGAGGGTTTGTTGGGGCGTGGTGTCGGGCTTAAGATCAATCACGATGCGTAGTCCTTTTTTATCGGATTCGTCGCGAATATTTTTAATGCCCTCTATTTTTTTTTGTTTAACTAATAAAGCAAGTTTTTCCAGTAAGGTGGCTTTATTAACCTGGAAAGGGATCTCGCTGATTATAATTTGCCATTTACCTTTACGGCCTTCGTTGATTTCCGCTTTAGCTCGGCAGACGATTGGACCGTGGCCCGTAGCATAGGCCTGAATAATTTGTGGTCGATCGTAAATAATCCCGCCGCCCGGGAAATCCGGACCTTTAACGATTTCCATCAAATCTTCGTTAGTAGTTTGAGGATCGTCAATTAAAAGACAGCAACCATCAATTAATTCGCCTAAATTATGGGGCGGAATGCTGGTAGCCATACCAACGGCAATACCTAAAGAACCATTAAGCAAAAGTTGAGGCACGCTGGCTGGTAAAACCGCGGGCATTTTTTTGGTGCGATCATAATTTTCCACAAAATTAACAGTATTTTTTTCAATATCTTGTAATAGTGCTTCGGAGATTGTGGCTAATTTTGCTTCGGTATAGCGCATGGCGGCTGGTTTATCGCCATCCAACGACCCCCAGTTACCTTGTCCATTAACCAGGGGATAGCGCATGGCAAATTTTTGCGCTAAATGAGCCATGGCATCATAGATAGGAATGTCGCCGTGGGGATGGTATTTGCCAATGACTTCGCCAACAACCGTGGCGGATTTTCTAAATCCACCGCTGGGTTTGAGTCCCATAGTATGCATAGCATAAAGAATCCGGCGCTGTACCGGTTTAAGTCCATCTCTAACATCGGGCAGGGCGCGCGAAACGATCACGCTCATGGCGTAATCTAAATAGCATTCCTGCATTTCGTCTATTATTGGTTTTTTTTCAATGCGTTCAGGCACTTGAATAGAATTTCTAATTTTCAATTTTTAATTTCTATTTAATTTTCAATGTTTAATTTTTAATGGTTTGAAAATTGCAAATTAGACATTTAATAGAAATTAAAAATTAGAAATTTAAAATTATGTTATGGCAGCTGATGCGGTGTGATTCCTGGTAGCCCGTTGTTGGACTGGTTGGAATTTTCTGGATTGTTGTTTTGATTATTGATTTCAATATTTTGTTCTGATTTAAAACTATCTTGAACTTTTTGCTTGCCAGTTTTAAAAAGAGAAATTATATCAGCCAAGCTTGATCCTACGGTTTGTTTTAAAGAAGGCATGATGCCGTTTTGGCCATCTTGCTGGGTAATTGATTCATTTTGACTATTTTGAAATGTTGTGTTTTTTAAAGAATGAGCCCAAAATAAAAAAATAGCGAGGGAGCTGATGGTGACGCAAATAGCCATAAGGATTTGGCGCGTTCTTAGCGGAAGATTTTTAAGCTTTTGTGAGAATGTCATTATGGTTCTAATAAAACAACTTCCATTTCGGTTGGTAATTGTTCTTTTCTGACCTTGAATTCTTTGACTGGTTTTGTTTCGCTTCCCATTTCTTTTAAAAATCTTTCAATAGTTTCCACGTCAATTTTAAGTCCGGGGATTTTGTAATGCATTGGAATAACGATTTTTGGTTCAATTTGGTTAATCATTTGATTGGCTTGGGTGGCGTTTAGGGTAAAAATACCGCCAACAGGTATCATTAAAATATCCACCTCGTCGATGGCTTCAACCTGTTCGTCTTCAAGCTCAGTTTGGCCCAAGTCTCCTAAGTGGCAAATTTTCAGATCGTCCATCAAGATAGTATAAATGGTATTAGTGCCACGGAGTGAGCCTTGTTGATCATCGTGCCAAGACAGGATGCCTTTGATTTCAACGTTTTGAACCTCATATTCGCCAGGCCCCTTGATGATAAATGGTTTGTTGTCAAAACAAGCGATATTATTGTGATCGTAGTGTTGGTGAGAAATGGTGACAATATCTGCTTTGCCGCGTGGTGGCTTAAGTCCAATTTCTTCAGAAAAAGGATCGGTGAATAAAGTGGTCTTAGTGTTTTGAATTTTAAAACATGATTGGCCGTACCACTGAATTGTCATATTAGTTAGCTGATGGGTTGCGAGTTACGAGTTGTGAGTTGATTGCCCGTGAAGTAGGCATAAAACCCGAAACCCATAACTCCAAAACTAGTCAACTGTTATTTATATTATATGTTAATTTAACTATTTTGCCAAGATGTATCTATTGTTTTACTAAATTCACCATAATAATTTCCGGCCGGCTGAAAAAACGCAAGGGGAATAACGCGGTGCCAACGCCATGGCTAACAATGGTTTTGGTTTGGGGCGCGTCTACTAAGCCAGTCCTATATTTTTGGCCGTAATTAGAAGATGTTGTCGGCGCCCAAAGGCCAAAAAAAGTAATCTGGCCGCCGTCTGGTTCTATTTTATTGGCTTGTTCTACCACGTGGCGTAATTTGCTACGTGGGAAAAAATAGTTTTGGTGGATGTCAGAGATAAAAACAATTTTTTTATTATTAAAATTAGCAGGAATGTCTTGATCCGCGAAGTCAATTTTTTTAACTCGCAGCCAATAGCTTTCAAAAAAACTGTAAAACAAAAAAACCGTAGTTAAACCGAATAAGATTATTAAAATTAACCAAGGCATTTCCATTTGATATTATACCTTAATTTTTTCAGATTGTCTTGTCCTAATAAAAACCGCTCACTGTCGGTGGCAATAAGCGATTTTTTATATTTGATATTAAGGCGCGATTAGTTTTGCGTAAGGACAATTTGCAGGATATTGCTCCAAGGCCCAGAGCCGTAGCTATTTTCAGCCCTAACTCTATAATAACGGATTTCGGTGGTTGTAGCGTAGTCGTTATAACCGCCAAGGATATAAGAAGGGAATTGGTAGGAAAAGAAAGCTGGGTTAAAAGCGCTAAAAGTTTTATCCATTTCTAATCTGTAAGTGGTTGCGTTGCTGATGCTAGTCCAATCAATGTTAAAAGAGACATTGATTTTGGCTGGGCTTGGTCCGCTTAATATTGGCGCGATCGTTGGTGCTCCGTTGGCGCTCTCTGCTTTTAGAATCACACTGACGGTATTAGACCAAGGGCCATAACCGCAACTATTTTGGGTTTTGATTCGATAATAGTAAGTGGTATCGCTAAGCAGCCCCAAATTATTAGTAATAGTGGCTTGTGTATTTAGTCCTTGGCTTATGGCAAAGTTATTTGGGAAGGAGCTGCTTGTGTCGGATCCCATAAAATACGTAGTGATACTGGGGCTGCCGGCAGTCCAAGAAAGATTAAAACTATCGTTGGCGTTAACGGTGCTGGCAGAAGTGTTAATGGTTACGGCTGTAGGTAAATCGCAACTACTGCCACCATCAGTAGCGAGACGCACGCTAAGCGTGGCGCTCCATGGCCCGCGGCCAAAATCATTATCAGCCCTGACGCGGTAGTACCATGTATCAGCAAAAGAATAATATTCTTGTAAGGTTAAGATGCTACTAAGTAAAGTATGGCCACCATAAGGCGGATTAAAATCGCTTTTATTTTTATCAATTTCTATAGTATAGCCAGTTGCTCCGCTTACGCTAGTCCAGCTGACGTTAAAATATTGGTTGGTGGCTACGGAGCTTGGCCCAGTAAGAACCGGCGCGCTAGTTGGTGCTACCCCGACTTTATATACTTTGACGCTTTGGGTCGTTGACCATGCGCCATAACCGCAGCTATTTTGTCCGCGCACTCGGTAATAATAGTGTGTATCAATACTTGGCGCTAAATTTTGAGTGTATTGGGTGTTATTAGTAATATTAAAGCTAGAAGCATTATTAAATGTATTGTTAGTATCTCGTTCCAACGCGTATTTGATAATATCACTATTGCCAGTTGTCCAAGAAACAGTAAAATTAGTATTGCCATCAACCGGATCTTTTGAGACGCTTAGTGTTGGCGCGATGGGCAAAATACAATTTCCGTTAGAGCCAACTGTTACGGCAACGCTAATGTAGTTGCTCCAGGGGCTATTGCCGCAAGTATTACCGGCGCGGACGCGATAATAATACGTTGTATTAATATTTGGGGCTATATTTTGGAGAATGTCAGCATAGCTTGGGCCACTGTAAATTTCTACGGGGTTATTAAAACTATCAGCAGTGTCGCGTTGGAGATAATAGTTGGTAGCAGTTGTTTGACTGGACCAACTCAAGTAGAAGTTTGTGCCACTGGCCACTGAACCTTGTGGGGTGTTTAGGGTTGGCGCGGTGAGCAAAACGCAGACAGAAGGACTGGCGATGGCTAAAATATCCGTCATGTTGCTGTAGCTACTGGATCCTTGGCTGTTGGTGGCTTTAACACGGTAATAATAAGCTGTGGTTATACTGGGATTGAGTGTGTTAGTCCAAGTGGTGGTTGTGGTTTGCCATGACACGAAATCCATGGAGAAATTAGGATTGTTACTACGTTCTATGGTGTAGCTGGTTGCGTTAGCCACGCTTGACCAGTTGATTGGGAAGCTGACGTTCGCTTCAACAGAACTGCCGGGGTCGTATAAAACAGGTGTTGCTGTTAATGCTACAGAATTAGTTGGCGGGGTTGGGTTGGCGGTACTGTAATTAATTTCTGATCTAGTGTAATAACTATCAATTTCTATTTGGCTGACTTCAATAATATCTTTGGTCGCCATGCCGTCAGCACTGAAAGAGGCCATATTAGCATAGTGATGTTTAATATAGTCAGGACTAGTGCGATAGACGTCATTAGAATATTTAGTTTTCATTAAAGGCGCCCAAGCGTAAGAATCCATAATAGCGGGGCAGATAGTGGCAATTTTATTAGGATCTAAATTATAAGAGTCAAAGATGGTTTGAGATCTTAATTTGTGTTTGAATGCTTTGACTAAGTCCAAAACATAAATATCTGGGTTGCCGGCAGTTTTAAGTAATGTGGCCAAAGGAATATTCCAAGTATAATTGGTTTCAACAATCTTATTTTTAGAAAAACCACAGGCGTTAAAAACGGCCTCTGATCGTACTTTTACTTTTTGATGGTTGATAACCACCCAGACTCGATTATCTCCAATGCCCTTTAGCAGAGTGCCGTCAAGATAATTGGGCGTGGCCGCTTGGGCTGGATTAATTTGAAATACAAAACCCAATAGACCTGTTATAATAAAGGCGATCAGGGTGTATTTAATTGTTTTTGTGATTTTGATCATGACAAAAAACCATCCTCCTTGGTTAATTTAAGTTGCTATATTAATAAGTTATTTTATATTATAGCATCTTTTGAATTAATAATAAAAATTATTATCCACATCCATTTGACAAAAACCTAGAATCAATTTATATTTCATTAATGGCCCCATCGTCTAGTGGTCAGGACACCACGCTTTCAATGTGGTAACAGGGGTTCGAGTCCCCTTGGGGCTACTAAAGTTTATTGAACACATCGTATCTATGAAATTTCCGCGCTCTAAAAAATTAATTTTTGTTAATAACAAAGGAGGCGTTGGGAAAACGACACTTGCTTTTAATTGCGCTGTTTCTTTTGCTAAAAAAGGATACAAAACGGCCTTAATTGATCTTGACCCACAATGTAATTTAACTCGCCTGACAATGGGCGAGGAATTTTATAATAAAACTCTATTTTCTGATACGGAAAAAACAATTTATGATGTTTTGCGTGGAGTGATTGAAGGTGGAAGCGACATAAATCTTGATGTAAAATTCCTGCCAGCAAAATCAATTACCAATCTTTTACTATTAAAAGGAGATATTAAACTTTCGCTTTATGAAAGTATTTTAATGACCGCTTATGGGTTAGCGGCGGCTGGTCAACAACTGGGATATTTTCAAACTAGCGCCATAGACCGTTTTTTACGCGAAAAGGGGTTGAATGAGCAAATTGATATTTTTGTCATAGATACTTCGCCAAGTTTGGGTATATTAAACGAAATGATTTTATTGGGAGCAGATTATTTTGTTGTGCCAATGGTGCCTGATGCTTTTAGCGTCCAAGGTATTGAAAACTTAGGCGTGGTTTATGAGCGGTGGAAAAATCAGTGGCGCAATACAGCCAAAGCCCTTTCGGGCAACACAGAAACAAAATTCGTGCTTCCGGGTGACCCAATTTTTATTGGGTATATTGTCAATGCCTATAATGTTTATGGGAAACAGCCCATTGCGGATCATCGAGCGTGGATGGAAAAAATTCCGCAACGAGTTCAAAAATATCTTTCTGAAAAGCATTGTCGTAATGGGCTAGTTGAACAAAGCTGGAAAAATCCGTTGCAAATAGTTCAGGATTATGGCCGTATTCCGGCAAAATGCCAAGAATTAGGCGTTGCTATTTTTGACCTTGATCCAACTATGATTGCCGAACATCAGCAGGGGACAAAAGATAATATAGAAAAAGCACGAGAAAAATTTACTAATCTTTCTGAAAATATTTTAAAAATTCTAAGTGAATACTAAATGCCGAAATTTTTACAACCAGCATTTTTTGATAATTTCGGGTTTATTGGTTTTATTTTTATCGGTATTATTACGGTTTTTTTGCTGTTAAATATACCCATCCCTCTTTGGATGAAAATTGTTTTGTTGGTAATCGCTATTTTGGGCTGCTTGGTAGATGGATATATTATTATAACAACCCACTTGATAAAAAAGAAAAATTGATTATGCCGCAAAGTAAAATGGCAGAAATTTTTACTTTTTTCAGCGAATACCACTAATGTCAGTAATGTCTTAGTGGCGTTGTTTTTTTGTTGAAATAAAGCGGTTTTTGTGGTAGTTTAATGATATTGTACGTGGGTCGTTGTGTTGTGGCACTCCTCCCGCAAGATCCTTCGCTACGCTCAGGATGACAAAAAAACAAGTGGTCATTCTGAGCCGAAGGTGAAGAGTCTCGTTGTCAGAGATCCTTCGGCCCATGGCCTCAGGATGACAATATAAAATATGCAAAAACAAGATTATATTAAAATTGCTAACGCGCGAGATCCGCGTTTAAAGCGCAAAAAAGACCGAATTTTATATCGTTTTTTAGAAATAATGCCTGGTATGCTTGCTTGGCTGACCTTGGTCGCGATCGTTCTTTTGTCTTGGCTAGCGCCAGTTGGTATCGCGATCTTTATTATTATTTTTGATCTTTATTGGCTTTTCAAGACCTTATTTTTATCCGTGCATTTACGTGTCGCTTATAAAAAAGTCAAACAGCACATAGCAACGGATTGGCTGGCGAAACTTCAATCTCTGCCTGAATATGATGTTAATAAAAATGGCGATGTCTCAAAAATTGACGACTCGCCTAAGCTTGATTGGCGCGAGATTTATCATTTAATTATTTTGCCTTTTGCCAAAGAAGGGCCGGAGGTGGTGCGGCCAACTTTGCAGGCAATTGCTGATTCGCAATATCCGCATAGTAAAATGATAATTGTTTTGGCGGCAGAAGCCAGAATCGGGCAGCCGGCCCGCGACATTGCTAGTCAAATGCAAAAAGAGTTCGGCTCTAAATTTTTTCAATTTTTAACTACTTTGCATCCAGCAGATATTCCATGCGAAATTATTGGCAAGGGTTCTAATCAAACTTGGGCCGGTAAACAGGCGAAAAAATTAATCGATGAACTTGAAATACCTTACGAAAATATTATAATTTCAGCTTTAGATATTGATACACGGGTTTTGCCGCATTATTTTGGCTGTTTGGCGTATCATTTTGTCACTACCCAAGATCCATGGCGCTCTAGCTATCAGCCAATCCCATTTTATAATAATAATATATGGCAAACGCCCTGTTTTTCGCGGGTAGTGGCAGTGTCAGGCACTTTTTGGCAGATGATGCAACAGGAACGGCCAGAGCGGTTGGCTACTTTTTCTTCGCACTCAATGCCATTTAAGGCCGTAATAGAAGAAAGTTATTGGAATTGGAATATCGTTTCTGAAGATTCGCGTATTTTTTGGCAATCATTACTTTTTTATGACGGTGATTATCAAACAGTGCCACTTTATTATCCGGTATCGTTGGATGCCTGCTATGGCGGTTCTTGGCGGCGGACAATTATTAATCAGTACAAGCAACAAAGGCGTTGGGGCTGGGGTGTGGAAAATATACCCTATGTGATTTTTGGTTTTTTAAACAACAAAAAAATCTCTCTATCTAAAAAGATTCGCTATGCTTTTAATCATTTCGAAGGTTTTTGGTCGTGGTCAACCAATGCTCTGATTATTTTTTTATTGGGTTGGTTGCCGTTATTTTTGGGTGGGGATAAATTTAATGTAACTTTACTTTCGTATAATCTACCGCGTTTAACGCGTTGGATTATGACTCTATCAATGATTGGTATTCTTGGTTCGGCGATCTACAATATAATGATTCTGCCAGCCAAACCCCGGGATATTAGTCGTTGGCGTTATGGGATAATGTTTTTACAGTGGGTTTTAATGCCAGTGACAATTATGGTTTTTGGTTGTTTCCCGGGGTTAGACGCGCAAACACGTTTGATGCTGGGCAAATATATGGGTTTTTGGAATACTGACAAACCAAGATAAAATTTAATAAAAATTAATTAGCTTTATTTTATGAAGATTCTGGCTATTGAAACTTCTTGTGATGATACTTGTTGCGCTTTGTTGGATGTTAATCAACAAAGCGATTTTAAAATTTTATCTAATATTATGTCGTCGCAAATTAAGGTGCACGCTAAATTTGGCGGAGTGGTGCCATCCTTAGCGGCGCGCGAACACGTGAAAAATATTTTACCATGTTTGGAAGAGTGTTGTGGGTTTGCGTCTATGGGTAAAGATGTCGATTTGATTGCCGTGACTATGGGGCCAGGATTGGCGCCAGCGCTATTAGTTGGGTTGACGGCGGCAAAGACGTTATCTTATATCTGGCAAAAGCCGTTAATTGGCGTTAATCATTTGGAAGGACATATCGCCGCGAACTTTATTAACAATTCACAATTAACAATTAACAATTCACAAAAATTATTACCTGTGATGTGTTTGATCGTTTCTGGGGGGCATACTTTATTGGTGTTAATAAAAAAATTCGGTGATTATCAAATTTTAGGCGAAACTCGCGATGACGCGGCTGGCGAGGCCTTTGATAAAATTGCTCGAATTTTGGGGCTAGGTTATCCGGGAGGACCGGCGGTCGCGGCAGGAGCTGCGCAAATCACAAATTATAAATTCCAAATATCAAATAAATTACAAAAATCAAATAACAAACCAAAAACGACGAGCATGGGCGAACCATTCAAAATTAAGTTACCAAGACCGATGCTCGGCTCAGGCGATTATGATTTTAGTTTTTCGGGACTCAAGACGGCTGTTTTATATAATTTTAAAATTCAGCCCGAGAAAGTAAAAAAGTCCAAAAATTATATTCAAACTATGTGTGGTAAAGCCCAGCAAGCCATTGTTGATGTTTTAGTCGCGAAAACTGTTAAAGCGGCCCAAGAGTTTAAAGTAAAAAGCGTGATGATGGCTGGCGGAGTGGCGGCTAATCAGAGTTTGCGCCAGAGCATGGCAACGGCCCTACATGAAAAATATCCACAGGCGCGATTGATTTTGCCGGAGTTGCGATTTTGTACTGATAACGCCTTGATGATTGCCCTGGCCGCGTTTTTTAAAACGCGTCAGCATGATTTGGCGATGTTCAAAAATTCTTGGCGGGATCTAAAAATTGCGCCGAATGCGAGATTGGACTAATTGACTATTTAATAGTAAAATAAAATCAATTAAGATTTTAGATTTTAAATTTAAGATTTAAAAATTAGAAATTAAAAATTGGAGTCGCATGTCTTTGCTTGCCCTAATCGTTTTTGGCTTTGCGCCGAGCTTCATCTGGTTGTTTTTTTATTTGCGTAAAGATAAGCACCCCGAATCCAATAGCGCGGTACTCAAGATTTTCTTTTGGGGCATGCTAATCGCGCCAGTCGCTCTAGTCTTGGAGTTGTTACTGTCCATTCCGTTTAAACAGGTGTTAAGCGGAGAAACAGGAATGTTGTTAGGACAACCGCTTTGGGTCGGATTGTTTTTAGTGGCTGTTGTCCCCGCTTTAGTAGAAGAATTTTTAAAATATCAGGTAGTTGGGCAAAAAGTATTAAAAAGTTCTTATTTTGATGAGCCGTTGGACATAATGCTTTATATGGTTATTGCCGGTTTGGGGTTCGCGGCAGTGGAAAACTTAACGCAGACGATTACGCTCTATGTAGAAGGCAATTCTTACGCGAGCATTGCCGCGATAATTTTAGGTCGATTTTTAGGCGCTACGCTTTTGCACACCTTAAGTTGCGGTATTTTTGGCTATTTTATTGCTTGTTCTTTAATCCATATAAAACAGAAAATACGTTGGTTGTTTTCGGGATTCGCGTTTGCTTGTTTAATCCATTTTTGTTATAATGGAATATTATTAATGGTGAGTCGGACGCAGAGTGCTGCTGGCGCGGTAGAGAGCACCGCAGGTCCGTTGGGCTCGATGTTGCTTTCTAATTCATTTTATTATTTTATCGGTTTATTGCTTTTCCTGCTTGTTTTGGCAATCGTTAATGCCGCTTTATTTAAGCGTTTAAAAAATCAATCATCAACTTGTCAAATAAATTAAATTTGTGAATTAGGTTTTTATTCATAAGAGGATTTATGCGTTTATTGTCATCCTGAACCGTAGGCGAAAGATTTCTGGAACGAAATTCTTGCGCCACCGTTAAAGCTTCAGGCGACACGCGGTCGGGCTTCGCCCTCAGGGATGGTCCTCTTCGGGACAGGCGCGTAAGTTCTACTTTTGATAATCTATTTTATAAATTTAACAAAAAAATATGCCTAATAAAAAACCATCCTTTTTTGAACGTTTAACTGGCACCTTGCAGGCCGCGGATCAGGATAGTACGGCGTCAAAAAATAAAATAGAAAAGCCTATGCCATCTTTCAGACCGGCAATAGAACAAGAGGAAGCGAAGGTAGTTAAGGCACAATCAGCAAAGCTAGAATATCACTCGGAGCCAGAAAAGACAGAGAATTGGTTGCCTGACCCCGAGGGCCAATTAGCAATCGATGTTTATCAAACACCGACAGATATTGTAATTAAGTCAACGATTGCTGGAGTGGATAGTAATAATTTAGATGTTTCTATTACTAATGATATGGTAACGATTAAGGGGAAAAGGGAAAATGACGTGGCCACAAAGCCCGATGATTATTATTATCAAGAATGTTATTGGGGGCCGTTTTCACGATCTATTATTTTACCAACCGATGTTTTAGCTGAAGAGGCCGCGGCAGTATTCAGAAGCGGTATTTTAACAATTCGTTTGCCTAAAGCGGAAAAAGTCAGGACTAAAAAAATAAAAATTGAAACAGCATAATCAGACATCAGACATCATATATCGGATATCTGGGGTTGGACGACATATTTTAAGGAATTCCGGATGGGCTTTTTAGCTGAGTTCGGAATTTTTTATTCCCAATGGATTTTGATTCTAAATTGTTCTAACTTTGTTTTAAGCAAAGGATATTTTTTTATTTGGGGATCATCGTTGAGCAAATCTTGAGCGGCTTGACGGGCGCGTTGAATAATTTGAGGATCAGATAATGCTTGCATGGCTAAATCGGGTAGCCCTGATTGGCTGGCGCCGAAAAATTGGCCGGGCCCGCGGATTTCCAAATCTTTTTCCGCGAGCTCAAAGCCATTTTTGGCGGTTATTAGCGCTTTAAGGCGTTGATTGTGCTGTTGGTTGGAATTAGTTGTAAAAATAAAACAGTATGATTGGTGTTGGCCACGACCCACGCGCCCCCGAAATTGATGCAGCTGCGCCAAACCAAAGCGTTCGGCCCCTTCAATCATCATAATAGTGGCGTTAGGCACATCAATGCCAACTTCAATCACCGAAGTAGCAACTAAAAGATCAATTTTCCCAGCTTTAAATTGAGTCATGATTTTTTGTTTCTCTTGGGAGTTGAGTTTGCCGTGCAACATAGCGATTTTTAGATCAGGAAAAATCTTTTCTGAAAGTTTTTTGTATTCGGCAATAACTGCTTTTATCTCTTCTTCTTTGAGCAAAGTATCGCAAAACAATTGGCGATAAGTTTTTGGGGCATTGGCGAGAGAATAACGATAGCTTTTTTTTTGGGGGGGATTTTTATCTGTAGAGGATTCAATGCGGGGGCAAATAACAAAAGCTTGACGGCCTTGACGAATTTGTCCGCGGACGAACTGATAGGTGGCTGATCGTGCTTGGTCGTTTATGATTTGAGTAATAATTGTTTGTCGCCCGTGAGGCATTTCATCCAATAAAGATAAATCTAAATCGCTATAAATTGTTAGAGCAAGAGATCGGGGTATGGGAGTGGCGGTCATGGATAAAAAGTGCGGTATTGGCTGACAAGAATTTCTAATTAGTTGCGATCTTTGGTTTACGCCAAAGCGATGTTGTTCGTCAATAATTATAAGTCCTGGGTTGGCTAATTTGACTTTTTCTTGAATTAGAGCGTGAGTGCCGATAACGATTTGTATTTGCTTTTTAGATAAACGATTGAGTAGCGTTTTTTTATTTAAGCGAGTAATTTTTGGGAAACGTAACGTAATTTGGCTGTCATCGCTGGTTAATAAGCCAATTTTAATTTTGAAAATTTTAAGCAATTGGCTTAGTTCTTTAAAGTGTTGTTGGGCCAAAATCGCGGTTGGCGCCATTATGGCTACTTGATAGCCCGCCTGGCTAACGATTAGAGCGGCCATGGTAGCAACCACTGTTTTCCCAGAACCAACATCGCCTTCTATCAGTCGATTCATTGGCGTATTTTTTTGTAAGTCTTGAAAAATTTCCCAAGCAGCGCGACGCTGGGCGTTAGTAAGCGTAAAGGGCAAGTTGCGAACAAATTTTTTAATTGTTTCTAAATCAAAAGGGATGCTGGGAGCAGTTAGCTGTTTTATTCTATTTTTTTGTTTTAAGTAATATAGCTGAATTAATAACATTTCATCAAAGGATAACCTTTGGCGGGCCTGTTGAGCTAATTCTAGATTGTCCGGAAAGTGGATCTGTTTTAAGGCGACATCAAGATTTAAAAGTTTGTATTTTTGTTTAATAATTGAAGGTAGGCAGTCCGGTATATAGTTGGTTAAATAAAGTAGTGGTTGAATTAAGTAACGCAAATAACGAGAGCTTAAACGAGTAGTTTCGTGATATATCGGGATGATTCGTCCCGTGTGAACGTTGGGCTTGGGAATTATTGGATCAATAATTTCGTAGCTGGGTGATGATAAAAATAGTCCTTGGTTGTCTAATTTAACTTTACCCGATAGGTTTACTAAATGGCCAGGCCTAAGAATTTTGGCTATAAATGGTTGATTAAACCAAATAACACGGAGATTGTTTTGGAGATTGTCGTTGACTGAAGCCTGGGTGATTAGCATTCTTTTTCGTGGCGAACGGCTATTAAGAATGTCGTTAACAGTGGCTTGGATAACTACTTTTTGTCCTGGCAGTATCGCGTCAAGCGGCGTAAGATCGGTTAAGTTTTCATAGCGACAGGGTAAATAAAAAAACAAGTCTTGAATTGTTTCAAGACCGACCTTTTTTAAGCGTTCAGAGTATTTCGGTCCAACTTTTTTCAGTTGAACTAAAGGTGTTTGGAGAGAAATGGGCATTATAAAATTTAAACTTTAAACTATATTTGTGTCCCTGGGAGGATTTGAACCTCCGGTCTCTTCCTTCGCAGGGAAGCACTCTATCCACTGAGCTACAGGGACGAAGATAAAATTTTTAATTCTTAATTTTCAATTTCTAGACAACGTAATAAATAGAACAATCATTAAAAGCCGAGGCGGTGGGCGATGATGTCTATCAATGATTCTTCTTGCTCTTTTTCGGGCAAATAACGGAGTAGGAATTTTCTGATTTCATTGGGGTCTTGGTTGTATAGTGGAATTTTGACTAATGGGACAATGGTTTTCTTACTTTCAATACTCAATTCTTGTATACCATTGGGTTCGTAGAAAATCCAAAAAGATTTAAGGAACTGGTATAGGTATAATTTTTTATTGATCTGGATGCCTTGGTCGCTGACGCTAAAAATATGTGTCGAGTTATCTTTGCGGTTAAATTGGAAAATAACAAATAAAATAAGAATTGTCAAAATGGCTAAAATAAAATTCTTTTGCCAGAAGGATATAATCAGGCAGGCGAGTCCAGCAACGACCAAACCAACGATCCATAATTTATTGGTTTTTTGTTGGGTATTATTTTGGGTGTGCCATTGAAAAGACATAGTTTTTTGTAATTTGGGATAAATTTTTTGTTACGGCGAAGCCCGCCTTCGCGTGGCTACTGGCAGACTTTGTTGCGTCGTAGCCACGCTTCAGCGTGGCGAAGCTCTCCTTAGCGGTGATCTGCTTGCGGACTGCGTCCGCCGAAGGTCGCTATGGCGACCGAAGGCGGAGAGGGAGGGATTCGAACCCTCGGAGGGATTGCTCCCTCAGCATCTTAGCAGGATGCTGCTTTCAGCCACTCAGCCACCTCTCCAAGAAAATTAATTTTAAGTTTGTCTTTATGTGTTTGTTGGCGGGCTACTTCACGTTAAAGTTGCGTGAAGTCCGCTATGGCGGGCGAAGGTCTCCTACGCAATCTTCTAAGCGGACTGCGTCCGCCGAAGGTCGCTACGGCGACCGAAGGCGGAAGGGGCGAGATTCGAACTCGCGATGCCATTTCTGGTATTCTGGTTTTCAAGACCAGCCTATTCAACCGCTCTAGCACCCTTCCTTGATTTTAGTATAATACCACCAGTATTTTTTTGAGTCAATTTATAATTTTATGATTAGGCGCGCGCGACGACCAAACCATAAATTGTACAGTTTTGAATTTTTGATCGGAGGCAATAAGCAGATTCTTGTAAAGTGGCTTCAGTAGTACAAACGTCATCAACGAGAAAAATGGTTCTTTTTGACAAATTAGATAATTCGTATTCTGAGATGGTTTTTAGTGAAAAAATGCCAGATACGTTATCATACCTATTTGGAATATTGTCAATGGTCATTTGCGGATGGGTATTTTTTTTACGAATAATTAGATTATCAATTATCGGCCAATTAAAATTTTTGCCTATAACATTGGCTAAGATTTCCGCTTGATTAAAACCTCGCCAACGAAGGCGGAGAGGATGAAGGGGAATCGGAATAACTAAGGCGCTTTTTATTTTTAAAGAAGTAGATAGGGGGGACAGAGAACGAACTAAAAAATTTCCGAGAATTTGTCCAATCTCGTTGACAAAATTATATTTAAAATTATAGATTAGATTTTTTAACAGGGGGTTTGTCCAATCACTGGCAACTATTAGACCGTTAAGATACTTATTTTTATTTAAAATATGACGAGATTTGCCTTCGCCTTTGCGAGCTTCAGCGAGGCGAAGGGAAAATAATTTTTGGTCATTGGAGTAAGGATCCATACGAGAAAAGACGGGAATATTTTGTAGGCAAGGTTCGCAAATTATCTGGTTAATTTTTTGGCAGCCAAGACATTTATTCGGAAAAATTAAATCTAAAAATTTTTTACTTTTTGAAGCGTGATGATTATTCATAGTAGATAGGTGCGCGATAATTATATAGAGTCAAGTAATATATAGAGGGTATTTAAAAAAGATAGGACTTTGTTATAAAATACACTAAAATGGCAATTTTTAAGGAGTTTTTACTATGTCAGATATGTATCCGATACCTATCTGATACTATATTATATGGTTAATTAAAACGATAATTACAATTTGTATTTTTAGGCGGATTTGATTATTAATCAATGACTGTATTTTAATCTATTTATCAATTTTGGTAAAGTTTTAGATTGCAATGATAACATAGAAGTTATTTAAGCATTTAAAATTTGGACAAACCAAATAATTTCTTATTGCTAGATCGGATTCTATGCCGTTGCTTGGGATGACAATAATGTGGACTTCGAGTTGAGTTCAGAACGACTTCGTTAGCAGAGCTTTTTTTAACTGGAATAATAAAGAGTTAAATAATTTTAATAACTATCTTGTTGTTTTTTTAGATTTTTTAAAACAAAAAATAAATAAAAATTGTGGAAAATTGATGTGAAGTAATTTATTTTTTAATCTTATCTGTGGATAATCTTTCCCCCTTTTTAGCAAGGGGATTTATTGTCAAAAAAATGGCTTATTACTGCCATTTTTATTTGTTGATTTTTTAGAGTTAGTTTTTGGATTTTTAATGAATAATATTTGGTTTAGTACTCTTTTTTTGGTATAATATGATTATCGGATTCGTATCGGATAATGATCGTAATAACAGGTAATATATATAATGAGACCGTAGAAAAACCCCCATATAATTTTCTGAAAACGCCAGAAAAAGATTGAGTTTTCCACGCTTCATTAAACGTAGGTTTTATGCTAAAATTAA
>MNWF01000024.1 GCA_001872305.1 Parcubacteria group bacterium CG1_02_40_25 | reverse complement strand
CGAAGAGTTAAAAAATAAGTCAGCCAATGATTTGTCCAAGGCCAAAGTATTGACCGAAACGTTGTTTGAAAGAATTATCCACGAGCTAAAATTCTTTCAAGAAACAGGCAAACATTTGGACATAGACAATATCACGTTATGCGCCGGCTCGCGTGGGCGTGGTGGCCGTGTCCCCCGTGTCGGTTGGGGCGGCGGCTATTTCGGTGTTGGCTGGGGTCGTCCTGACGGTGCTGGCGGGATCTTGCGTGCTCGTCAGGTAGTTTGGTAATTTTGTAATTTTTAACTTTTTCCCTTGGGAACTTTGTATCACAAAGTTCCCTTTATTTTATCCAATAATTAACTGTCATTGCGAGGAGGACTGTGCAAGGAGCAGAGCGACTTGCACAGGACGACGTGGCAATCTCGGATTATGAGATGGCACAAAGTTTGGGATTGTCACGCTTCGCCCCGCGCTCTTGCAAAAGTGCGGGGCTTGCTCGCAATGACAACTTACTCCTTGATATTTTCCGCAAAAAAGGATATTCTCCGTTTAAGAAAATGGATACGAATTTTAGAAAATTTTTGGAGAGAATCGTAACTAAAAAAGTGACATTCTTTTTATTGATGGATATCGCCTTATTGAGTTTGGCAATGTTTGCGTCTTTTTTATTGCGTTTTGACTCTCATGTGCCATCAGAGTATCGGCAATATCTTTGGTACTTTATTTTAGCGTCTTTAGCGGCGCATTTGTCGGTTTTTTGGTGGCAAGGCCTTTATCGTTTAAGCTGGTCGTACGTTAGCGTTTTTGAGCTAGTTAAGATCGTTAAAGCCACGATTTTGGGCGCTATTTTTTTAGCTATTTTACTTTTTGTTTTTAAGATATTCTATATTATACCAGGATTTCCTCGTTCTATTATTTTTGTTAATCATTTTTTGGTTTTGATTTTTATTGGCGGTTTGCGTTCTTTGAAACGAATTTATTATGAAATGATTCATAAAGAACGTTTGGTGGACAACGCTCGCGGTGAGGATTTAATTGAGCGCGATCAGGTAGAGCTTGATAAAAATTTAATCAGGCAGTTTTTGTTTCAAAAAAGAGTTTTAATCACTGGCGCTGCTGGTTCTGTCGGTCAAGAATTAGTTAAGCAAGTGATCCCATTTAGACCGCGACAATTGATTTTAGTGGATCAAGACGAAACTGGGATTTTTGATTTGAATAATTTTTGTTTGGCCGTGCCTCAGGAACGGCAAACAGCTAAAAAAATTGATTTTCATTGCGTTGTCGCTAACATCTTGAACAAATCCAAAATGCAAAGAATTTTTAAAAAGTATCATCCGCAAGTAGTTTTTCACGCCGCGGCTTACAAGCACGTGCCAGTTATGGAACAAGATCCATGTGAAGCAGTCAGAAATAATATTATTGGCACTTGGATTTTGGCTAAAATTGTTTTAAAAAATCGGGTTGATAAATTTGTTTTAATTTCAACTGACAAGGCGGTTAACCCAACTTCAGTCATGGGTGTTACCAAAAGAATCGCTGAAATATTAATTAGTTATTTAAACAAGAAACAGCAGACAAAATTTATGGCGGTACGTTTTGGCAATGTTTTAGGTTCACGAGGCAGTGTTGTCCCGATTTTTAAAGAACAGATTAAACAGGGCGGGCCGATTACGATTACCCATCCAGAAATGGAACGGTATTTTATGGTTACCGCGGAGGCCTGCCAGTTGGTTATTCAAGCAGGCGCCTACGGACAAGGTGGCGAAATTTTTGTTTTGGATATGGGGCGACCTATCAAAATCGTTGATTTAGCTTGTCGGCTCATCCAAATGTCTGGTTTACGTCCCCACAAAGACATCCGGATCGTTTTTACTGGTTTGCGTCCCGGGGAAAAGGTTATTGAGGAAGTTTTAACTGCCGAGGAAGGGACGCAGGCGACTCAATATCGAAAAATTTATCGAGCAACATTGAATTCGGATTTAGTTGATGAGCAATTTTTGATTTTACTGCACGAATTAGTCATTTTAGCTCGTCAAGGCAAAAAAATCGCGGTTAAGGAAGTTTTTAAAAAAATGGTCAAAAATTATCAAACATGCTAAAATTAAGTCATGATAGTTAATCAGAAAGCGGAAAATTTAATTAACGCGATTAAGGGGATGGTGTTTTTGATTTTTTTGACGCCATTATTAGTTGTGCCAAAAAGTTATTTCCCGTTTATTTTTTGGCGGACAATTATTTTTAGAATTTTGGTAGAGATTATTGTTGTTGTCTATATTATCTTGGTTTTAGAACAACGAAAGTATCTGCCTAAACGTTCTTGTCTAATTTTGTCGGTGGTGATTTTTTGGGGTATGCTTGTTTTGACTACTTTTACAAGTTTAAATGTTTATCATAGTTTTTGGAGCAATCAAGAAAGAATGGAGGGATTGTTTACGATGACGCATTTTGTTGCCCTATTTTTGGTGGCAACAGGCGTTTTTCGAAAAAAAGAGGACTGGTATTGGTTTTTTAAAGTTTCTTTTTGTGTTAGTTTAATCGCTAGCGTTTATGGTTTTTTACAAAAAATACATATTTCCTGGTCTTGGGTGGTTTTAGGCGGGCAGGATCGACTTTCCAGTACTATTGGTAATCCGGCATATTTTGCCGCCTATTTAATCCCCCATATTTTTTTGGGAGTGATTTTATCGCGCCGTAGCCAAGTTCGCTCAAGCCGTATTTTTTATTTAGGAGGCGTGATTTTTGAGTTAGCATTGCTTTATTGGACGGCGACTCGCGGCGCGCTTTTAGGATTAATAGTGGCGATTATCTTTTTATTTTTGTTTTTATTTTTTCAACGTACTAAACGGGTTTTTAAATTTATCGGTTTGGCTTTTTTAATTCTATTTATAGCGTTTAGTTTTTTGATCTATCATTTTCGAGACAGCCGCATATTACAAAAATCGACGGCCATTTATCGTTTGACTCATATTTCTTTAAGTGGTGCCTATGATACAAGCACTCAAACGCGCGTAGTCGTTTGGCGCATGGCTTTTAATGCTTGGCAGAAAAAGCCAATTCTTGGTTGGGGCCCGGAAAATTTTCACGCGGCTTTTAATGACCAGCTTGACTTTAAGCTTTTTAATATGCCCGGAGAGACCTGGTATGACAGGGCGCATAATAAAATTTTTGATGTGGCTGTCACTTCGGGATTAGTAGGTCTTTTAAGCTATTTGGCTATTTTCGTGTGCGTGGTATTTTTGCTTTTACGGCATTGGTGGCGCGATAAACGTCGTAGTTGGACAGAGCCAATCCTTTTAGCTTTTTTTCTGGCTTATTTTTTTCAGAACCTTTTTGTGTTTGATACCTTGGCAACCTATTTAATGTTTTTTTTGTTATTGGGATTTGTTCATGTTTATACTTCAAGACGATTGTCTTTATCGGCTGAGTCAGATATAAATCCTAAACCTATTTCTGATTTTTGGTCGCGAAGGAGTAATTCTATAGTTACTGTTTTAATTATTATGATGATAATATTAACTATTAAGGCCAATATCAAACCGGCGATAGCCAATTATAATTTAGCCATGGCATTTGTTGACATCAAGCCAGATAAGTTGACGAGTCATTTTGGAGCGGCGATGTTTATGGAAACTTACGTGCAAGCAGAGGCGCGTAAGGAATTTGCTCAAAAATTGATTCAAGAAATTCAGCGGTTAAAACCCGATAAAGATGTCAAGTATACTTCGCAGATCAGAACGATGCTTGAGCTGGCTATTGGCCAGACCTTGCAGGCCATAAAACGGGATCCGTATAATCCTTTGTATTCTATCTATGTTGGTCGTTTGTACCATTTGTCCGCCGAATGGGGAGATTCTACGGCAACAGATAAGGCAACGATATTATTAAATCAAGCACTGCAAATATCACCGCGCCGGCCAGAATTATATTACGAATTGGCAAATGCCCAAGTTAACTTGAAAGAATATGATGCCGCGGCGGAAACTTATCAAAAATTACTGAATTTATCTTCTGATTTGAGAGATGCTCGTTGGGGCTTGGGTACTGTTTTGTCGGTAGCTGGTAGACCTAAAGAAGCGTTAGCCCAAATGTTGCAAGCTAAGTCCGCGGGTTATTTTAATAACGGGTTGCACACCATGGATCTTTTCCTTTTAGCTCATGTTTATGGCGATTTAGGGGATTATCAGCAAGCGCTTGCCGTTTACAAGGATTATACATCTCGGGTGCCAGAGGAGACTGACGGTTGGGCCGCTTTAGCAGAAACCTATGCGCGATTAGGAGATTTTTCTTCGGTCCAAGAAGCGGCCAATCAGATTTTAAAGCTTCGGCCCCAAGCCGCTCAAGAAGTAGAAAAATTTATTCAAAAATTAAAAATAATTAGCGATAAGGCGGGAATAAAGAATTAAGAATTATGAATGCAGAATAACGAATGGACAACGAGGGAAAAGCGAGAAAAACTTTTCCACAGGAGGAAAGACGGTTTCCTCTTGACAAAATTAAATTAATTTGCTATACTCTCCGTTGAAGAGAGTTGAAAATTATTTCAATAGAACTACTTGTCCAAAAACCCCAGCTTGCTGGGGTTTTTGTGTTGCCAAAAACGCTTGACAAAATTGGAGCATTGTGATACTATGTCAGCGTAGCAGATGCAAAATTTCAATCCTCAAATAGGGGGAAATTCAAACTCTGGGCCTTTAATCAAGGAGGAAATCATGGGACAGGCGAATTTAACAGCAGAACAAGTTGAAAAACTTATTGACATTATTGGCGAGGAAAATGTCAAGAGGTTGCTCGCGGGTAAGATTACATTGGAATTTAAAGAAACAGCGAAAGGTCTTTTTGATAAGCACGGCCGACGAATTCCCGTTAACTTGCGAGTCGACGTTTGTGACGCAGATGGGAGTTTTCGACTGGATCAGCCAGAGATGGTAAATGAAGTTGATTACGCCAACCGTATTCTGCGACTGCATGAATGTTTGGACGTGAACACAGGAATTACTGCTGAGCAACTAAAAGCAGAGACCGAACGTTTGTTGTCTTTGATTCGGAATACCCCTCAGATTGTCAATATCCTTAGGGGTGTTTGGTTGCCAGTCGTCATGCCGTCACTAACGGATGAAGATCTTGGAACTACCCTTGAGCAATATCTTGAGGGGGTCGGCAAGAGTTATGTCAAAACCTTTGGCGACCGGAAATTTTATAATTATCGCAAAGGAGAGTTGGCAGGCAAGGTGATCACCGCTTTGGGAGGTCGTCACGACCAGCTCGTTGAACGGATGAAACGAGGACCAGTTGTAGGGATTCATTTCCCGGATTCCTTACGGGGGTTTTCAATTAATGCTGATAGAGGGCAAATGGAATCCTTGCCGAAAGAATTTATTCTTTCTGGCATGGACACTGTTATCGCAATTGCGATGTACCCCGACGTTTTGGCGTGTGGCTGGGGTACCCCTGCATTGGATTTAGCCGTGCTTTCCTGGTGGTCCGCTGGCGCTTCTTTCAGCTTCGGGGCTCGTGATGCTGGGCTTCACTTCGGCAGTACGGCTGATCTGGTTGATGCTAATGACAATTATTCGAGCGGTCTGCTGTTTCTCGGGTAGTGCGGGGGTTTGGTTTTTTGTCTTTTGGATTCGTTTTTAAAATCACGAGACGCAACATTGCTTGCGTCTCGTTTTTATTTTTAAAAAAATATGGTAGAATAAATTCGGGAGTAGGCTAATGTAGCCGGTCTCGGACAGGCACATAATTATGCGCGGGATAGCGGTTCGCCGAAACTCTAAATTTCTATCAACGCATCAGAGTTTTGTAGTTCGTTTAGGATTGCAAAAGAGCATGCGAGAGTTTAGGCACTACTTGTCTTTTTTTGGCGTTCAACTTTTAAGAGCCAAATAAAATACAGGGGGAATATTACTTTTTAAGCTATTTCCCTAGTGGATAAAGATGAAAAAAGACAAATTTCCTGGTAGTCCGCTGGCGCTTCTCTCAACTTCAAGGCTAATGATGATGAGCTTAACTTCGACAATACGGATAATCTGGTTAATGCTAATGACAATTATTCGAGCGGTCTGCTGTTTCTCGGGTTGCGCCTAAATATAATAAAGACCTCGTCACAGAGGTCTTTATTTGTCAGTATCTTTGATTTAATTTAACTCAACGAACGTTGCCAACCGCCTATCATTCTTCCAATTTCTTGAATATGTTTTTGTAGCTCAAGATATTTTTTGCCATCAATAATATTCAAGTCATTTAAAAGTCGAATAAAGAGCTTTAAAGTATCAAATTTAGCATTAGCTTTTTTGATTAGGGCTAGTTTTTCGTCTCTATAAGCACAACTGGCCTCCAGTAATAGCTCAAGCGTGGCAATGATATACATTTCGCATTTAGCACCCAAAGCATATTTGTCTTTTTTGGGGAATAAAGCGGAGTACTTGTAAAAGAGCTTATACAACTCGTATAGTTTTTTAATTATTGGGATATCTGCGTTTTTATGATCCATAATATTTATGACAATTTAATTAGGGTGGATTCAAGTTTCTAACTCAACAAATTTATTAAAAGCTTCGTAGGGAGTTTGCCAGTCCAAGGTCTTTCTGGGACGGCCATTCAAGAGATGCTGGACATGCTTAATTTGTTTACGGGATACTTGGTTAAAATCAGTCCCCTTGGGAAAGAATTGCCGAATAAGTCCATTGGTGTTTTCATTAGTGCCTCGTTCCCATGGGCTGCCCGGATGGGCGAAATACACTTTCATCTTGGTTTGCTTGGTAAATAGCCGATGTTCAAACATCTCTCGGCCCTGATCATA
>MNWF01000041.1:5102-9880 GCA_001872305.1 Parcubacteria group bacterium CG1_02_40_25 | reverse complement strand
ACCATTTTCGCTTCTATCGTGATGACTATAGCGGTTTACGCGGGATTGCATTTTGTAGCGCCATTGGTGGATATGCGTACGGGCTTGGGCGTTTTAACTCAAGCGTCAGTCGCTGGTTGCGCCGGTTTGATTGTTTATTTAATTGTCAACCGGCTTTTAAAATCGCAACCATTGACAATTTTGTGGTCAGATGTTAAAAGTTGGTTGACTGGATTGAAGGGGAGATAATATCTATTGGAGTATTGTTTGCGCAGATACGTGATAAAGGAGGTTGTGATTATGCCGATTAAAGTTGTTAGCAAGATAGAAGATGGGGTAGCCGTGATAACTATTTCTGGTAAGGTGGTGGGCGATGATAGTTTGGTGATGCGGCGCGAGATAACGTGATTGGTTGAAGAAATGTCTAGAAACATACCACCAAAAGTGATTCTTGATTTTGGTGATGTCTCTGAATTTGATAATGCTGGGTTGGGCGTTTTGATTAGTTCATATACAATGGTGAAAAAGCGAGAAGGCAAACTCTTGTTTGTTGCGAGGCAGGGGGAATTGACTTATTTATTAGCAATAACTAAGTTAACAAGAATTTTTGAGATTTTTGATACAGTAGAAGCCGCGATGATTGTTTTTGAAATTTAAGTTGCGGTCAATTATTGTCTTTGAAAAATCATTAAAAGAATTAAACTTGGGCTGGAAATTAAAATTTCAGCCCTTTTTATTTTTGACTAAAGATGATATGATTTTTGAAAGGCGATAGAATACATTTTTTATTTTATGGATACGCGAGTCGTCGGCCTGCGATGGCCTTCTCCCGCGAGATTGCCACGTCGTCCCTCGTCATCCTCGGGACTCCTCAATGGGTGAATACCCCCCTAAATAGTTGGTAAAAATCCCAGTTCTTTGCTAAATTAAGAGAGAAAACGACCTTTAATATTAAAGTAGTTCAATATCATTATGAAAAAAAAGGTGTTTATCTTGTTTAAGCTCAGAAGTTATCCTTTATGGTAAAGATAAATACAACCGACAAAGATTACTATGTAAAGATTGTGGTCGAATCTTTGCCTATCGTAATTTTAAGAATAAATATCACAGACTACAAAAATGGTTTCGCCTCTGGGTTGTAGAAGGCTATTCAATAAGGCAAATGAGAACAATGTGCTTTTATGGCGAAAAGAAATTAAACAGTATCATCCATTTCTGGTTGCATCAAGAACCACCACATTCAAGAATAGATTTAAAACAGAGCAAACATCTCATCTTTGACGGGACCTACTTTAAAAAAACAAATTGTTTAATCCTGCTAATAGATGACGCCGACAATAAAATCATTGGGTCTGATTACATCAGACGCGAGAATTATTACTCTGCGTTTACCATATTCTCTAAGCTGAAACAGCAAGGCTTGAATCCAGAATCGCTGACTACGGATGGCAACACCGCGGTCTTACGAGCCACCAACACTATTTGGCCAAGGATTATTACTCAGCGTTGCCTTGTTCATGTTCAACGGCAAGGATTGTCGTGGCTGAGACGAAAACCAAAATTAGAGGCAGCCGTCAAATTGCGTGAATTACTTTTATTCTTGACTGCGATCAAATCAGAAAAAGATAAAAAGGAATTTATCAGGCGGTTTAATGCGTGGGAAAAGGAATTTGGCAAACAGGTTCTCGCCTTACCAAGACATGACAAGGTGTTTAGTGATTTACAGGCGACCAGAAGTTTAATCATCCATGCTTTACCTGATATGTTCCATTACCTTAACGATCCGAGTATCCCAGCGACTACCAATAAACTGGAAGGTATTTTTTCTCAATTGAAGCAAAACTTGAATCACCACAAGGGGCTAAGAAAAAGCAACCGACTCAAATATTTTAAATGGTATATTTATTTTAAAAATGAATAAATTACCAACTACTTTGGGTAGTATACACCCGCAATGACAAAAGGGAATATGCAAAACATCAGGAATTTTGTGATTATTAGTCATATTGATCATGGTAAATCCACTTTAGCGGATCGGTTTTTGGAATTGACCGGAACGATTGCTAAAGAAAAAATGAAAGAGCAATTTTTGGATCAAATGGATTTAGAACGGGAACGGGGCATTACTATAAAAATGCAACCAGTGCGGATGAATTATGCTTTTCAACGTCATCTCCACGAGCCTGAAGGCTCTTTGGATCCTGAACGGCCTGAGCGGAGCCCGAAGGGCGAAGAGAAGGATCTCAGGAGGTTGCCGTTGTCAGTTGAGGGTGGCCCGAGATCCTTCGTTCCGCTTCGCTCCACTCAGGATGACAAGTATATTCTGAATTTGATTGATACTCCTGGCCACGTTGATTTCTCTTACGAGGTGTCGCGATCATTAGCCGCGGTGGAAGGCGCGATTTTATTGGTGGACGCCACCAAGGGCGTGCAAGCGCAAACTTTAAATAATTTACACTTTGCCCAAAAACAAAAACTAAAAATTATTGGCGTGGTTAATAAAATAGACTTACCTAACGCTCAAGTAGAAAAAACGAGACAAGAATTAGCTCATTTATTAAATTGTGACCCCAAAGACCTTTTTTTAATTTCTGGCAAACATGGTCAAGGTGTGTCAGAATTATTGCAAGCAGTGGTTGAACGAGTGCCAGCACCCCGTCTTGGTCATTCTGAACCCTTCGCTATCGCTCAGGATAAACTTCGTGAAGAATCTCAGGTGTCATCGACGGCTGAAAATAGTCCGAGATCCTTCATCGGCCTAAGGCCTCCTCAGACCGTTCAGGCTCCAAAGATCCTTCAGGCTCGTGGAGATGACGGCGTGGGGCATTTATGCGCTTTGGTATTTGATTCTATCTACGATTCGTACAAAGGCGCGATCGCTTATGTGCGGATTTTTAATGGTCAAGTTAAACGTGGCGACCGGATTAAGTTATTAGCCGCGGATCAGGAAGTAGAAGTTTTAGAAGTTGGTTGGTTTAAGCCTGGCCGTGTAGCTTGCGAAAAATTACAAGCCGGGGAAATCGGCTATATCGCGACAGGCCTAAAAGAAGCGCGGTTATGTCGAGTGGGTGAAACTATCACGACTCGCGATTCTGGTGTCGCGCTTTTACCCGGATACCAAAAATCCAAGCCCATGGTATTTGCTAGTTTTTTCCCACATGAAGACAATGATTATAATCTGCTCACTGACGCTTTAAATAAATTAAAACTTAATGATGCCTCTTTATCTTTTCAGCCAGATGCTTCGCCTTTGGGCCGGGGGTTTTTATGCGGTTTTTTGGGCCTTTTGCATCTGGATATTATACGAGAAAGATTGCGCAGAGAATATAATTT
This sequence comes from Parcubacteria group bacterium CG1_02_40_25, assembly GCA_001872305.1. Lineage (GTDB taxonomy): Bacteria > Patescibacteriota > Minisyncoccia > Portnoybacterales > CG1-02-40-25 > CG1-02-40-25. The sequence continues at coordinate 6,568 of MNWF01000041.1, read as the reverse complement.
GGACCTAGTGATTACTTCGCCGTCGGTGGCTTATCAGATTGCGTTAACTGATGGGACTAATCAAATAGTCACAGCGGCGGCCAATTTGCCAGAGTGGTCGCGAGTTAAATCTATTTCTGAACCATGGGTAAGTTTAACCGTGATTTGTCCGCAAAAATACTTGGGGCCGGTAATGACTTTGCTGGCTGATTTACGAGGCACATATCAAAAAACAGAATACTTAGGCCAAGATCAGGTGGTGATTGATTATCAGGTGCCTTTAGCGGAAATGATGACTGATTTTTATGATCAATTAAAATCAGTTAGTTCTGGTTTTGCCTCTATGAGTTATCAATTGATCGGTTACCAGTCAGCAGATTTAGTTTTAATGGATGTTTTAATTGCCCAAGAAAAATTTTTGAGTTTATCACGATTAGTGCCACGCGCGCGCGCTTTTAGTGAAGGTCGGCGTATTGTTAAAAAATTAAAGGACTTAGTGCCGCGACAAAGTTTTGCCGTGGCTTTGCAGGCGGCCATTGGCGGCAAAGTTATTGCCCGAGAAACTATCCCGGCTATGCGTAAGGATGTTACCGGTTATTTGTATGGCGGTGACGTCACGCGCAAAAAGAAACTTTTGGAAAAACAAAAACGCGGCAAAAAGAGAATGAAATCTTTTGGCCGCGTTTCTTTACCCCCAAAAGTATTTTTTGAACTTTTAAAAAAGGGCTAATTTTTGTTTTGTGGGAAAAAGGTGTGTTCTGTGTCCGCTTTTATTTTGAAGTTAAATCTGTTATGATGGAATTGACTAAAACATAGTGGCAACTGTCCACAGGATGGTACTGATAGTCACAAAAATTATTAGAATTTTCCAAATAAGTTTAATATATTTTTTGGTCATAAATATGTTTCAAGATTTGAAAAAAAATTGGTTTTGGCGGATTTTCGGCTCTAACGCCGTTTTGTTTTTAGTTTTATTGGCCTTAATTTTAGTTGGTTGGCGCTTAACGCGCTTAGCTATACGCAAGCAGTCCTTAAATCAAGAGCTGGCTAATTTACAACAACAGATTACAGTGTCAGAAAAAGATAAACAAGATATCAACAATGAGCTGTCTTATCGTAATTCGCCAGAGGGATTAGAAAAAGAAGCGAGACAACGTTTGAATGTTAAAAGGCAAGGCGAATCGGTTGTTGCTATTTTACCAGAAAATCAAGATCAAGGCAATCAGGGAATTGTTCCCTCCATGCAGGACGTGTCTGGGGTTGAGCAGGCCAGTCAGCAAGCGTCTTGGTGGCAGGCCAATCCGCAAAAATGGTTAAAGTATTTTAGATTACAAGATTAGATGGTTGCAAGATTGTCATGTTGAATTAGTTTTGGTATCTACGGCAAGATTCTCAGGTTTAGCCCGAAGACGACTTCCTTAAAAATAGGCGAGTGTGGTTCAGTGGCAGAACGGCTCCTTCCCAAGGAGCAGACAGGGGTCCGATTC
>MNWF01000041.1:0-5090 GCA_001872305.1 Parcubacteria group bacterium CG1_02_40_25 | reverse complement strand
TTCCCCTCATTCGCTCTATGCTTGCCAGCGTGGCTCAATGGTAGAGCAGCACCCTCGTAAAGTGCAGGTTGTCAGTTCGATTCTGACCGCTGGCTCGTTTTTAAAAATATGGTTTTTATTTTATCATGATTTTCACGGCCATTATTACACTTGTGTGTTCTTTTATAACTGCGGCGAGCAGTCTGTTTTTGGCTATTTTGACTATTTGGCGGGGCCCCAAAAAAGGGTATATTTATTTTTGGGCGGTGATCTGTTTGGCATTTTTCCTTTTTAGTTTGATGTTGCCTTTGGCGCAATTAATTTCTCGTGATTCTGATCATGCTTTAGGCATTTTGAAATTCAGTTTTGTAGGGGTAGTTATAATCGCGATGAATCTGTTCCCATTTATTTATTCTTTAACAGAACAATTAAAACAAAAATTGGGACGGGTTTTTTTAGCCTATCTTACTGGCCTGCCATTTTTGATAATATTTTTAGTATATCCAAATCTAATTTTAACGTATATTGGCCCTAGATCAGGATTGCCGTTTTATCCTCATTTAGACAGCAGTTTGTCTTTCGCGTATCTATGCTGGACGATTTTAGCTTTTAGTTTGGCGCTTTTGCTTGTGTTAAGGTTGTTCTTACAGAGCAAGGGGATTTTACGAGTTCAACTAAAATATATGTTTGTTGGCTTTGCCGTGGGCATCGTTGGTGGTCTAAGTACCTTTTTCCCTCTATTCGGTTTAGACAGCTGGCCGTTTGTGTTGCCGATGCTTTTTTTACCGTTTTTTTCTATTGTTATCACATATGGCATAGTCAAACATCGATTAATGGACTTGAATTTGTTATTGAGCCGGGCATTGGGTTATTTTTTAACAAGTGGCGCTTTTTTAGCGGTTTACGCTTTTTTCGTTTTTGCCTCAGAGAGTCTGTTAAAGATAACGCTGGGTCAAAATTTATGGCTGGCTTCGGGCGTGATGATGGTTTTGATTGCTTTTTTATTTGAGCCCTTTCGGAGCTTTACACAAAAGAGCTTGTATCGGATTTTTAGCCGCGGCTTTTACGAATATCCCAAAGTAGTTTTAGAATCAGTAGAGACATTAGTTACTAAACTAAAAATAGAAGATTTGCTTAAAGCCGTGGCGGATTTAGTCGCGGGTGCCTTAGGTGTTAGAAAGATTGCCGTATTGTTGCCCATGACTAAAAATAATCGGTTTTATATAGGCTATTCCAATGGCATAGATACAACTATGCTCAATAATTTTAGCTTAACAGCCAATGAACCGATCCTGGGCTGGTTGCGTACACATAATCAGATTTTTATTTTAGAACAAGAGAAAAAAAATATTACCAAAAAAGAATTATCTATTTTAATTTCTAATTTATCATTTTTGCCATTTGAGTATTTGGTTCCCCTGGTTCTAAAGGACCGTTTGCTGGCTGTTTTAGCGCTAGGAGCAAAAGAGTCAAGCCGTTTCTTGTCAGACCAAGATATCGATCTTTTGAAAACTATTTCCAAGCAAGCGGCTGTTGCCTTAGAAAATGCTCAATTGTATCAGGAGATTTCTCTTTCTCAGTCCGCTTTGCTGGATGAAAAGCAGAGAACCGAAGCAGTGATTTCTAGCTTGCTGGATGGCTTGGTGATGGTTGACAAATTAAATAATGTGGTTTTAATAAATCCAGCAGCTGAACAAATGTTGGGAGTACACGCGGATTTAATTTTGGGCAATCCCCCTAACCCTAGTCAGCGATTTTTATATCAGGTATTGATGAGTCGTTCTGGCGGAGGAGTATTTGAAATTGAAATTTTTGGTCCGCCATTAAGAATTTTAAGGGTAATTTCAGCGCCAGTTAAGGGGGCTGGAGATGAATCCTTGGGTACCGTTAATGCCCTGCACGACGTGACTCGGGAGCGAATTATTGATCAAATGAAATCAGAATTTATTTCTATCGCTTCGCATCGTTTCCGCACGCCATTATCCGCATTAAAGTGGTCCTTGAGTATGCTTTTGCAGGGAGATGTGGGCCAATTGTCCAATCAACAAGAAGAATTGTTAAAAAAATCATTTGCTACTAATGAGCATATGATCCATTTGGTTAACGATCTCTTAAATGTTTCCAAGATCGAAGAGGGCAAAATACCCTATCAATATCAGAGAGTTCAGATTATTGACAAGTTAAGGGAAGTTGTGGACGAAAATCAATCTCAACTCCAAAGAGTAAATTTGCGATTAAATCTTATCTTGCCAGATGACGAGATACCTGAGATCTTAGCCGATTCAGAAAAAATTAAAAGCGTATTAGAAATAATTATAGATAATGCCGTTAAATATACATTGCCGGGCGGGCAGATTGATATTAGTGTTAAACAGCAAGGCCAGGAAATAGAAATTTGTGTGGCAGATACTGGCGTGGGTATCCCGAAAAATCAGCAGTCAGATATTTTTACAAAATTTTTTCGTGGGGCGAACGTGGTTAGGATGCAAACCGAAGGTACGGGCTTGGGGCTTTTTCTGGCTAAAACTGTTGTTGAAGAACATGGTGGTCGTATTTGGTTTGAAAGTAAAGAAGGTAAGGGGAGCAAGTTTTTTATTGTTTTGCCGATAAAGAGTAATTAATATAGTGTAATTTGCGTATTTAATCTTTTGATGTTAGGATAATTTTTTATGAAACAAGATCAGGCGATTTTATCAATTCAATCTGGAGTTGGCGGCCGCGACGCGGAAGATTGGGCGGCAATGATTTTGCGTATGTATCAGCGTTTTAGCCAAAAGAAGGACTGGCAATTCGTGGTTTTGCATAAATCTTTTGGCCAAGAAGGAGGTATTAAAAACGCTATTTGTCGGGTCTCTGGACAGGACGCTTATCAGCTCTTGAAAAATGAATCTGGTGCTCACCGTTTGGTAAGACAGTCGCCTTTTAACGCTAAAAAATTGCGCCAAACATCTTTTGTTATGGTTGAGGTTATCCCAGAAATCAAAAACGCGCCAGTAGACATTAAGCTCGTTGATTTACAAGTTAGTTTCTTCAAGGCCTCTGGCCCGGGAGGCCAATATGTCAATAAAACAGAAACCGCGGTTAGAATTACGCATCTACCAACGGGTCTTAGCGTCGCTTGTCAGAGCGAAAGATCGCAATTGCAAAATCGCGAAGTGGCTTTAGAGATTTTAAAATCTAAAATTTATTTATTTCAGCAAAGGGCACACCAAGCCAAATTGCAAGATCTAAAAAAGGATTTTGGCAAGCCAGAGTGGGGTAACCAAATTCGTTCTTATGTTTTGCATCCGTATAAAATGGTTAAAGACGAAAGAACCGGTGTCAAATCTTCACAACCAGAAAAGGTGTTGGATGGCGATTTGGAAAGATTTTTGACGCCTAAAAAAATTGACGAATAAAGATTTTATACTATTTTGGCCAAGAAAAAAATTTTTACAATTACTGTTTGCTCATTGTCTATACTGATAATCGGTTTGGTAATTTATTTTTATTTAATTAACGATCGTAAAGATGATAATGATTCAACTATGTTTTTAAGCAGTCAAGACACATCTTTGTCTTTATCCTTGGCTCCAATACTTTATTGTAATAAACAAGAATATTTTAATTTACAAGACGTGTATGTGATAATGCATCCAGAAAAGCCAATTATAGCTTATCATCTGTTTTGGGATGATGATATAGATTTTCCGAACGATCAACATCCTAATGACCACGAAATCATTTGGGTAAAGTATAACGATGCCGGCGCTGTTGTTAATTTATGGACATATTGGCACGGCAAGATCTTAGAGCAAAATTTTACGGCTGGCGATAACAACACAAGACCAGTAGTGTATGTTCAGTGGGGAAAGCATGGTTTGTTGCCGAGTAATTGGAATGATAAATTTAGTTTGCGTCCCAAGACAGAAATATTTTTGCACTATCTTTTTTGGCGGTATCGCTACGCGCATAAAAGTGGTGAGATAGATAAAAATTGGCCAAAAAGATATAATGGTAGTTTCGCTAGTTACATTAGTTTTGAACGTCAGATAGATACTAAAACGATAATAAAAAAAGAAAATATTTTAACTGGCCTGGATGTCAGTGTGATGATACAATCAAGGTATGGTGAAAATTTTAAACACAAAATAGAATGGCCTTAGGATATTTAAATTATTATGATATTATTTAAAAACGTTTGGAAAATTTATCCGCCAAATTGTGTTGCTTTGCGAGAGGTTGATTTAAAAATTCAGGACAAGGAATTTTTGTCAATTGCTGGGCCATCAGGCGCTGGCAAATCAACCATAATGCGGCTTTTGATTGGTGAAGAAAAGCCGGATCGCGGAGTAGTTATGCTTTCAGGTATTAATATCGCTAAATTAAAGCAGCATGATTTACCGTATTTGCGTCGGCGTATAGGCATGATTTTTCAGGATTTTAAGTTGTTGCCTGATAAAACTGCTTTTGAAAATGTAGCTTTCGCTATGGAGGTAGCGGGGTATGGCCATAAAGAGGTTGACCGTGATGTGCCCCAGGTTTTGGGCTTGGTTGGTTTGGCGGATAAACACGAAGCATTCCCCAGACAGCTTTCTGGCGGCGAAAAACAACGAGTAGCGATTGCTCGCGCCTTGATTCATCGGCCAGAGCTTTTAATTGCCGATGAGCCAACTGGTAATTTGGACTTATTGCATACTTGGGATATTGTTAGATTGTTATTAAAAATTAACGAAATGGGCACTACGGTTATTTTGGCGACTCATGATCGAGAAATTATCAATACTTTACAAAAGCGCGTGGTCACGATTGATAAGGGCAAGATTGTTAGGGATGAGGAAAAAGGACGTTATGTGCTATAATTTTTAATTTCTAATTTTTAATTTCTAAACAATCCCACATTCAATTTGCAAGTGCAACTCTGTGGATAAAAAAATTTAGCAATAGTAACAACGGCTGATTCATAATTTTAATTTATTCATTTCCATTTCAAATGCTTCATTCGGCGTTCTGTAACCAAGAAGCTTGACTGGCCGGTTGTTAATTAGATTTTCTACTCGCCTAAGACTATACCAAGTTAGTTGATCTAAATCAGTCTCACGTGGCAGATAAAATCTCACTAAGCCATTTCT
>MNWF01000012.1 GCA_001872305.1 Parcubacteria group bacterium CG1_02_40_25 | reverse complement strand
CGTCGCGGATAGATTGGACACAGTTTTTATCTTAGCCCAATCATAACTACAATCATCAAAGACAGCAGCGGATCGCACCCAAACCTTCATGCCGTTATTCACAACATAAATATTGGCTGTGGAAGCGTCTTTGAGCAAATCGCCGTCTGAATAAGCCAAAGCTGTAGGAGCCATTAGGACTGCTGATGCCAACCAAACAGTGGTTGTCAAAGACAGGCCGGCGGCCACAACAACTTTCTTAAATTTGCGTAAAGTACTCATTTTTTTATTTTTTAATTTCTATTCCTTGAATAGTGTTAAAGGAAATGTTTTTAAATACAGTTTTGATTAGCATCGACCCCGTTTTTAGAGCGGGCTAACCAAGCTGTTATTACCTTTAATCCTATTAAGGAATTTAAATTTAACCGTTCCAGAATTCTTGTCATTCTGAACTCGTTTTAATGCCTATTAATTACTCGTTTGTCATTGCGAGGGGGGTTGTCACCCTGAATACATGTGCGCAGTACCTTCGGTTTATTTCAGGATCCAGTATTAACGACGTGGATTCCGGCTCGGAGGCCGGAATGACAATGGTATTCGGCGTGACAATCCTACAAACGTTTCACAAAGGCACTAAAATAAGCTCAGAACAACATTCGATTCTAATAACAGTTAAATTAACTTTCCTGCTTTCTATTGTTCAGCTATAAAGCCAAAAAATAGCATAACATTTAAAAAAAATAATGAAATAAAAATATCAGCGAGTCCATTCAATTCTTAAAAAACTCACCCGAATCATTCATTTCACTCTCCATTAATTTAATATCTCATTAGTTGTCGTTGATACAGTAATCGTGGTAGTGGCGCTGGGCAAATTTCCGGTATCCCCTTGTGAAACCGCTGGAAAATCCTGATCGCCCGCTACTTGATCGCTATCATTTTTTTTATCTAGATTATTATGTTGCGCGTCATCCAAAACAGCTAAGACCTTCAAATAATCAGCTTTGATCTGCTGGACTGACGCCATGGCTTCTTTTAACTCTTTTTTAGGCGATTCTGCTTCTGTCCTTGTCTGGCTAATTTTTTTATCAGCGTCTAACAAAGTATTTTCATATTTCATCGCTTCCAAATTTGCCTGTCTGGCTAAAGGCAAAGCGTTGGAGGGCTCAGCAACAACCAAATTATTCACCTGTTCGCTCACGGCAGCCACTTGCTTGGTAAAATCCCCAACCACTTGCGCTAAATCTTTTTCTTTTTTTGCCAACTCGTCAGCGCTTGACTCATTAACTATTTGGCTAAATTCATGCAAACGGCGGTTGGCAAACTCAACACCCAAATCAGCCTTAGTCGATCCATTGTTGGCTAATTTAAATTGGACTTTTTCCGCGGCAATTTTAATCGGGTATAACAGATCTCCAGGTAAACTATTTTGAGCAAAACTAACACTCGCAGTTGTCCCAATCACAGCTAAAATAAAAGCAGTGGCTAAACTGCCAACCTTAATTGCCCAACCATCCCCAAAAATGCCAGAGCTTTTTTGGTCAACAAAAAAATCAGCCATTAATTGATCTTTGGTCTTACGTAACCAAGCATGATCTGGTCTGATTTGCTTAAAGGATTTAAATTGTTTTAACATTGATTCCATTTTTCTTTCAATTGTTTTAGCGCCCGATGGGCAGTCACGCGAATTGTGCCTGATGGTTTATTTAAAATTCTAGAAATTTGACGATACGAATAACCATCAAGATAGCGCCATGTTAAAATTTCTTGCTGGTCTTCTGGCAAAGTGGCTAATACCGCGAACATCTGATTAAGTTCGTCATTCTTAGCCAATCTCTCGTCTAAACTTGGCTGGTCATCAATCATCTCAAGCGGTTTGGCATCTAAACTAACCACTTGAAATTTTTGCTTTCGCCAAAAATCCGCTATTTGCTGCCTCGCGGCCTGATAAAAAATCGCTTGGGGAAATTCTACTTCGTTTTTTTGACAATACTGCCAGCCCTTTAAAAAAGTATCGTGGGTCAAATCTTGGGCGATTTCCGCTGATCTCACTTTAAAAAAGACAAAGCGATAAATCTTTGACGCTAATTTATCATATAATTTGCCAAACGAGCGTTGATTAAGCTTCATTATTAAGACGTAAAATATTGGAAAATGTTACAAAGAATCAGTTAACGGGTTAACGGGTTCTCCTTCCCCCTTGGTCCGAAAGGGGGAAGGTTGGAATGGGGAATAAACCAACTCGTTAACTCGCAAACTCGCTAACCAAAACAACTGAATAACTCTTTTGTTATTAAAACAAACTAGTCAAATATTCTTTAAACTCTTGCCCAATTTCTGAATTAGCCAATGCCATTTCCACATTCGCTTTAAGCCAATTTAATTTACTGCCAGCGTCATAATGTTTGCCCTCAATCAACAAAGCATAGATTGGCTGGCGTTTTAGCAAACGCGTCATGGCCTTAGATAGATACAACTCTTCACCGGGCTTTAAGTTCTTTTTTTCTTCTTCTAGCGCTTTAAAAATTTCCGGTTTTAAAATATAGCCGCCCAAAGACGCCAATCGCGATTTTGTTCCTTGCGGCTCAGGTTTTTCTACTAATTTACTGACCCTAAACAAACCAGGTTTGATTTCCTTGCCTTCTATTATACCATACTTTTTAGTTCCCGCGTCATCCGTAGGCATAGCAGTAATCACTGAAGCATTAAGTTGCTGGTAAGCATTCATCAGTTGTTTCAGTCGTGGAGTTTTACCCACGAAAAATTCATCACCCCAAACCACGGCAAAAGGATCGTTTCCCAAAACATGTTGGGCGTCTAAAATCGGATAGCCATTGCCATAAAATTGTTTTTGGCGCACATAAGTAAAATTCGCCATTTGGCTGATGGCCTTAACACTGTTGAGCATTTCTATTTTATTAAACTCGGCTAAATGGGCTTCTAATTCCGGACAACGATCAAAATGGTCTTCTAACGGACGCTTGCTTGGTCCGCTAACAAAGATAATGTCCGTTATGCCCGAAGCTACCGCTTCTTCGACTACATATTGAATTACTGGTTTGTCCAAAACCGGCAACATTTCTTTTGGTTGCGCCTTGGTCACCGGCAAAAACCGCGTGCCCATACCGGCCGCGGGGATTAATAACTTTTTAATTGGTTTAATTTTTGTCATATAATTACTTTGTCGTCCTGAATTTATTTCAGGATCCACGACTGGATGCTGAAACGAGTTCAGTATAACAACTTTATAACCGTCTAAATCTACCACTTACCATTTGCCATTTGTCATCTAAAATCTTAAATCTTAAATTTAAAGTTCCACCATTGAATTGTCCCCCACAAACAATTGATGACCCGATGGTAAGGTTTGATGGCAAGAAGTGATAATACTACCTTCGCCCAAAATACTATCTACAATTCTTTGGGAGCAATTAATGGACGTGTCATTAAAAATAATAGAGTGTTCAATTTCGCCATCAGTGATCTGCGCATTATTACCAATAGACGTAAATGGCCCAATATAGCTGTCCTTAATAATACAGTTCTCGCCAATCACAAGCGGACCACGAATAATACTACGGCCAGAAATTTTTGTCCCTTGTCCGATACGCACTTTGCCTTGGATCAAAACATTTGGTTCAATGTCTTTTGTCTCAATCTTAGTTTGAATTTCGGATAAAATTAACTGATTGCCTTCTAACAAATCTTTGGGTTTGCCCGTATCTTTCCACCAACCAGTTACTTCGGAAAACGTTACTTTATAGCCATGATCAATTAGCCATTGGTGCGCCGAAGGAATGTCCAATTCCGCGATTTGCCGGCCGGGCAAAACTGCCCCTGGCTTGACGCTTTTTACCGCTTCAAAAATATGGTGGTCATAAAGATAAACACCCGTAACCGCTAAATTAGAAATATATTCTTTGGGTTTTTCCACAGTACGAACAATTTTACCTTTTTTAACTTCAGCCACGCCAAACCTTTCAGGGTCAGGCACGCGCGATAAAAGCAGATGACAGCTGGAACCTTTTTTTAAAAATTCTTTAACATATTTTTTAACGCCGCCAGCCAAAATATTATCGCCCAAAAAATATAAAAATTTATCTTTACCAATATAAGGTTGGGCGATTTTAACCACGTGCGCCAAACCCAAAGGCGCTTCCTGTTCTATGTATTGAACCCGAGCTTTCCAGGCCTTGCCATCGCCAACCAAACCACGAATTTCTGTGTCGCCTTTATTAACGTTAATAATCACATCGCGGATACCCGCCTCAGTCACCATATCCATAGCGCGACAAATCATTGGCCGATTGGCGATTGGAATTAAATGTTTATTGTGCGTGTAGGTCAACGGCCGCAATCGCGTGCCGTGACCGCCAGCTGTGATTAATGCTTTCATAAGTCCTAAAAATTTATAATTATTCTAATTAACCTAAACAAATCCCAATGACCAATATCTAATTTCTAAACCAACATTCAAGCCGCAGATTGGTCATCGGGGCTTGGACATTAGGCATTTTTTAGAATGATTAGAATAATTAGGTCAATTCTATTTCAGATAGTATTTTGTCCATCTTTTATCTCCCCTTCTCCCTATTAAACCACATTTCATCAAATAAATCAAGTCGCGACGTATGGTTTTATCAGTTACTTGCCCTTTGAACATATCGGACACTTCGGAAATAGAGATCTCTTTTTTGTTTTTGATAACGGACAATAATTTTTCCTGTCTCGCGTTAAATTGTTTTTTTTGTTTTAACGGTTTTTTAATCTTAATTGATTGTTTTTGTAATCGTTGTTTGTGATTGGCCGGATGAAAATTTTGAGCTTCGGCTCCCGCCTTAACCGCACCCGTCAAATCATTCCCCAGTTTTTGCCTAAAAACGCCAAATTCCCGATTCAAAACAATAAAATTAACGTCCTTGATCAAGTGCCGGGTTTGGGCTAGATCAAACAGCCCGGTTAGATACTCAATTTGTAAAAGTAAATCGCGCTTTGTCCCAATAAAAAATAATTTATAAATTTCCGTGGCTTGCTGTTTTAATTCCGTCGCTAAAACAACCTCCCCTTGCTTATTTAAAGCATCCCCCACCCGACAAACCGCGTCCACTAATTTAATCAATTCGGACTGCAATTCTAATTTCTTGTCCTTTTCTAACATAGATAAATTCTACTTTTTTTTGCGAATTTAGTCAACCCGTATCGCCGTCATTGCGAGGAGGCGAAGCGTAGCGCAGCCGACGTAGCAATCCCGAACTTTGTGCCACCACATAATTTGAGATTGCCACGTCGTGCGTCTATTTAAAATTTTGACGCACTCCTCGCAATGACATACATTGTTTACTGTTTTAACAATTCCCTACTTTATGTTAAATTAGAAATACATTTACTAAACTAAATTTATACTAAAGGAGGAAAGAACAATGGACCGAAATAAAATCACGGAACGCACTGAAAAAAAGGGAATATTGGAAATATACTACGAAACAAAACTCTACAATCACGCGCATAACGTCGTTGCTAGTGGCATAGGCAAAACCGAACAAGAATCAATAGAAAAAGCATACAAGGATTTACGCGAAAAAAGGCTTGGATAAGTAAAAACAGCGCGTAGATAAAATCAGATGGAGACAAAAAATCTCCATCTTTATTTTTTATAACCCAAAACTCTTGACATTATAGCAAGTAGGTGCTACTGATTAAGTAGCAAGTACTTTTAAATTTTACTGATTTTGCGGAACGTACTTTAACAAATGAATAATTAACCAACAATTAATTCTGTCTAATTTACCCAAAAAATTCTGGATCTGAATCTGCCCTGAAATTGTTAAAATCACATTAACGGAGGAATTGAAAATGAGTAGAGTAATCTTAGCTTCTGGCGGTTCATTCCAAGGAATTATTACCAATACATCAATTTTGCCAAGTGAGGCAATAATCTATGTTGATGTCAGAAAAGAAGTACAAAAGACCATTACCCTAAACCACAATCCAGCCACCCCCTTAATTTTGGGAGACGGACAAACAGTCCCAACCCTAATCAAAGAGGTCGCGAGTTTTCCCCACACTCAAGAAATTATGACATGGTTTGAAAATCTGCCCGCAATTAATCTGGAACAAGGTATGGGCATGTGGCCAATATTAGGGCGCATAGCCATAGAAATGACAATCACTGGTACCGGCAATTCCACAGAAACCCTGAGTCACTTTGCTGTTACCAAAATTTTTGACCCGATTTTCCAAAAAGCCCAAGGCGTTCTACCGACAATAGAGCTATTATCTTGTAATTCTTTGTCTGGCGGAGTTAGCGGTGGCGTGGGGCATATCTTGCTAAAAGAAACCCTCAATGCTATTAATGCTCGCGTAAAAGCAGCTATCACAAACCACGCCCTTAGAATAGGTGGCGTAACTTATAATGGCTTGGGAGATAACGCCTGGCCAAATGCGGGAATGCGACTCTGCGAAACGCTAACCTACATCTTGACGCCCGATCGCTTAGATCAAGAATTAAGAACACTGACCTTGGTAGAAATACCAGTAGTTGGCAGAAATAAAGAATTACGCGACCAACTAACAACGCAATTCATGCAAGCTCTATTTTGCACGAAAGTGCAAAACGATTTAAGCATTGGTTTGCCAAATATTTCTAAACGCCTTGACGCGATCAAAACCATAACGGTTAACTTCTGGAATGGCATATCTCCACGCATTGCGTCCGCGAACAACTACGTTAACGAAACGAGATATCTCATTAACTCCGTTCAACCAGATCCTTATGTTTGCGAAGAAATTCGCGTTAATATTGTCAAACAAGGATCGGCGCTTAATGTTCCTGGTATTCAAAAAATCATCAACGATCAACGCCGAGCGCCAAACATCGCAGAACTAGAAGGCAATTTAGTTTACCCCGCAGTGATTTTTGTAATCACAAATCAAAAAGATGCCACACGACTAACAGAGCACGAACTTAACAAACCAGCTCGCACACCGGATACGATTTCAGAATTTCAGCTCAAAGCCAGTAAATATTCGGGGCTCGCTCAACGCCTTAAGGCAGAACACGATAAAATCAACACAGAGTATATCGCGGCAACCACCAAAATTAACGAGACACTTTCCAAGATCGGCAAGGTAATAAACGAAACCGATAGCGAAACCGATTCTACGTCTCCTACTAACGCCAAAAAACAAAGTTGGTGGTCAAAAATATTTGGTTCTAACGAACAAGAAAAACAAAAAAGTCAAAACCGATCTAATCTACTTCCACAATGCCTTACTCAAGCCGAAGAATATTACCGACTAAAAGCATATGTGGAAGTTTTAGAATCTGGACTAAGAACCATTCAAGGCCAACTCGATCTTTACCAAGAACGCCTACGCAGGTTAGAAAAAAATCTCCAAATAATTATCGGGGGAAACGACACCCGAGCATCAGCATACGTTGACTTTAAAACATTTGGAGAATTATTCGGCCAACTGATACCTCTAAGCGAAGCTGGCCAAACCGACACCATGGCAATAGTTTTGGATAATTCTGTGAAAAATGTAACTCCGGTTGGGTTAGCAATTATCGCCGGATTAGAACCGGAGGAGACCGACCCAATCGCAATCGTTAATGCTTTGTTGAATTCAACGCCAGCTTATGTTGGCCCAGACTGGGGTGGCAAAGAAGATACTAAAAATCCAATAATCCGATTTTTGGTATTCCCGCCGATGGGAGACGAACTGGCACTTGAAATTAAGGCCGCGATGGTAAAATTAGATGAGCATTGCCACTTCGCCACTTCTGATTGTAATGCCGGCGGGTTAAATGTGGTAGAATTAACATTCTATCAGCCAGAATGGATAACGGACATCGTGACGCCGTTGTATTGGAAAGGACTCAAAGACGCCATGGGAAAACCCTATTTATATTGCCTGCCCGACATTGACACGGCACCAATGGTTGATGAACTCAAAGCAATTTACGAAAAAGAGTTCAAACCGACAATAATATCAACAGGCGTAACAACAGAAACAACCATAGAAACAAAAAAAGAGTTCACAACCTGATAGATCAAAAACTGATGACGTTCCGCGATAATGAGCACCACCAGTTATAAAACTTTAAAGAGGTGAAGTAAAATGGAGACCCTAATCTCTGTAGTATTCTTGACAATAGTTTTCGCTATTGCTCATTGGTGGGATGCTTTTCACCTTGCACTAGGTATCCCCATTGCTACTGCTATGTTGTATCTTATCTGGCGATGGCAAAAAATCCACGCTACTACTAGTATAAAACCTAAAAGCTTTGCGGATTACACGCCAACAGACCAAGGGCAAACGACCAATCCAATAAAGATAAAACCAGATCAAGATCGTCTGCCCCGCCGCGCTTTATTTGGTGCAGGCAGAGGGCTAATAACACCTTTAGTTGTTTGGTTAGTTTTTCTAATCGTTGGCGCTACGCCAATTCATGGCTTGTTCTACGACCGTGGTTTTGATAAGTTGGTATCGAACGATATTCCGCTTTTGCAAAGCGCCAAGGCGAATGATCGTATCATTGAAATTGGCCAGCAAAAATTAGAACAATCTTTGTCGAGTAAAAAGCAAAAAATTCTAGTGTCAATTATTTATCAAGCAATGATCAGCCAAGGCGAGACGCTTGATGATCCAGCGTCCAAAATTGAAGCGTTTACTCAAGCCCAAGAATTTGCCCAAAAGTGGAATATTGATTTCCAATTGGCTCAAGCCAAATTGGAAAATACTAAGCTTCAAAAAGTAATTATTGGCCCAGCGGACTTGCCAATTAATGTTGGTGGCACAATTACCCAAGTTGACATGTCGTCTTTCCCGCCAGTAATTATTGCCTACGTATCCATTGAAGATGTTAATGGCGAACCGATTGATTGGCTTAAACCAAAAGATTTTTTGATTAACAATAATGACACACCGATTACTAAGTTTGATATATACACATCACATTCTAAAAACGGACTAAATATGGTATAATACGGACATGACAAGATGCCAAAAATTGATTAGCCCACAAATTCAAGAATTAGTATCGTTTATCAACGATAATGAAAACTC
>MNWF01000019.1 GCA_001872305.1 Parcubacteria group bacterium CG1_02_40_25 | reverse complement strand
TCTGTCTTTGTGAATCCCAATGAGCTTTATGGGCGCGATAGGTATCTTTGGTCATGCCGTCTCGATTAACTTCGTAAGATAGAGCTGACTTGTCCTTGCCTATTCTTTGAGCAATGCTCGTTAAGGTTTCCTGATTGGCGAGTCCTCGGCTGATTTCTTCGCGGTCAGCCAGAGTTAAGCGATGATGATTTTTCATAAAATCTATTTCTAATTTATGATGTTTTATTTTATCATAAATGTTGAATTAGATTCTTGAATCGAAGAATTAAAATTAGTAATAGTAATAGATGTTTTGAAAATCTGTGGAAATCATTGATTTATTTGATCCGCGCTTATTTTTTGTCTTGGAAAATCTGTGGAAATCAATGCGGTTAACGCGCCTATAGTTTGGGGTAAAAAAACAATCTTTAACGGTGCCCGAGTTTTACGGAGATATTCCCATAAGTATTCCATGCTTTTTTAACGGATAATCCACAGGCAAAAAACAATTAACAATCGACAATTAACAATTTACTATTTTTTCTCTAATTAAAGAAATTTCTTGGCGAATATCTTCGCGTTCCTGAAAAAGCCGACTCATTTTTTGACAAGCATACATCACTGTTGTGTGGTCGCGGTCGCCAAATTTACTGCCAATAAAAGGAAAAGATATTTTAAGTTCTTGGCGCATTAAATACATAGCGATTTGCCTTGGGTGGACCACTTCTTGTTTGCGTGATTTGTTGGTCAAATCCTTTTCTTGAAGGTCGAAAAAGTCAGCCACGGTTTTAATGATTGTTTTGTAATTAACGATATTTTTTGGCGTTTGATTGGCATCTTCAATAAGTTTTTGAACGTTGGCTAGTATGGGAGTGATTTTTTTAAGGTTGTACGAGGCCATAACCCTTTTTAAAACGCCGTCTAATTCTCGGATATTGGTTTTGACATTTTGGGCAATAAATTCTAAGCTTTCGTTGGGAATATCAAAATCGTTTTCTTGAGCTTTGGTCTTTAAAATGGCCAGTCGGGTTTCGAAATCAGGCGTACCAATATCAGCGATCATCCCCCCTTCAAAGCGCGAACGCAAGCGCTGTTCTAAGGTAGGTATGGCTTTTGGTGGTTGATCAGAGCTTAAGATAATTTGTTTGTCTTTTTCATAAAGAGCGTTAAAAGTATGAAAAAATTCTTCCTGAGTGGTCTCTTTGCCAGAAATAAACTGAACATCATCAACAATTAACACATCTAGCTTACGGTAACGATTTTTAAAATTTAGCATTGTTTTGTTCCTGATGCAATCGACCAACTCATTGGTAAATTTTTCTGAGCTAACGTATTTAATTTTTTTATCAGGAAAGTTTTTAGCGATTTCGTTCCCGATGGCTTGTAGGAGATGGGTTTTACCAAGACCAACTCCACCATAAATAAATAGGGGGTTATAGTTTTTTCCGGGATTTTGGATAACTGATGTGGCAGCAGCTTGGGCTAATTCATTAGATGGACCGACGATAAAATTCGTAAGTGTATATTTAGGGTTAAGGTTTGTTTCTTTGTTAATAAATTGGTCAGAAAACAAGGTTTCTATGCCTGGTGTTCGTGGTTCGTTCGCGGGTGCCTCTATTTGTTTGGGGGTCAACAAATAACGGACCTCTTTGATTTGATTGCAATTATCGCGTAAGATCTTTAAAATAAATTTATTGTATTTGTTTTCTAACCACTCTTTGGTAAACCCATTGGGCACCGCCACATAAGCAATACTATCTTCAACAGAATTTAAATACGCATCTTTAAACCATGTAATAAAATTTGCCTTAGAAAGATTTAACTCGGCTTCGGTTAAAATCATTTTCCAAAGATTTTGGCACTCTGGAGTGGGTACCATAATAAGATATTCTATTCTCTGCCCTGCTTTAAGGATCTTCCATGAAACTTTTTAGCAGATAGGGAATAAAAGTTTAATTGAAAATAGTTTTTAAAATGCTTAATTAACTATGGAAATTATTTTAGTATTGCTATTATACCATAAAAGTCAAGCACAAAGAAGTAAAACAAGCACCAGTCAGCCAAAGTTGTAATTTTGTTAATAACTTGTGGATTTTTTTGTTGATAACCTGTGGGATAACCCCAGAAGTTGACTCCGGGGCTGTTTGCGGGTATACTAAAAAACAACGAGAATTAAGGATAGAGAATAAAGAATAAAGCAATCCTCACCCCTCTCTCTGTTTTAGTGGTATCTTAACGTCATTAAGGCCTCAGATGGCTTTTTTTTGGGGGGGGGTGGCATTCTTAATTCTTAATCCTTAATTCTTAATTCATGTCAATCACCTATAAACCAAAAACTAAAAGGCGGAAGACCCGGCATGGGTTTTTAAAACGAATGGCAACTAATGCCGGCAGGATTGTTTTAAAACGAAGGCGGCTTAAAAACAGAAAGCGCCTGACTGTTTAATGCTAAACGCGATTAATCGTTTAACTAAAAAACGAGATATTCAGGCCGTTTTTAAAAAAGGTAGGTGGCAAGACGCCCCTTTTTTAACGATAAAATTTTTATTATCTCAAGGCCATGCTAGTCGTTTTTGTTTCTCTATTAGTAATAAGGTTAGCAAGTTGGCAATTAAGCGTAATTTAATTAAGCGCCGTTTGCGCCATGCGATCCGGGAATTATTACCACAAATTAAAATTGGCTATGATGTGGTTGCAATAGTCAAACCCGAAATTATTAAAGCGTCCTATCAAGAGATTGAACAAGCATTGGAGCAGGCATTGCGTCAGGCCGGATTATTGTCATGCTGAACACATGCGCGAACTCTACGCCATTAAACTCAGATGGAATACGCAGTGCCTCCGGCTATTTTCAGCATCCACGCCGTGGATTCCGGGTCGGAGCCCGGAATGACAACAATGAATTCGGCATGATGAAATTATTGTATGAATTTTTTTCAAATAATCTTACTAACTCTAATTCGTTTGTATCAAAAAACGATTTCGCCAGACCACAGTTGGCTGGGGCGATTTTTCCCTTTTGCTGGTTGTCGGCATTATCCCAGTTGTTCGCAGTATACCTACAATGCTATAAAAAATAAGGGGGTGGTTATGGGAAGCTGGATGGGGGCAAAAAGAGTGTTGGGGTGTTTTTAACTGGTGAATTATTCTAATTACTCTAATTGTTTTAATTATTCTAAATAATGACCAGTGTCTAGTGCCCAAAATCTCAAAAACTAAATTTTATATTTAGCAAGATTAATTTAAAAATTGGTCATTGGGGCTTGGGATTTTCTTAGAATAATTAGGTTAATTAGCATAATTAGAATAAGTCCGTTCAAGGTCAATTAGAATAATTATAAATTTTAGTCATGTTAGGTTCTTTATTTCACGCAATTCTTTATCAGCCGATTTTTAACGTTTTAATCGCGCTGTATAATTTAATCCCTGATTTTGGGGTGGCTTTAATTGTGCTCACGATTTTATTGCGTTTAGCGCTTTTTCCGTTGTCGCAAAAATCAATTAAATCCCAAAAAGAATTATCCGAAATCCAGCCAGAAATTAAAAAGCTACAACAGCAATACAAAGATGACAAACAAAAACAAGCTCAAGCGTTGATGGAGCTTTATAAAGAAAAAAAAGTCAACCCAATGTCGGGTTGCTTGCCTTTGTTGGTGCAGTTGCCGATTTTAATTGCCTTGTATCAGGTGTGTTTAAATGTATTTAAACCCGATGCTTTTAGCGCGCTTTATTCTTTTGTCAGTAATCCCGGCCAAGTTAATCCAATGTTTTTTGGTTTTATTGATTTATCTTTGCGCAATATTCCTTTGGCGGTTTTGGCGGGCCTGGCTCAATTTTGGCAAACCAAAATGATTTTGCCTAAGACGGATAATAATAAATCAAAAACCACCAAAACAGGCGGTATGGCCGAGCAGATGTCTGGCATGATGAATAAACAGATGCTCTATTTTATGCCAGTGCTGACGGTGATCATCGGTTTTAGTTTGCCCGGCGGTTTGCCTCTTTACTGGTTAGTTACCACTCTTTTAACGGTCGGTCAACAATATTTGCCTTGGGGGAAAAAAGATAAAAAGAAAATTTCTAACGGGGTTAAGAATAATTAGAATAATTAGAATAATTAGAATAATTAGGTTAATTAGAAATTTATTTTATAGTTTGACCCCGTATAAATGGTGGTCTTTTTTGTTTAAGATAAATAAATAATCTTTTTCTGGAGAAATGAGCATTTGTTCAACGTCCAAAGAGGTGGTAAATTCGCCGGCGCTGGCGATTTTAGTTTTTTGACCAGAAGCCGCGTCAATTTGCCAGATTTCGTCAGATAAGGGCACTATGCCTTTGTAATAATCATCTGGCAATTTGGTGTTTTCTGGCCAGTTGCTAGATAAGGCGCAATAGATATTGTCGTTATCAACCCAAAGGCATTTGGCGGCCATGCCAGTAGCATTAAGTTCTTGGGTTTTGCCAGCGGCCTGAATGTAAAGACGTAGTTTTTGATTAACTAATTTAGAAAACAATAATTTATCGCCATTAGGCGACCACAAAGTATCTAAACTGACAACATTGCTAAAAATTTCTTGGCGTTCAATGGTGTCTGGGTTGATAGTGTAAGATAAGCTGCCGCTATAGGCACTGGGGGGCGTTTGCAGGCCAATTTTGGCGGCGCTTGGCCAGCTAATTTGCCAGTCGCGAACGGTGGTTTGCCAAAGCGATTTTATGCCAAGCCCCGTGGGGTCGGCCAGTGCTATAATATTTTCACCGGTTTGATCGTTTAAATAATGAAAGATAATTTTTTGGCCATCTGGTGAAAAGGCCACGGATTTAATTGCCGGGTCCAAAACATTAGACATATTCGTCGTCATATCGTAAAAGTATTTTTGGATTTGATTATTTTCGTCGGCGAACACGGCAATCAATTGATTTTGTGGGCCAGCCCAAATTACTTGAATAAGCTCTTTGACCACAAAACTGGGCGAAGTAATTTTGGCTTCAGTCGAGGCGTCAAAAGTAGAAGCGTAAAGTTCGTAATCAGGTAGACCAAAATATTGAATCTGATTGCCAGCGCTTGATAAGTGGGGAGCCAATATTTTTTTATTGGTTACTAAATAAACTCGCGGTTTGGTGGTTGGCGTTTGATCGCCATTATTATTGTTGGTTTGGTTGTTACTATCTGGCGTGGGCGTTGGTTTGGCGCCAAAATAATGTTGCCAATAATAAATACCAAAACCAGCGACCAGAATTAGCAGGACGCCATTAGTAATTAAGAGAATTTTTTTAAGTTTGGTCATTTTTTATTTTATTTACAGCTACATGTTTTAAAACTGGTTGTAGCAAGAAAGGACTTTTGGCACGTATGCTCTAGTGTACTTAAAAGAGCCTCCGCTATTGTCGTAGTTGCACGTTGTGTGTTTGTTGTCATCCCAAAGACATTCCCAGCGCCTTGTAAACGTTTCATTGGAGCACATTAAACATTGTCCTCTGTCCGTAGCCGCAGCAGGACCGCAGTTTGTGCTTGCAGCGCAAGCTCCCAAAGCTGCTCCTCCTCCGTTGTAGCCAGCTGCCAAATGCCTAACGTCGCAGCCACAAGAGCTGACTAATGTTTTTAAGTATTCAATAGCCATACAAATTTGCTTTTGGGCGTTTTCTGGTTTTTTCAACCACTCAAGAGTGATGGTTTTTCCGGAAGCGTCGCACGCGTCTTGGAATGATCTGGCGGTCTCTGGTTTTATCTGCATTAAACCAGCTGAAACTCCGTCGGAACTTGTTAGCCCTATCTTGCCACAGGATTCCTGTGACATAATGGCTTTTATTAATTTTGCCGTATCTACATTAGGACAAATTGAATTGCCGTTTGCCGCAGCCGCAACATCTGTATCATAAAAAGACACGTCAGTCTCACAACAATTAGCAGTAGAATTTGCTGCGCAGATATTAAGGCCAGTGTTAGGACAACGACTGCCTGTGCAATTTCCAGTGCCTCTTGGTCTACAGCAACATATTTGTCCTGTAGGCGGCGTCGTAGTACAGCCGGTTGTGGAGCTGTATCCTAAATCTTGGCAGGTGACTATATTAGCTGGGGCGAATGTGCATTCCAAACCATCTCCTGTTCCACCTGTTTCATCTCCGCCACCTTGATCTATTTTACTTTCGTCCGCTGCACTTTTAAAGGTGCAGTAGCCGGGTTCTTGGTCATTGCCCTTGTTTTTATTACATTTTAACGAGATGTCGCGAGAAATATATTTTTCACAACTACTAACCATCCACCAATATTGGCTTTGACAGCAATCAGAATCGTCGTCGCAAGGCCCACCAACACTTTGGGCTTCAATACATTTTCTAATTTTGGGGCTAGAGTTACAAATTAAACGAGAGTCTTGGCAGGTATCGCGTGGCACAGCTCCAATGCCAAGAATGTGTTTTGCCCAGTCGGTAGTAAGAAATTGGGGGAAATTCATTTGGCAGGGATCGCCGTATTTGTCGTTAACTGTTGATTCTGTGTTGAGCCATTTGCTAACCACCTTTTTTTCGTCTTTAGGATATGGCCAGATCGTTTGGCAGGTAGCGACTCCGGGAACGCATCCGGCCGCATCCAAGCACTGGCTATTCTTATTTTTTCTGTTTTCAGTTACGTCGGGCGTAGCCGGATCGTCGCCGCCTTTGCCAAAAAGAAAATCGCACTCTGCTTTGTCTTTGGCAATAATCATATTAGGCGCGCGGCAACAAATCGTTTTTTTGTCTGGGGGTATGTATTTTTGACTGATGTCAGCCGGGTCGCAACAATTTTGGGGGTTGTCCTTGCTACACGGAAATGCTTCTTGAAAAGTATTTGGGCAAGTAGAATCAGAGCCAACTAAATACCAACTAGCTTCGGTCCAGCCACATTTGAACCACGGGTCGTTTTTGGGTGGCACGTCTGTTTTTAAAGAAGTTTTAGTATCCGGATTGCCTTGGTCTGTGAAGTTCTGTCTGCAAGAAGATACGCGGTTGCCGCCTGATTCGGCCGGACAACAATCCGAATCATAATTACAGTCAGAATCACTAACACAGGGCTTGCCCACAGGTGTGTTGCCTAACATCATGCCATAAGAAGAGTTTAGCGACCAGATAGAGCCGGTTTTTAAATTTAACGGGTCAGCGGTGGGGTTGACCAAATTTACTAATGCTGGATTAATCGTGTAAAGAATTAAATAGGAAATTAAAATTAAGCCGAGGCCATAAAGCGCGTTGCGAACTTGACCGCGCGCCACGAACATTTTAGTGATGCTACCGCCGGCAAAAAGATAACGTACACCGCCATAAATTAAGCCGCCAATCACGGCCAATCCCGCGGCCAACATCGCAAAGGTATAAATATATTGAACAAGCTTGGCAATGTTGCCTTCTTCGGCGCTGGGCGCGGCATTTGTTACTTGGTCGTTGCCACTGCCGCTAATAATGGTCGGCATTCTGTTGCTGGCGTCACTGGGCTCGTCAATGGTTGCGCCAGCGTAAACTAAAATTAAGGGTAGGATTAGTCCCGCGGCAATGATTAAAGTTGTAAATAATATTTTCTTTTTCATTGAGATAAATTTGTCATTCCGGCCGCCGAGCCGGAATCCACGGCGTTAATACTGGATCCTGAAATGAATTCAGGCCGATTAGGCTCTTTAGAGATGACAACGACGACGGCGTGGATCTTGAAAATAAACCGAAGGTACTGCGCGACGCATGTATTTAGGATGATGGCGTCTACTCTACAACAACATTAAATTTAAGAATAACGCGTTCTAAGGGATTGACTTCATTATTACATTTTAACATAATTTCGTGTTTAACGCCGTTAACGGTCTGGGGAGTAATGTCTAAATCAAAAACTTGGGGCTTGGTAGCGTCGCTTAAATCAGTATCTTGACCAGATAAATACCAGCGATATAATAAATCAGTCGGTTTTTTAATATTGAAATAAAAGGGTAGAGCGAAAAAGCGAGTGCTTGAACCGGCTAAAAGGCGGGCTGTAATACCAGTCTCGCCAAAAAGATCTGGCCAAGTTTTTGTGGGGTCGGTTTGGTAAATATGAATTTCGGGGCT
>MNWF01000016.1 GCA_001872305.1 Parcubacteria group bacterium CG1_02_40_25 | reverse complement strand
TACTGGGGACGATTAAAAATTCACATTCAATCATTGCTGGTTTATCTAACTATGAACTTAAAAAAGATTGTTAATTTTTTATTGCCCGCTCCGTCTTAAAAGTTGGAAAGAACCGTCAAATTTCTTCCAAAAGTCAAATAACAATCAAATATCAATCACTATTCAACCAATTATTCTCAAATACTTGGAATCAAGGCAACTTGGCTCTAAATATCTGAGAACAATGACAGAAGTATCCTGAAAATTATTAGTGTTTTTCTACGGTCTCATGGGTGTCTAACGAAAAACCTCCTTAGCGCTGGTGCCAGCTCCAACTAAAATAACTATCGATAATGGGCGCGTTACTAAAATTGACGCGTGGTAAACAGGACAAAATCAAATAAGTTTAAACTTTTTAAGTTTAACTTTCAAAAGATATAACCGTCTTGTTGGTATTGGCAGCTACAATCTAACTAAAGTCAAAGATACCCATCGCCACCTCTTTGACTATACGCTCTGCTAGTTTTTTAGAAGAGGGGTACCTCCGAAATATTCATTTTTCCCCTCTGCTCTGCTACCGCAGAGAAAAAAGGACAAGAAACTTCTTGTCCTTTTTATTTTTTGCCTAAATAAAAAAATGTGATATGATTTATTATTGGTCATCCTGAACACATGCGATAAATTTATACTAGACACAGATGGAATGCGCAATGCCTCCGGCTCGTTTCAGGATCTAGTATTATTAACGTCGTGGATTCCGGGTCGAAGCCCGGAATGACAATAAAAATCATATGCTCCAAATCCATAATACTCTTACCAAACAAAAAGAAAAATTTATTCCAGTTGATAAAAAGCTGGTGCGGATTTATGTTTGTGGCCCCACGGTTTATGATTTTGCTCATATTGGCAATTTTCGCAGTTGGCTAACCGCTGATATTTTGCATCGCTGGTTACACTATGGTCTGGGATGTCAAGTTAGATTAGTCAAAAACATCACGGACGTTGGTCACTTGACCCAAGACGATATTGAAGCTGGCGAAGATAAAATTGAACGCGCCGCTAAAAAACAAGCTAAAACACCTCAAGAAATTGCTCGTTTTTTTGAGCAGGCCTTTTTGCAAGACGAAGCCCAGTTTAATATCTTACCAGCCGAGGTTTATCCGCGCGCCACTGATAATATCAATCAAATGATCACGATTATTAAAACTCTTTTAGACAAAGATTTGGCTTATGAAAAAAACGGTTCAATTTTTTATGATGTTACAAAATTTAAAAAATACGGCGCGCTTTCTGGCAATACTTTAGATAAATTAGAAACAGGCGCTCGGCTGGAACCGCACCCCGACAAAAAACATCCTTATGATTTCGCGCTCTGGTTAAAAGCTAACCCCGATCATTTATTACAGTGGAATTCTCCATGGTCTCGCGGCTATCCCGGTTGGCATATTGAATGCTCAGCCATGTCAATGAGATATTTGAGCAAAGTGTTTTCTCAAACATGCCCAACCCAGTCTCTGACTAAAGCCAGGACTCCAGAAATTAATTTTAATCCCGACAAATTTCAAACCATAGATTTCCACACTGGCGGCGAAGATAATATTTTCCCACACCACGAAAACGAAATCGCTCAATCCGAAGGCGCGACCAACAAACAATTTATCAAATACTGGTTGCACACCAAACATTTATTAGTTGATGGCCAAAAAATGTCTAAATCGCTCGACAATTTTTATACCCTGCGTAATCTAATCGCCAAAAATTATAACCCCTTGGCATTTCGTTTGTTAATGCTTTCCAGTCACTATCGCAGTCAAATTAATTTTAGCTTTAAAGGATTAGATCAAGCACAAACGGCATTAAATAGAATAACTGATTTTGTTTTATCATTGCGAGAAGTCCCGCACTTTTACAAAAGCGAGGGGCGACGTGGCAATCTAGAACCAACTATTACCGATAACACGTTGCACTCTGTTATTACTATCGCTCAAAAAGATTTTGAATCCAATCTGAACGACGACCTAAACACCCCCCAAGCCATAGCCGTAGTTTTTGATTTTATCCGTGATATTAATAAAACCACCGGAACAGAACATACCTCGTTATCTCCCGCTAACGCCAAAACAATTTATGATTTAATGATTAAATTTGACAAAATCTTAGGTTTAGGTTTAGATAAAATACAAAAACCGGAAACCCAAGATAAAATACCCCAAAAAGTTCAAGAGCTCTTTAACAAACGCAATCAAGCCAGACAACAAAAAAACTTTTCTCTGGCAGATAATTTGCGACAACAAATTAGCCAGTTGGGCTATCGGGTTCTTGACACTGATCAAGGATCAAAATTAGAAAAAATGTAATTGCAGGAGGAATAAAATGAACAAAGAATTGTTAAGCGGGTTTAATCTTAGATTAAGCGTAATAAAACGCTGTCCGATCTGCGGCGCTTATACTAATGGAGTGGAAGTTGGCTTAGGCACAAGACATCCTCTGCCAATGAGATTTATCTGCCACCAAGCAGAAATAAGCTGGCACCATATAATTTATCAACTATTAACCCTACACTGCCAAACTAACGACTTAAAAGAAAAAAAGTTCTTACAAAAATCAATTTTACGTGCTTGGCGCCAACGCAAAAAAGATGGCATTCACGACAACGTAATGTACGTTGGCTTGGCCAGAAATCTAGGAATACTTTATTAACAAGGAGGTTAAAAAATGCCTGAATGAAAATCCTTAAACGATTTTATCAGATTGTCGTATTTGTATTTCTTTTATGCTAAATCTTGATTAAGATGAACATCGTCACACCTTGAAAAAAGCACTGCCAACACAAATAGAAGAGGGAGGCCATGGAAACAATTAAAGATTTTCTTCCGGCCATCGTATTTACCTTGTCAATCGGCTGGGGGATAAAAAACCGCATTGAGGAATGGGCACAGATCTTTAAGGATCTACCTACCACAAAGAAGGACTAAAAAAATAGTCATATCCCCTATGTGCAAAACATGGGGGATTTTTTGTTGAGAAAAATTACTTTTACGGTTTGGCGGAAAATGCTGGTCGTGGTAAAATGACGCCTCATCGTTATGCCGAACTAGTTTCAGCATCCATGTCGTGGATTCCGGCTCGGAGGCCGGAATGACAAAAACAGAGACAGCATAAAACCATATGGACGATTCAATACCAACCGAGTCATATCAAGATTTTTCTGCCATCGGCCAGCAAGCTAACGCCCTGCCAGATAAAATGCCGCCGCAAAATCAAGAAGCCGAACAATCATTGCTCGGCTGTTTAATGTTGGATAAAAATGCTATTATTAAAATCGCTGACATAATTTCCGCTGGTGATTTTTATCACGACCGGCACAACATCATTTTTGAGGCAATGCTTGATTTATATAAAGAAAATCAACCAATTGACGCCTTAAGCGTTGCCAACCGACTTCAAGAAAAAAAACAAATAGAGCAAATCGGTGGCATAAGTTATTTAACCAGTTTAATAAACACCATCCCAACCGCCGCTCATGTGGTTCACTATGCCCAAATTATTAGACGCAAAAAAATTCTACGGGATTTGATCAACGCTTCACACTTCATCGCCCAACTTGGCTGGCGAGAACAAGAGCAGGACATAGCCACAATCTTGGACCAAGCCGAACAAAGAATTTTTGAGGTCTCACGAAAATCAATCCAGCAAAAATTTCTACCAGTCAAAGACAGTTTGGACGAGGCATTTGAACGACTAGACCGTTTGCACCGCGAAGGCAATGAATTTCGCGGCGTGCCTACTGGATTTATTGAACTAGACAATTATTTATCGGGCCTTCAAAAATCTGATTTAATTATTTTAGCGGCACGGCCAAGTTTAGGCAAAACTACTTTAGCCACTGATATGGCGCGTAATATGGCGGTCCAACACAAAATACCAGTTGGCATTTGCAGTTTAGAAATGTCCCGCCATGATATTGTTGATCGTTTAATCAGCGCTCAAGCTGGCGTTGATTTATGGCGCTTGCGTACTGGCCGATTATCAATGAAAGGAGAAAACAATGATTTGGAGCGGGTTAAAAACGCCCTGGTGGTTTTGTCGGAATCGCCGATTTTTATTGACGATACTGCTTCGCCAACAGTGATGCAAATTCGCACGGTAGCTCGGCGGCTACAAGCAGAACATGGCCTTGGCCTTTTAATGGTTGATTATTTACAGCTTATTCAACCGCCAAATTCGTCCGTGCCCATGGTGCAACAGGTCACTGAAATTTCTCGCAATTTGAAAGCATTGGCGCGTGAACTGGAAATCCCAGTCATTGCTGTTTCCCAATTATCTCGAGCCGTGGAATCCCGCTCGCCTCAAATCCCACGCCTGTCTGACCTACGTGAGTCCGGCTCGATCGAGCAGGATGCTGACGTAGTTTTGTTTATCTACCGCGAAGATCGCGAAAAAGAAGATTCTGAGCGACGCAACATTGCTGACATTTTAATTGCCAAACATCGCAATGGGCCCACTGGAAAAGTGGAGTTATATTTTGACGAATCACAGGTCTCGTTTAAAAATTTAGAAAAACACTACCAATAACAGCAATAGTTAAGCGGCTTTTCATTTAACGGGTTTGCGAGTTAACGAGTTTTTGCTCAAAAAAATCAACGCAAAATAACCCGTTAACCCGCTAACTCGTTAACTTATTAACTAAATAAAAAATTAGATGTTGCCTAATACCCTACAATCTCTTATTGATAAAATCAGTGACTGGCCTAATTTAGGGCCAAGATCAGCCGCGCGTTTAGCTTTATATTTAGCCCGAAAACCACAAACAGAATTAGAAGAACTGGCCGAACTCATTAAATCAGTCAAACAAAGCACTAAACGTTGCCAACAATGTTTTAATTTAACTAATCAAACGCTTTGTGAAATCTGCCGTGATACCAAGCGCGACGCTACCACCATTTGCGTAGTTGAAGATTGTCTGGATGTTATGCCCTTAGAAAAAACCAAAAGATATCTTGGCCTATATCACGTTTTAGGCGGCGTGATTAATCCGCCAGATGGCATTGGCCCAGAAAAATTAAACATTCAGGCCCTAATTAATCGCATTAAAAAAAATGCCCCCACGATAAAAGAGGTCATTTTAGCCACTAATCCTTCGGTAGAGGGTGATATGACCACCCTCTATTTAGAGCGCGTCCTATCGCCCTTGGGCGTGGTCACAACTCGCTTGGGACGCGGTTTATCATCCAACTCTGATCTTAAATACGCGGATTCGGCCACTTTGGCAGATGCAATTTTGGGGAGACGGTAAAAAAACCGTGCAGCAATTTATGCGACACGGTCTTGTTTTTTTACCAACCAATCACTTACAAAAATTGATGTATCGTGCCATCGCCATGGCCCAAGGCTACTTGGCCACCGATTACTGCCTCCAGCAAATCGGTTGCCTGAGTAATTAGAGCTTCTTCACTCCAGCCCTTAGCCGAAAAGGACACACAATGGCTGTTTTCTGGCTC
>MNWF01000005.1 GCA_001872305.1 Parcubacteria group bacterium CG1_02_40_25 | reverse complement strand
GATTTTCTAAAAAAGATTGGTTCGAACTTCCGTTTGAGCGGGCAGAAATTGTTTTGCGATTTCAAAAATCCCTTCAAAATCACGGCGGAAGCCGAGCCCCGCCTTTGGCGGGGCGAGGCAACAATCGCCCAAAATCCGAATTCTGAAAATTGGCGGAGAGGGCGGGATTCGAACCCGCGATACCTTACGGCATACGCGCTTTCCAAGCGCGCGCACTCGGCCTCTATGCGACCTCTCCAAATAATCTAGTTTTTTAGTAAAACTAGAAAAACCTATATTTATTTAAATCTAATTTGCACGCTGTAAAAAGGGAACGGGTTGCCTATCAATTTATCAATACGAAATACCAAAAAATGCAGATGTTCCCTATCTGTCCATCCAGTTTTACCAACAATTCCAATTTGTTGGCCGGCCAATACCTTATCGCCCTTTTGTAACCCCAAGTCAGAAACAGACCGCCACGCTAAATGACAACATTGCGAATACTCGCCGTTTGCGTGTTCCAGCGTGATAAAATTTAGTTTATCTCTGAATTTTTCATCATCACCCCATACCGAATGACACTCGCAAAATTCAACAACCTTGCCATCCGCAGCCGCTAAAATTTTAGTTCCATCAGGCACTAAAAAATCAATCGCGTGCTTATACGGACCGATATGCGATTGCGGGCTCACGGCTGTCAAAAAATTTCCAACCCGATAAATCTGATCGGCACTAATCCCTCGCGCGATTTTTTTGCCAACAGCTAACCAATCTCTATCACTTAGTAGCGGAAAAGAATAAATATTCTGAGATTTTTTATTATCCCAAATAGGATCATCCGCTACTTTTATTAACTCGTCCATCGGCAACAACCTCCTTTGATATAGTTTTAGTAAAAAACTTTTCATTTAAGTGATTTATTCTTGTTTTGTCATGCTGAACTAGTTTCGGCATCCAGCGTTAATGCCGTGGATTCCAGCACCTCGACCGTGCTCAGTGCGGGCTCGACGGCCAGAATGACAAACCACGCTATATTGCCTGTAAACGCTTAATTCTTTCCGCAATCGGCGGATGGGTGCTGAATAAATTTAACCAATTAGACCCCTTAAAAGGATTGGCAATAAATAAATGGGCGGTCGCGGTTTTGGCTTGACGAAGCGGAGTCTTATCAGCCCCGATTTTTTCTAAAGCCCGCGCCAGACCTTCGGGATAACGAGTCAATAAAACCGCCGAAGCATCTGCCAGATATTCGCGCCGTCGCGAAATTGCTAATTTAATCAGCATAGCCGCGATTGGCGCCAAAATAATCGCCGCCAAACCTAAAATAGCAAATACCACGTTGGACCGATTATTATCGCCATCTCCGCCGCCAAACATTCTAAAACGCAAGAAAAAATCAGCCATTAAGGCAATCATCCCTGCCAACATCACGGCTACAGTCATTAAAAGCATATCGCGATTGCCAATGTGCGAAAGCTCGTGAGCAATCACGCCTTCCAATTCCTGTTTGTCTAACTTTTCTAATAAGCCAGTTGTGACAGCCACTACCGCGTGATTTTTATCACGGCCCGTGGCAAAAGCGTTAGGGGCGCCAGAATTAATAATAAAAATTCGCGGCGTGGGCAGTCCCGCAGTAATACAAAGATTTTCTACAATACGATAAAGATCTTGAGCACTTTCGTGCGACACCGCGCGGGCGCCTGACATTGCCAAAACTAATTTATCAGAATACCAATAACTAGCAAAATTCATTACTAAGGCAAAAACTACTGCCAAAATAACAATACTGGAATTATGATAAACATAGCCAAATAAATAACCGAGACCAATAACCATAATCAAAAACACCCCCATCAAGAGCCATGTTTTACGGATATTAGAATCAACTTGAGTATAAATAGTAGCCATAAAATCAGTTTTTAGTTTTTAGTTTGTAAAAAATTACTAAAAACTAAAAACTACTAACTACAAACTAATTTCATCTTATCCCAAAATCCTCAAAAAGACAAATAAAATAGCGTTATATTTCTCAAAATCAAAAACGACCGAAAATGGCCGTTTTTGAAATTTCAGAGATTCGGTACGCGGGTCGCTTCGCTTCCGCGAGATTCTTCACTTCGTTCAGAATGACGCTTTATAATTTTAATAATCTCCCATCCCGCCTGGCATACCGCCGCCTTGTGGCATTGGGCAAGACGAATCCTTTTTAGGAGCGTCCGTAATTACTGCTTCGGTAGTTAAAAGCATACCTGCGGCTGAAACCGCATTTTGCAAAGCAGACCTTGTAACCTTGGTCGGGTCAACAATCCCCGCCTTAACCATATCCTCATATTGATTGGTTTTCGCGTTATAACCATAAGCCACGCCAACTTTAGCACGAATTCGCTCAATAACGACACCGCCATCCTGACCAGCGTTTTCCGCAATTTTACGCACGGGCTCTTCTAAAACGCGGCGCAAAATATTAATGCCGATCTTTTCATCACCTTCGGCCGATACTTTATCCAAGGCGTCTAACGCGCGTAAAAAAGCCACGCCACCACCCGGCACAATGCCTTCTTCAATTGCCGCCTTAGTCGCTTCTTTAGCATCTTCAATCTTAGCTTGCTTTTGCTTTTGTTCTACTTCTGTCGCCGCGCCAACTTTAATCACGGCAACGCCGCCAGTTAATTTGGCTAATCGCTCTAGTAATTTTTCCCGGTCAAAATCAGAATCCACTTTTTC
Organism: Parcubacteria group bacterium CG1_02_40_25; assembly: GCA_001872305.1. Taxonomy (GTDB): domain Bacteria; phylum Patescibacteriota; class Minisyncoccia; order Portnoybacterales; family CG1-02-40-25; genus CG1-02-40-25. Next base: position 2,926 of record MNWF01000005.1, on the reverse strand, counting down.
AATTTCCCGACGCATTAAAGTAATCCGACCGTCAATATCTTGCTTGCGGCCCTGACCTTCAACAATAGTTGTATCATCTTTAGTGGCAATGACTTTGCGCGCCCGGCCTAAAGATTTAATTTCCGTATTTTCTAATTTTAAACCTAAATCCTCGGAAATCACTTGGCCACCGGTAATTACTGAAATATCTTGCAACATTTCTTTACGCCTGTCGCCAAAGCCCGGGGCCTTGACTGCCAAAGAATTAAATGTACCGCGTAATTTATTAACCACTAAAGTGGCTAAGGCCTCGCCATCAATATCTTCGGCGATAATCACTAATTCTTTTTTGCCGGCCTGAACCATTTTTTCAATCACTGGCAAGATTTCGTTAATCGCCGAAATCTTTTTATCGGTGATTAAAATATAAGGGTCGTTAAATATCGCTTGCATTTTTTCAGTATTGTTAATCATATAAGGCGAGATGTATCCTTGATCAAAATTCATCCCCTTAACGATTTCTTTAGACAAGCCAAAGGTTTGCGATTCTTCAACTGTAATCACGCCATCTTTGCCCACCTCGTCAAAAATTTCCGCGATTAGTTTGCCAACTGCCGGGTCTTCGGCTGAAATAGTCGCGACTTGAGCGATTTCTTCTTTGCCAACTACTGGTTGCGCGATCTTTTTTAAATGATCAACCACTGCTTTCGTGCCTTTGTCTAGGCCAACTTTAATAGCCAAGGGATTCGCACCCGCAGCCACATTTCTTAGGCCTTCGCGAATAATCGCTTGAGCAAGCAATGTTGCCGTGGTGGTGCCGTCTCCAGCTACGTCATTGGTTTTTGAGGCTACCTCTTTAATAATTTCCGCGCCAATATTTTCATATTTATCTTCCAATTCAATTTCTTTGGCAATAGTCACGCCATCATTGGTAATTTCTGGCGCGCCAAAGCCCTTATCGATGACCACATTGCGGCCCTTGGGGCCCAGTGTTACGATCACCGCGTTTGCCAGTTTATCCACGCCTTTTTGCAAAGCGCGTCTGGCTTTTTCATCATATTTTATTTGTTTAGACATAATAATCACAAACAGCTAACGGCTTACCGCATACAGCTAAAAAGCACAAGGAGATGATTACAAAATTATTGATCTAATTCTTTAATCATCCTGAATTTATTTCAGGATCCACGTCGGATGTCCTCGGGTCGAACTCAATAATGACAGATGGAAACTGGATACTGAAACCTACCTTCGCTGAAAGCTACGACAAGGTAGAACAAGTTCAGAATGACAGTTTTATAATCTCCTAAAGCTGTAGACGGTTAGCGGTATACTGTGAGTTTATTCTAGCATCGCCAAAATATCATCTTCTCTGGCAATTAGATATTCTTTATCTTCAATTTCAATTTCATTCGGGCCATATTTTGTAAAAAGGACGACCTGACCTTTTTTCACATTCATGGCTTGGCGTTTACCGCTTTCTAACATTTTGCCTGGGCCTACGGCCACAACTTTACCTTGCTCGGGTTTTTCTTTGGAAGCGGTGTCAGGCAAAACAATACCGCTTTTTGTTTTTTCTTCCCGAGTAATCGGCTTGATCAAAACATGATCTGATAATGGTTTTATTTGCATATTTTTTTATTTTATTATTTTTAAACACTAAAAACTAATTAGCACTCCATACGACCGACTGCTAATTGCTCTTTCATTCTACTCAACTGACAAATTTTGTCAAGAGATTTAATAAAAATGCCCTGCATAGCTAATAGCTACAGGTCATTAAATATTATTTAAACGCATTCGGGCATATCAGCAAACGTTATATTTCTGATTTCTTCAAGTAAAATTTCAGCTATCTTACGCTCTTCATGGTCTACGATTTTATCTCGTGCCTCTTCTATCTTTTGAACGCCAAAAAAACTAAAAGGATTTACAAAAATCCTTTCTGTCGTCTCATCTAGAGTCAAAACCTCTAATAAAAACAGCTCAACTACAGCAACACATCTCTTAGCGACCTCTTGTAAAATAGTTGGGAATTTATGCCGATCTAAAAGTTCGATTAGTTCAGCCACGTCAACGGTAGGGATCAAACCCCAAACTATATGCATAATATCATCCACCGTGATTTCATTTGGCAATAGCATTACTTCTAAAAATGCTCCTATGCCAAAACTCTGCTTATCTTCTTTCATTACAACCTCCTTTGTTAAGCCACTGACAAATAAACAGCCAAGACGATAGTAGGATAAAACACTTTTACAGTAAAGTCAACAATTTAACCGTTTGCCCACTTCAAAATGCTCACCGTGGTTTTGACAATATTACTGGTCATCATAAATCTTGGATTAGTTTTAGCCCAGAATTTTTTTACGTCCGCCAATTTAATTTTATTAACCGCTAAAAATTTATCAATTTCTACCAAAAGTTTTTCGGATAAATCAGAAATACCAGACCAAGAATAGGTGGCAATCATTTTCTTGCTCTGGTATAAAATTAATTGTGGATTTTCGGTTGTAACGTCAATCACTAAATACATAAAAGTTAAAAAAGTTACTCGGTTAACGGATTAACGGGTTAACGAGTTTACGAGTTGTAATCTTTAAAATTAACCCGCAACTCGCTAACTCGCTAACAGGAGAACCAGCAATCCTATATTATTTTATCTTGGGTAAAGTTCAATTTTTGAACCGATTAACTGACTGACAACGATTGATTATTAGCTTAAACAATAGTCTTTCTCGTTCTTTGAAACTTAACTTTCGGTGATTGTACCGCCACACGTATTCTCCGAGGTATAAATGAAGTTTTTGTCGTCTAATGCCGCCCTTGGCTGACAGTTTTCTTTTAAGATATCCCCAAAACCCCTCGAGGCCATTAATGTGATTTCCTTTTTTATCTGAATATTGTTTTTCGCTATGATTGACTAAACGATGGACATAACCTTTAG
>MNWF01000017.1 GCA_001872305.1 Parcubacteria group bacterium CG1_02_40_25 | reverse complement strand
ATGCGCGAGGATGGAAGCAGTAATCCTTAAATAATATATTAAAAATTAAAATATAAATGCCTTGTAAGCCAATTTTGCAAGGCATTTTTGTTATAAAAAAGCAGAAAGTTATCCACTTGACCAAAAGATAAAAAGCGCTAAAATTAAACCAATAACCACTTCCTACAATGTAGATTAAAAGAACTGAAGCTCTTTTGTCATTCTCGGACTTGATCCGAGAATCTCGTTGCTTATCAATTAGATCCTCTGGCCCGACCAGAGGATGACAGCCGCTTATATTTATATGCAAATTTCTTCAAGGCCAATCATTGAATATATTCCTGACTTCTTGGATTATTTAGACATTGAAAAGGGTTTGGCGAGCAAGACTCAAATGAATTATGAGCGGTTTTTGCGTAAGTTTACGGATTGGCTAAATCAAGAGAAATTAGCCAAACTACTCCCTCATGAGTTGACGTCGGATAATGTTTGGCAATATAAAGTGTATTTATCTCGTCAAAGTATTAATAAAAAAACTGGTAATGAATTAAAAAAATCTACGCAAAATTATTATTTAATTGCTCTGCGTAGTTTGTTAAACTATTTTGCCGACAAAGATATTCAGGCGTTACCGGCTGACAAAATAAAATTAGCTAAAGATAAAAAAGAAAAATTAGTCCATTTTTTAAACTTAGAACAAATTTCTAAACTACTTTCTACTCCAATGACGCAAAATGTGATTGGCTTACGCGATAGGGCGCTTTTAGAAGTTCTTTTTTCTACTGGTTTGCGCGTGGCTGAATTAGTTAGTTTAAATCGTGACCAGATTAAAATTCAGCCAAATATGGATATTTTAGAAGTTAGTATTATTGGCAAAGGCGGTCGAGCCCGGATAGTTTATTTTTCCCAGCACGCCTTACGTTGGGTCGCGAAATATCTTAAAACCAGAACCGATGATGAAGAGGCGCTATTCATCAATTATACGAGCGCCCACTCCCCTACTACCTCTAAGCGCTTAACCGTGCGTTCAGTAGATAATATTGTGAAAAAATATACTAAATTAGCCGGCATTCCAGTGATGACTACTCCGCATACCTTACGCCATTCTTATGCTACTGACTTATTAAATCAAGGCGTTGATTTGCGTATGGTCCAAGAGTTTCTTGGTCATCGCAATATCGCGACTACCCAAATTTATACCCACGTGACTAATAAAAAACTCCGTGATGTTTATTTAAAATATCACGGAGGTAAAGATTTGGGAAAATAATTAGATCTCGCGCTTTATTGCTAAATCCGCGTAAAGCACTCCTTTTTTATTGACGCCCCAAAAAGATTTGGCAGAGATCGAGCGAATTGCGTTGTCTGGCGTCCTGGTTCTGACCGTAATTTCCTCTATTAAATTTGTTTTATCTATGGCTATGGCTTTTAGTTCAGTTTTGCGTCTACGACCCTTTTTGCCTTTATCAATATCCATACCCCAATGGTCAATAATGATATAATGGGGGCCGCAAGGACATTTAATCAATTCATGAGCGATCTCGGTCAACCTATGACGCGTATCAATGACTAATATTTCGCCCGGTCTTAACGATAATGCTTGTTCTATTATGGAAGTTCCCGAATTATCAGGCATAACTGTTTGTATGTCTAATCTCATTTTTAACCTTCTCCTTTTTAAAAATTTTATAGATAAATTTTAAGAATTTCTCCTCTGCGTAACTAAGCGTCTGTATTTAAGCACATCTTAGCGAAATAGTCAAGTTTTAGACATTGAATATTCGAGATCCTTCGTTGCGCTCAGGATGATAGACTCGTGGTCATTCTGAGCCGAAGGCGAAAAATCTCTGAGGTGGTATAAAGCTCGAGATTGCCACGCCTCGGCCTCTTATAGCTTCGGCTCTCAATGACATTCCACGTCACATTATTCAATATTCAATTCTTCATTGCGATAGCCGAGTTTTTGGCGAATAATAATACTTTGTAAAATTCCTAGGCCAATAAAATTGATTAATAAGTTGCTTCCACCGTAACTAATAAATGGTAAAACAATTCCTGTGATCGGGAGTAACCCTAAATTAGTGCTGATGTTGATAGCGACTTGAATAAAAATTAGGAGCAAATAACCCAAAGCGAAAAGTCGTGCGAAGTTGTTCTGGCTTTGCAGACAAACCTTAAGAATTCGCCAAAACAAAAAAGCAAAAATTGACAATAAAATTATCGCGCCAATTAACCCCCATTCCTCAGATAGGGCGGCAAAAATAAAATCATTGTGCGCTTCTGGCAAAAACCCCAGCTGGGTCTGTGGACCTTGTGCCAATCCCCTACCCCATAAACCGCCATTCCCGATGGCGATTTTTGATTGAATAATATTATAGCCAGCGCCTAATGGATCTTTATAGGGGTCAAGAAAACTTAACAGGCGAGCTTTTTGATAATCTTTGAATAAGAAAAACCAAGCGAGAACGCCACCGCCAATACCGGCAATACCGAGCGTCGCAAAATGTCTCCATTTAATACCTGAAATAATCATTATCCCAAGCCAAATAAATCCTAAGATAATTACCGAACCAAAATCCGGTTGTTTTAGGGCTAATGTCACGGGGATGGCCAGATATAGACCAGAAATTAAAATATGTCTTACGCGATACATTTCTATATGGCGGCTAGAAAAATATTTGGCCAAAATAAAAACCATTACTAATTTGATTAATTCTATAGGTTCAAAATTAAAAAATCCTAAATTGTACCAACTGCGTGAACCGCGAATGGTAGTTCCAAAAAACAGCAATCCTATTAGGGTGGCAATGGCAATAAAATAAAATGTGATTAAAATCCATGAATGTTCGCGAAAAATACGGTAGTCAACTAACGATAATCCAATCATCACCAAAAAACCAATAGCATAAAAAAGAAGCTGTTTTTGGGCCATATGCCAGTCAGAGTTCTGATGTGTGGTGCTATAAACCATTAAGATACTCGTAATTGTTAAAATAAAAATAGCTGAAATTATCAGCCAATCAAGTTTTTTTAATAAAGAAAAACTAGAAAACATATAGCAATTTTTTGTCATCCTGAATACATGCCGCGGGCAGTACCTTTGGTTCATTTCAGGACCCTGTAGGGAACAAAAATTTTTGTTCCCTACAGTTTACGTACTGGATGTTGAAATGAGTTCAGCATGACAGCGAATAATTTATTTTAAGAAATTGTTGGTAATGGGTAGATCGGGTTCTACTGTTAGACGGTAAACATTTTCTTTAATCTCAGTCAGCCATTGATAGTTTATTTTTGTTTCTTGGTTAGCGACTAAGTTATCAATTTGTGTTTGACGGGCGGCGATTAAATTATCATTAGCGTCTTCTAAGACAATATTAATTTTTATATTTGTCAAATCAAACTCATTCTTATTGACAATAATAGCCGACGCTTGAGCATAGGGTGGCCCTTGGGATAGTTTTTGAAATTCTTTTTGAAATATTTGAATTTGAGGTTCGTGATATTCGGTGTACGCCTGCCATAAGGGCGGATCGTTTTTAAAAATAACACGGCTTAGATTAGTTGTACATGGTACTTCGTTGGCGATAATATATTTTTCTTGATTAGGCAAAAGCCAGGTTGAGCCGTTGATTTGATTAACAAGATTGCTACTAGACCCTTGTTGTTCAAAAAGTAAAAATTGATAATTTATCTGGCGCGAAAAATGATATGGGTTGGGATTTTTAATTTTGGCCACTAGATCACACTCCCCTATTGTTTGTTGAGCGCTCTTAGCCCAAATAATCTCAATGTCTTTTGGCGCTAAAATCGGCGGCGTGACACCCGGTTTTTGTCGGACTTTAAAATAAATCCCAGCGCCAATGGTGCCAAAAATAATTAAATAAAGCAAGCCGTATAAAATTTGTTTTTTAATTCGTTTTTTCATTTTTTAATTTGATCTCTGGCTTAGCATAAGGAAATTAACACAAAATAACCAATAAAACCAATAATAATGGCTGCATCTGCCAAAATCTTGCCTTGCATTTTATTTTTAGCAATATAAATTCTGGCAACAATACCTGTTAGAAATATTACACCAGAGATATCGGCTGCCGGATAATCACAATGTAATATAGTGGCTAATAATAAGTTAGCTATCGTCAATATGATGCTAAAAATAGTCAAAAGGCTTATTTGCTCTAAGTATCTTTTTAAATTCATCATAATCATTCATTTTAACATAGACTCCAAAAAAGTAAAAGATTTGTTGAAAAAAAACCACCTAGCTATAAATAATAAAGCTGGCGATGGTTTGAGCTTAAATCCAGGGATGGGAACTACCTACTTTCGCAAGTCCGAGGACTTACTATCATCGGCCTTGGGGCATTTCACTTTTGTGCTCGTCCCTCACTAATTGTGTAAATGCTTTGGTGGCAGCTACCTACTTTCGCAAGTCCGAGGACTTACTATCATCGGCCTTGGACCATTTCACTTCTGTGTTCGAGATGGGAACAGGTGGGACAAGTCCAGTATAGCCGCCACCAAAACATTCAATTGATGAAGGGTGAGAAAGATGGGATCACGTAGGACAACCCCAGTATAGTTCCCATCTCTGGATTAAAGATATTTTTTAGTTGATTTTTTCAGATATAATTCTTTGTAGGATAACTCTTTTTTCTTAGCCTTCGTCGCTTTAAAAAGCTGCGAGGGCTAAGGGTTAAGAAAAAATTTGATCAATTAGTAGCGCTCGGCTAAAATCATTGCTGACCTTACACCTGCGCCCTATCAAGGTCATAATCTCTGACCGATCTTAAATGATACCTTATCTTGGGTATGGCTTCGCGCTTAGATGCTTTCAGCGCTTATCACAACGAAACATAGCTACCCAGCAGTGCCGTTGGCACGACAACTGGTAGACCAGAGGTTTCTTCCCTGAGGTCCTCTCGTACTATCAGGGACTTCCCTCAAGTATCAACGCCTGCGGCAGATAGAGACCAACCTGTCTCACGACGGTTTGAACCCAGCTCGCGTATCTCTTTAATTGGCGAACAGCCAAACCCTTGGGGCCTCGTGAATCATATTGTTACCAATATGCTAGACTATACCTTCATCGTATTTTGAAAAATCAAAACTTAGATGCAAGCCGTATGATTAAAGTTTAAACCCTTAATCGCATCTGTAATTTACAGAATTAGTCGTTAGGAGAAACACTTTCCTCTATCATTCGAGCAAAATTTTTACGTCTTCCTGCTGAACGAACGTTAAATTTCGATAATTGATCAGCCATTTTAGCAATTTTGATCAAATTAGAAACAGTTAAAATTTTTGTTCCGATAATTTTAATAGCTAATTTAGCCTGTTTTTGTTTAATCTTTAAGTAGATAACTATTAATTTAAGGAATTTTTCTATTGCTAACTGATCTAAGCTATACCATTTGTATTGAGTGCGGTTGTGTCTGATGTGGCCGAACCCTATTGTGCGTTTGGACCGCTTTAGTATGGCATTATTATTTTGGCTGATTTTTATGGCAACGCGTACTCTAAAGCCAAATTTCTTTTCATTGTGCTTTTCAATGCATGCCATAATAGCGCCATCGCCATCAATCAGACCCGCCAAATATGCTCGATCAATTTTAGAAAGTATTTTTCTCATGGGATTGACCTTTATTAAGCAATTATACCTGGAACCTGCGAATACGTCAAAATATGTCAAGTTGCTTAACAATGGCTTTCCCCATTTTGGGCTTGTTTATTACCTTTATATTTCTATAAAGGAGAGAAGTTATGTTTTCTCCAGTCCCAGGATGAGATGAGCCGACATCGAGGTGCCGAACAGTGCCGTAGATATGGACTCGCGGGCACTACTAGCCTGTTATCCCCGGGGTAGCTTTTATCCGATGATCTTCCCCGCGCCTATAAGCGCGCTGACAACTAACCAGCAGTAAACTGCCAATCAGAAGTCAACGATTAGGGTCGGTTCACTAAGTTCTACTTTCGTAACTGCGCGACATGTCTGTCTTGCAGTAAAGCCGGCTTGTGGCTTTGCCCTATCGGTACGATTTCCATCCGTACCTAGCCGACCTTATAAACGCCTCCGTTACTTTTTAGGAGGCGAGCGCCCCACTCAAACTGCCCACCTGAAACTGTCTCCCGCACTTTCCATTCTTTACAACATGGTACTTCTCTTGATGCGATTTTTCAAATGACCTAAAGCATTTTCATAATTCTTCAACTTTTTTTCTCTTTCTCTTGCGTCTTCCTCGTTGCGATAAGCTTCATAAAATACAAGAATCCAACATTTGTCTCTTGGCGAGTGTTGTGCGAATCGCCTTTTTAGATCATTAGTATAACTAATATAAATCCTTTTTGTCCGAGTATTTTTAAGAAAATACACGTAATACATAGTTTTATATTCTATCAAGATTTATAAAGAACGGAAAGTGCGGGATTAGAACAAAGCTTCAAAAAGAAGAGTATTTCACTGGCGACTCCGCCCTATCCGAGAATAGAATCTCAAAGTCTCCTCTCTATGCTACGCATCTTAAAACTTAGTTCAATATCAGGATACAGTAAAGCTCCCGGGGTCTTTTCGTCTTGCCGCAGGTAACCGGCATCTTTACCGGTATTGCATGTTCACCGGGCTCCTCGTTGAGACAGCTCCCCAGTCGTTACGCCTTTCGTGCGGGACAGAAGTTACCTGCCAAGGAATTTCGCTACCTTAGGACCGTTCGGTCTATGTTAGCTTATAGTCGCCTATAAGATCGGACTATATCATCTCTTAAAAATCTGTCGGCATTCTAATGACTTTTAAGAGTCTTGCGTGTAGTCTCTGGGGATTCAGATTTCTGATTTCAGATGTTCGAACGTCAGAATCTGTCTTTCCTGCTGATTGGCTGCACTTGTGAAGCATTGTTACTTATCTGTCTCCGACTAAAGTCGGGACTCCAGAATAAGTAGCTCAAGATACACAGCTATTCCAGCATATAGCAAGATTTATTTGCGTAACTACAACGGTTTTGTTTCATAGTTACGGCCGACATTCACCGGCGCTTCGGGCCTTAGCAGACACTGGATAAATCCAACATCCACCTTAGCCGTTAACGTTCCGGCATTGGTCAGGCGTCAGTCTCTATACATCAGTTTTCGCTTTAGCAGAGACCTGTGTTTTTGGTAAACAGTCGCCAGGGAATCTTTAGCTGCGACCCGCTAATCAGATTTTGAAGGGCGAACTAATTATTATAACTAGCTCGCCTATTTGGAGATTATTATAAAATCGGCTGGGGCGGCAGGATTTAAACCCGCAACCTTATTTTTAATTGGCTTGGTCTAAACTTTAATAAATTCACTGTCTGGAATGATTTCAAGATCTTCTGATTGTTCTTTAATAGTGTTGTCTATAACAGTTTGCCAATCTTCTTCTCCAACAGAGAACTTTTCTTTTTCGCCGTCACAATGTCTGCATTTTTTTCTTAATACGAAGTTATGCCAACCACATTTACAAATCCATTGATCGCCCCATAACATTTAATCACCCCCCTTTTTTTTAGATAGTAATTTGTGTGTTGAACATTTCTGGGCTGGGTCCTTTTAGCTTCCCCTCCATTTGATCTAATATGTTCTTTATCAGTTCCTCTCCATATAATGAGGCAAATCACCAGCATCGACAGAAACAACACTATAAATATAATTAGTCATTATTTGTCCTCTTAGTATTATTGTGTTAATGGATTCCCGCCTTCGCGGGAATGACAAACGATAAAACTCCAAAATCTGATTAGCAGGTAAGGCATCTTGCGAACTTACGCCTAGCTTGTTTGCCGAGTTCCTTAACGAGGAATCACCCGTTCACCTTAGTCTACTCGACCAGTCCACCTGTGTTGGTTTTGCGGTACGGTTGCCCTATTTATTTAGGTATTTTAAAAACTTTTCTTGGAAGCTTGCTCACTTGAGTTAGCCGCACCGAAGTTTGGCGTCCCCCCAACCCTTGAAAAATCTTAGGCAAGGGACAGAAATCCAATAATCTGATCAAGCTACTAAACTTCGTCATTTTTAAAACATAAATAAAGCAGTGCTGGAATATTAACCAGCTTGCCATCGGCTTTGCCTCCAACGAATCGGAGGTTAACCTTAGGATCGACTAACCCTTGGATGATGGTCATTGCCAAGGAATCCTTGGACTTTCGGTGTGCCGGTCTCTCACCGGCATTGCGGTTACTTGTGCCAACATTCTTACTCCTTGACTCTCCACCATGGCTTACGCCTTTGGCTTCGCAGTGTCAAGGACACTCCCCTACCGCCGATCAGATATCAGATTTCGGATGTCAGATGTCGGAAATCAGTTAAATTTAATTTTGCTGATATCTGAAGTCTGAAATCTGATCTCTGATATCTGATCGGTTCACATCTTCGGTAATAAACTTAGCCCCGTTAAATCTTAAGCGCCAGATCTCTTAAGTAGTGAGCTGTTACGCTTTCTTTAAAGGATGGCTGCTTCTAAGCCAACCTCCTAATTGTCAGAGAAATCTGACTACCTTTACCACTTAGTTTATTTTAGGGACCTTAGATGGTGATCATGGGCTGTTTCCCTCTTGAGCATGGAGCTTAGCCCCCACGTTCTGACTGCCTGAAACTTGGCTTGTGTATTCGGAGTTTGATTGGATGAAGTAGGCAGAAGCCCAGCCGCATCCATTCAGTGCTCTACCCCACAAGTTGCTTTCAGACGCTAACCCTAAAGCTATTTCGGGGAGAACCAGCTATTACCAGGCTCGATTGGCATTTCACCTCTATTCATAACTCATCCCCTAGTGTTGCACGGCTAGTGGGTGCGGGCCTCCCTTTGGTTGTTCACCAAAGTTCACCCTGGTCATAAATAGCTCGCCTGGTTTCGGGTTTATTACCAACTACTTGATAGTTTCTATCTGCTATCGTTTTTGACTCTAAATTAAAAGATTTGTTATTTAAAATAAATTCGTAGAATCAAAATTTCTAATTTTTAATTTCTAATTTTTAAACAATTTTTAATCAATCAATTTTTAATTTCTAAACGTAAGTCGCGCATTGAAAATTAGAAATTACGTCATTGAAAATTGTTTAGAAATTGAGAATTAGAAATTGAAAATTAAATTTTTCAACTCTCAATTAATCTACTTTAAGTTTCAAAGTTTTTTTGGGTCAAAAAAGATAGCAGAATCGAAATTATCTACGCCCTATTAAGACTCGCTTTCGCTAAACCTTCTCCCTATGCGGGATTAGATAGTAATTGACAATAACTCGTTGGCTCATTCTTCAATAGGCACGACGTCACCGTCACAGTAAACCGTGACAGCTCCGTCTCTTTGTAGGCATATGGTTTCAGGTTCTATTTCATCGCCCTCACCGGGCTGCTTTTCACCTTTCCCTCACGGTACTTGTTCACTATCGATCATCAAGAGTATTTAGCCTTGGAAGTATAGTACTCCCGACTTCCCATGGGATAATCTTGTCCCAAGGTACTCAAGAAAATAACCAAGATTAAAAACATCTTTTACCTACGGGGCTATTACCCGCTATGGCGGCTCTTTCCAGAGACCTTTGGTTAGACAAGTTTTTTATCTTGTATCATTAAAGAAAGAAATTTTCTTATAACTGCTTATTTACCGAAGTAAATAAACTCTGGGCTGTTCCCTTTTCGCTCGCCGCTACTTGGGGAATTTGTCGTGCAAGCACGACGATTGTTTTATTTTCCTCCGCTTACTGAGATGGTTCACTTCAGCGGGTACCCATGTGTCATTGCTGACACATAACATAGATTGCTCTACGTTGTGTTGCCACATTCGGACATCCCCGGGTCAAAGGTCGCTTGTCACCTCACCGGGGCTTATCGCAGACACGCCACGTCCTTCATCGGCTCTTGACGTCAAGGCATTCACCATACGCCCTTATTATTTTTCTTAACCGCATAAGAGTTATCCTACAAAAAATTATATCTTATGTTTGCATGCAATTACCTGCTTACGTATTTAGTTGTCAAAGGACAATCCGTTGTCATCCCGGACTTGATCCGGGATTCATAACAATATATGAGGAATTTAAAACCGCTTTCTAAGAAGCGGCTTTAAAGCAGAACAAAAATTACTGCTTTTAAGCACTTCTTTGGTTAGGGATTTTTGGATTCATCATACGTGGCTATTCTAACAAATTATATTAAGATGTCAAGGGATTCGTGGGTGTGGAAAAATAATGCCCCAGTTAATTGTAAACTGGGGCCTGTTTGAAATATTTATTGGTCAATACTTAGGGCCTGTTTAAGACTTTCTTGAGCGGCAATTATTGCTTTTTGGGTGTCCTGTAAGGCAAGGAAGCGTTTAACCTGATCTAAGGTAGGATCTTTTTCTCCTGGCTCTTTAAACGCAGTTTGAATTTTTTGTCCTGTTTGGTGGACTATGGTCGCGCAGTGGCTTTTGATGGTGTTCAATTCCTCCATTAAATCATCAGTATTAATTGCATCCATTTTTATTTGCTCCTTTTTTTGAGGCGTTTATGCCTGAAGTGGTCTTTAAATAAATCATTGAAAGAACTCTAAATAAAAAACTGACCTTGATATGGTCAGCCGTTTTTTGTTAAATCTTTGGTGTGGACACTACTCCTTAAAGATTTATAATACGCAAAACCGGCGGACCATTAAAAGTCAGTAAAGTAAAAATTAAACCAAAAACTTTGTCGTAATAATCGTCGCATCAAAGTTAGCATATCAAAATTAACAAATTTGTCAAATTATTTTTCCACAGTTCGTTTTTTCGTTAATTTCGTTTTTTCATTTTGCCTTTTGCATTTTGATTTTTCTCAGACGTGCTTATCCGCTACATTAGACGCGCAATATGCTTCTGGCTTTGTCTTAACATTAAACCCATTGCCGCGGACCATGCCGACTACCTCTTTAAGCATTTCACGGGTTTCACCGTTTTGGCCAGCGTCTATATGGATTTCAAAACCCTTGGTTAAGATTTCATCATCCAAGCGATTGCGCAATTGCTCCAGTACTTTTTGAGCAAGGATTAAAGATAAATTGACTTCTTCATAGATTCTTTGGCGTAAACTTGGCATTTTGTCACAAAAAGTTCTTTGCCAAAAGTAGCGGCCACCAAAGCCCACTCGTTGCACCACGACCGCGGAAACAAAATCAACCCGGTCATGCGATTCCGAGTCAGTGCCAATAACTATTTTGTAGCGATTTTTGGGCTGAGCGTGAATATAGTCTAAGATTTCTTGGCTTACTTGTTTTAATCCAAGTTGGCCCAAGGTTGGGCTGCGAAATTCTTTTTTGTCTAACATAATCTCAAAATATACCACTAATTATGTTTATGGTCAAATTGTATTTGTGTTGCCTTTGTCGGGTTTAAGTTATACAATAATAATTATGGAGAAAATAAACAACAATGGTTTAAAGTTTTTTAAAACAAAAAATGGTACAAAATTACCTTTGCCGGTATTTTTCCCAGACGCTACGCGGGCTGTGCTTAAAACTTTGGATAGCGCGGATATTGAAGATACTAAAACGCCGGGAATTTTAGTTAATACTTATCACCTGTATAACGAATTGGGCAGTCGGGTGATCAAAAAATTTGGCGGGATTTGTAAATTTATGTCTTGGAATGGCGCGGTGATTTCTGATTCTGGTGGGTTTCAAATTATGACATTAGTTAAAGCGAACAAAAGATTTGGCGCGATTACCGATGAAGCAGTAGTTTTTCGACCGACAGCCAAGAAAAAAATTATTTTTACACCCGAAGAATCCATTCGTTTTCAAATGGAACTAAATACAGATATGGTGGTGGTGTTGGATGAATTTACTGATCCAAAATCAGATGAAAAAAAGGCGTGCCAAAGCGTGGAAAGAACTATTCTTTGGGCGAAACGATCCAAAAAATATTTTGAAGAAATTTGCGGAAAAAAAGGTTTAGATGAAAAAAATAGGCCATATCTTTTAGGTATAGTTCAGGGTGGTGAATTTTTGAACTTGCGAGTTGAATGTACGCAACGGCTGGTTGAAATTGGTTTTGATGGTTTGGGTTATGGCGGTTGGCCAATTACATCTCAAGGCAAATTTAACTATGAAGTCGCCCAAACGATCGCTAAGAATACTCCGGAAAAATATTTTCTTTATGGTTTGGGCGTGGGCAAGCCAGACGAAATTGTCGGTTGTAATGATTTGGGCTATTCTGTTTTTGATTGCGTTTTACCAACCCGCGATGCCAGACATCGGCGACTTTATGTATATAATGCTGATTCTATAGATGATATTAATATTAGACAGGCAAAATTTTATTCGTATTTTACGCCTGACAAAGAAAGATATTATAGCGATTCTGAACCAGTTAGTCGCGCTTGCGATTGCTTGCTTTGCGCTCGGTATAGCCGTGCTTATCTGGCTCATCTTTTTAGAATTCAAGATGTTAGCGCATTGCGATTAGCCACGATTCATAATTTACGTTTTTATTCTTTGCTAATGGAAAAGTTGTTTTATTGTCATTCCCGCGAAAGCGGGAATCCAAGTTTGATTGGCTGATTATCGTATGGATTCCCACTTTCGCGGGAATGACAATACGGAATGCGTTTTAAAACAAAACCAGGCCTCTATTGTTTAAATGTAAAAACAAAAGCCTGGTTTTTATCAATGTGAAAGATTTAACGAGTAACGCTGATAACTGCTCCGATTTCTGCTGTTGGAGCGGCGATAGTGACGCGGCTTGAGGTGGCGTTTTGCATCACCGTATATCCAGTATCATAAGTATTACAATCAGTATAAGCGGCTCCGCTAGCCGAGGGATCAAAGGGCATAGAGCCAAGGAAGGTAGGTACTAGGCAGGCGCAAATATCATATCCGCCTACTCCAACTTTCATCGGCGTGGCGCTAGAAGGCAATGTTCCGGCCGCGCAAGTGAAAATACCGCGATTCTCAATGGCATTTTGGTAAATGGCATCCAGAATGTTGTTGACATTGCTCCAACGTTGGGTATTGCGTGCTTGAGCAAATTGCCTTGGCGGGTTAATGGCTAAAATAATCGCGGTGGCTAAAATTGCCATAATACCAATAACGATTAAAATCTCGATTAGGGTGAAACCTTTATTAGGCATATTTTTTTCTATTTAATTTGTAATTGAAAAATCGACCACTGATAAAATATTATACAATGACGTAGAATATTAATCAAACCAGATTTTCCACAAGGAACTAGTATTGTTAATAATAAACGATGTGGACGTTTTAAATAGTAAATATCCTAAAATGACGATAATCGTAATAATCGCAAGGGTTAATAAGATTTTTTTAATTGGACCACGCCATAAAAAACGTTGCGGATTAAATTTCAAAAAATTAAAACCATTGAAATTTTTTGAATTGAGTTGCGGCCTCCATGCGCAAAGGCCGAGACTATTGCTGAATAACGTAGGATGCCACTTAGTCGGCCACTTTTTAAAAATAAATTTGTTTAAAGGATTAGCAATATTAATTTTAATATTTAAGTTGTCTTTAAGGTAGGTATCCAGGCCGGGCGTAAGGCTAACGCCGCCAGCCAAAATAATTTCTTGAATTTGTATTTGATAATTTTTTTGAAAATATTTAAGTGTCGATTTAATGCGCGTGATTAGCAGTTGACAGTCGGCCTGTAAGATGTTCATAATTTGCCCCTCTTTTTTATTCGCCATAAAACCATTTTGTTCTCTGAGGATTGTTGCTTGATAAGTAGGAGTATTCAATTTTTGACTAATACTTTGATCAAAAATATTGCCGCCAATTTTTTGGCTTGAGCTCCAAAATAGACCATGTTTATCAAAGATGTGGATTTCGGTTGATGTGGCGCCGATATCTAAAATCGCGATATCCTGATGGGAAATGATCCTGGAAGTTAATAAGGCGCGCGCCAAGCATAGGGGCTCCGCGTCTATCGACATTAAATCAAAATTATTTTGGCGTGCTATCTCTTGGTATTGGTTTATCAGTTTTTTTGGGGCTAGGGCGGCTAAATACCAAAAATATTTTTTATTTTGTTTAATTGATTGGTATGCTAAATTATAATCATCAATTTGAATTGGTAATTTTTTCCGTGCTTTTAACCTAAGGTGGTTTCTGATTTTTTTATCTGGGGTGGTCTTGAGCAATCTAAAAATATCAATAAATGTTTTTTTGGCGGGGAATGACATAACAATCGAAGAACCGCGAGGCGCGTGAGGAATGCTTTGGTTCATAAGTTGTTTAATAACTTCGCTAATCTTGGCTGGATCTTGAATCTGGCCATCAACAACTAAGCCATCAGTTAGTGGCGCGCGATTCAATGAGGTTATTAAATATTTGTGGCCGATTTTTCTGACTTGACTGATTTCAATAGAGGCGTCAGAAATATCAATACCGATTGGACTGCGATTAATAAACATAAATAATAATGCAAAAATCAAAAATCAAAATGAAAAATGTCAATACGAATAATACGTTAAAAATCAGCAATTCCTTGCCATGATTGAATGGTTATTTGGGGGTTGATATTGGAAATCTGAATCCTTAATTTGTGCGTTTGATTGCCATAAGTAGCTTGAGTTTCAATAGTGCGGCTTTGCCCTCCAAGATTAATTATTGGTCTAATTTGACAAACGTCATCTTGAATGGTAATAATTTCGTTGCCAGCGTAATTAATATTTTCTTTGAGCTTGATTAGGGCGGTTTCGGCGCAGGCTTGGGCTAAATTGAAATTCTGTTCGGCGTTATTATTGGTTGTCGCGAGGCCAAGGCCTGTTTGGGCCAATATGCCAACTCCTAAAACTAAAATTATACTTAGGCCGCAAAGGACTAAAATAATCATTAAAGCAATCACGCCTTGATTTTGGTTGGGACGGCGCATATATTTTTATTGTCTTAGTGAAATACTCATCGTGAAAGAAAAAGTGGTTGGTCGAAATATGCTCGACGCCGGATTATTAGATTCAAGATCAATGCTTAACTTAATAATCCCTAAAGTGCTGGTAGCAGAGCTAGTTAAATTAGTCGTTGTAAAATTAACGACGCGGATTCGGTCAGAAGTTAATGGTTGGCTGGGGTTTGCGCCTTGGCTTAAATTAATTTTTTGATCTTGTAAATTAAAAATTGTAGGGTTGATACTGGAATCAGCCATGGCTAATGAAAGTTGATTAGCGGTTTGGCCGGGCGAGGCTGGCTGGTTGATGCTTTGAGCGTTTTTAACATTTAATTCTATTTGATGAGAAATTAAATTGGCGTTAGCCATAAGCTCGGTTATGGCTAACTGGCGATTGTTGTTTTGAAGCACTTGCCAAAAAACGCTTGATAGCGCCAAAGCGAGTAAGCTAAAAATTGCTAAGTAAATTATTAGCTCAATAATGCTAAAACCATCGTGGGATTTTTTTTCTAAGGTATCCATTGGCAGTCAAGTTGTGCTTGGCAGGTTGTTTGCGTGAGAAAAATGTCGCAAGTCGTGGGCGTGCCAGAGCAGGAACCTGTTTTAGACCAATTTAATTGAACATTATCAAACCCAATAGTAAAAGGCCTCATGCTAGAACTCTCGCCAGCAACAGAATAAGCAACTTTTAAATAATAAGTTCCGGCAGTAGCGACTTTATTAGAAACATTTATACTAGACACCGACGCCCAAGCGGTATTGGTGGTTATTGTTTGTGACCAAACTTGTGTGCCAATCATAGGGACTCCTGACCCGGTATCAACAAAAACATAAGCGGTAACTGTTCCACCGGACGCGTAAGCAATATTTTTCCAATCAAAACTCACCGTAGCAGTGGGATTGGCAACTGTGGTTGTAAATGCTTGACGCCAATAGCCACCACCAAGAATGTTTCTTGTCTTAGGAACGCGGATTCGAATAAAGCCACCCGGATTACCGCCGGTCGCAACCCGAGTTTCCGTGGTTGCGCTCCAGAGCCAATCGGCCCCAGTCCAGCCGGTAGAATTACTAGTGAAACCCGGATTGGTAGTCGCTCCGGAAAACGCATTGGTCCATAAACAGCCATCTTGAGTTGAGCAAGTTGGCGAAGCGACGAAAGTGTCGCAAGCGCGGGCAGCGCCATGGCAATAGCTCGGAGGCACGGTAGTTTTTTGCCAATTAGTTAAAATCGTAGAGGATTGTAGCCGATCAATAGATGCTCCGCCGTTATCCCACGCGACAGTGGCAACAATTAATTTACGATCTGTGCCCAAATCGCTGATATTGATTTTTCTTTTGCCCTGAGGCAGTTGCGCGCTTACGTCATCCTCTGTGCCTTGAAAAATCCATTGATTATTATTAATAGTTAAGCCATGATCTCCGTTAGTTAAATTGGCCCAATTATTATCGCGAATTGCCCGAGACGCCTCTACCCCTTCGCGAGCGATTTCTTTTGCTAAAAAATATTCTTGGGTCTTCTGGCTGTTTTTAAACGACGAGCCGGAAATCGCAAAAATAGCGCTAATGGCCAAAACAAAAACTGCCATCGCGACTATAATTTCTATTAATGATTGACCGCGAGATGGGGGCATATATCTATTGCAAATTGATTCGTCCAATACTGTTGATATTAATAGTTGAACTATTTTTATTATTGGTTAAAATAATATTGCCAGAATTATTAGGCAATCCCTGGAGTTTGCTAAAAATAATCTCAGTTAGTCCGCTACTGGTGATGCCTTGGGGCAAATTAGTGGTTGAGTCGTAGCTGGGATCATGACTTAAATAGGTCATTCCCTTAAAAAGAGTATAGCTATTATCGGTAAGGCGAACTCCGAAGGCATTATCATTTTCCTGGGCCATTGATTTATTTTGTGCTTGGCGTAATGTTTGGGTTAATTGTTCGGCGGCGTCCTCCAAATCTTGGCCATTAAAAAAATTAATTGCCAAGGGGACGCATAGAGCAATTAATAAAACAGTAATACCAAAAACGATTAGTAGTTCAACTATGGAAAAAGCCATAATATGCTTAAATTTTTAATTTCTAATTTTCAATTTCTAGACAATTTTTAATGACCAAATTTTCAATGATTAAAAAACATAATAAACTGTTAGGGTATTAGAAATTATTTTACGATTCCTTGGCTCATTTGATAAATTGGCGTGACAATTCCTAAGGCAAGTATAGTGACAACTAGGCCAATGGCTAATAGCAATATCGGTCCTATCAAATTTGATAAGTTTTCTAAGCGGCGGCCGGATTCTTTATCGTAAAATTCCGCTAAATACATTAAGATCTCTTCTAGTTTACCAGAATTTTCCGCGGCCCTGATAAGCTGGGTGGTATTTGTTGAAAAAATTTGAGGGTAGATAGTAAAATAATCAGAAATATTTTTACCCTCTTGGACGAAAATGGCTGTTTTATTAAGATGATGTTGATAAACTAGATTATCAGTACTTTGTCCCGTGATTTCCATGGCCTGAGCTAAAGGAATGCCACCTTTTAATAAAACGCTTAAAATACGGCAGAAATTAGCCATATTGATTTGTTGAATCAATTGTTTGATAAGCGGTAATTTTAGCCAAATAATATGATTGATATTTTTGATTATTTTTATCCGAGAAATTATTGGCAAGCCAATAATAACAAATAGGAAGGCAGACAATAGAATGTAAAAATAATTTTTAGTAACATTGGCCAGCCAAATGATTAAACGCGTGCTCCAAGGCAAGGTGATTTTCAAGTTTTCAAACAAGGGGATTAATTTGGGCAAAATAAAAAAGATAACTCCAGCCCCCAGCAAAACGCTTATACTTAGAATTATTATCGGATAGACCATGGCCGCTTGAACCTTTTTCTTAAGTTCATAGCTTTCTTCTAATTGTTTTGCCAGATGGTCTAATGATTGGTCTAAACTACCGCTTTCTTCGCCAATCGCGATTAAACTAATAAAAAGATTGCCAAAAATACGCCGATATTTTTTAAGGCCTTGGGCTAAAGAAAGGCCATTATCAAGGTCGCGAGAAAGATTGTGCGAAATCTTCCTCATGGTGCCAGAACTGCTTTGATTCTCTAATAACCCGACCGCTTGTTTAAGTGGCAAGCCAGCCCTAACCATTATAGATAGATTTTTAGCAAAAAGCAGCTTATCTAAATGAGAAAGACGCGCGAATAGGGATCTTGAATTGACGTGAGTTTTTTTGGTTGTCATGGATTATTGATGTGGATTCTTTGGTCTAGCCAGAGAATGACAAATTAATCTGATGTTATCGTTGTTTGGCCAACACCATTTTGACTTTGTCAACGACTTCGGTCAGGCTGATATCGGTTTTGACTAAATAATCATCGGCACCCAAGTCCTTGCCCTTTTGAATGTCTGAACCTTGGCTTAAATTAGTCAAAATTATTACTGGAATTTTTTTAGTTTTATCGTTGCCTTTAATGTCGGAGAGTAATTGGAAGCCGCTTTTCATAGGTAAAATCAAATCCAAAATAATTAAATCTGGTTGTTCGTATAAAATTTTGTGCCAGCCCTCTTCTCCTTGGATGGCTTCTATCACCTCAAACCCAGCGCGGCGTAATTTATTGCTATAAATTTTGCGCATATAATGATCGTCTTCAACAATTAAAATTTTAGTTAGTTTTTCAGGCATAAGTTTATGTGTAATTATTTACTATTAACTCCCCCCTCTCGCAAGGGGGAGGCCTGGGTAGGGGTTTATAATTATTTTTTATTAGTGGTAGTTATAGGCAGGGCAAAATAAAAGGTGGTGCCTTTGTCGGGCTCGCTGTTAAACCAAATCCGGCCGCCACTTCTATCAATAATCTCTTTGGCAATATAAAGTCCTAAGCCAGACCCTTCAGTTTCGGCAGTAATTACTCGATCGCCACGAAAATATTTTTGGAATATTTTTGTTTGCTCTTCAGTGATGATTCCCATACCATTATCTTGGCAGGCAAAAATTATTTCCCCATTTTGCTGTTTGAGGCTAATTTTGATAATTCCTTTATTAAGAGTATATTTAATGGCATTGCTGATTAGATTGATGATAATTTCTGTCATTTTATCGGGGTCAGCGTTAACTTGGGGGAGCGATTCTTCGATCTCGATCTTAATTTGAGAATTTGATGCCTTGGTAAGGGGTAATAATTCCCTGGCTACTTTGTTGACGATTGGCCCAAGATCAATATCCTTTGGTGTTAATCGTAGGCCCCCTTCTTCAATGGCCGAGATCTCTAATAAACTATTGATTAGTTCAATGAGCCGTTGGGTGTTTTTTAGGGCGTCATTTAAATAGTCGTTTTGTTCGGCGTTAAGCGGTCCCAGCTCTTGGCTAAGAATTGTTTCTATCGCACCTTTAATAACAGAAAGCGGTGTGCGCAGACGATGAGAAATTAAAGAAACTGATTGGATTAATTTTGTGGAAAACATATAAAATCCTATATGATTATTATCTAGTGACCCTGATGATCTCTTCGATAGTTGTTAAGCCATTGAATACCTTATCAATTCCATCTTCAATCATTAAAGTCATTCCTTGCTTTTGGGCTTGTTTTTGAATTTGATCGGCGTCAGCTTGGCCCATAATGAGGGCTTTGATTTCATCGGTTAATGCCAGAATTTCAAATATACCGATTCGGCCTAAGTATCCGGTCTGGGCGCAAGAACGGCACCCTAATCCTTTATATAAAGTAATTTCTTTTTTATCTTTAAATAATAATTTAATAAGATGGGGCGGGAGTTTGGCAACCAAATCTTGTTTAGTAGTATTATAACTTTGTCGGCAATTAAAGCAAACTCTGCGAACCAAACGCTGGCCGATGATGATGTTGACCGCTGAAGCCACTAAATAGTTTTGGACATTCATATCTTGCAAGCGGGGCAAACAAGTAGCGGCGTTGTTAGAGTGCATAGTAGATAAAACTAGGTGTCCTGTCATCGCGGAATTAACAGCGATATTCGCAGTTTCATCATCGCGAACTTCGCCGACCATAATAATGTCAGGATCTTGGCGGACAATAGCGCGTAGTCCTTGGGTAAAAGTTAAATTAGTTTTTGGGTTGACTTGTATTTGATTAACGCCGTCAATGGCATATTCTACCGGGTCTTCAATGGTGGCGATATTTACATCTGGCGTGTTCAAAATTTTTAATATGCCATATAGAGTTGTGGTTTTCCCAGAGCCAGTTGGTCCGCAAGATAAAATCATGCCATAGGGTCTAGCCATCGCCTCTTTTAATTTTTTTAAGTCGTGATCAGAAAAACCCAAATTTTCTAATTCAAAACTCCGTGATTTTTCTGATAGTAAGCGCATTACGATTTTTTCGCCTTCGGTAATTGGCACGATGGACACCCTAACATCAAATTCTTCGTTAACAAAGCGAGATCTAAATTTTCCGTCCTGCGCCGCCATATGTTCATCGGTTCGCAGTTTAGCCATAACCTTAATACGACTGACGACTAATTCTAACAAATTTTTTGGCAGTTCAACTACTTCGTGCAAGATGCCGTCAATCCGAAAGCGAATGGGCACGCTATTCTTTTGTGGTTGAATGTGGATATCAGAAGCGCGGTTTTCATAAGCATATTCTAATAAAACATTAACTAATTTGATGATTGACGGTTCTTCGGGCTTAGTTTTGCCACGGGCTTCGTCAATATGGCCTTGAATAATTTCTTTAAATTCATGGGCTAGGCCTTTTTTATAGGCGTGCAGTGCTTCAGCGATGCCCAGTGGCGTGGCATAATAAATCTCCACATCTTTATTCGTGGCTTTTTTAATTTCCTCTTGAATTTTTAAATTTTCGGGATCGGACGTGGCAACATGAAGAATATTTTCTTTTTGGTCAAACACCACGACTTTCTGATTTTGAGCGGCCCTTTCAGGAATAATTTTTAATAATTCTTCGGGAATTTTTTGCTGGCTAAGATCTATAAAAGGCATTTTTAATTCATCAGCCAAAACCTTGCCTAAGTGTTTATCAGCCATTAGTCCTAAATCAACTATGCTTTCAGCAACAGTAATCCCTTTAGCTTGGGCTTGTTTTTGGGCTTGATTAAATTGGTCTTCAGTGACCATGTCTAACTCCAGCAGTATTTTTTTTAATTGTGCGTCGTCGATCATTGGTTCGTTGTCATTCCCGTCTCGTAATGTCATTCCCGCGAATGCGGGAATCCATGTGGGGGAAACTTCGGCGGGAATCCATACGGAAAGTTTTTTTGTCAAACGCGGGTTCTCGAACAAGTCGGGAATGACAATCTAAAAATGATTTCACTGATACTGTGATTTGTATTTTTATTATTATACCTCTTTTAAAGAAATAAAAAAAGATTTCCACTATGTGGAAAGCGGGTTTTAACATCTATCGCGCAAAACGTAGGGAACAAAAATTTTTGTTCCCTACAACAATAATTTTATATCATTTCTGGAATTGGATTTGGCGGGGTCTGTCCTTCCAGAATCGCGATGGCATTTTGAGCGGCCATTTCTGCCATTTTATTGCGAGTCCATTCGGTAGCCGAGGCGATATGAGGCGCTAAAACAACATTATCCATTTGTAAAAGTTCTGGTTCGATCTGGGGTTCCTTTTCATAAACATCTAAAGCGGCGCCCGCGATTTGTTTGGCTTGCAAAGCGGCTACCAGGGACTTTTCGTCAATTACTGGTCCGCGAGAGGTATTAATTAAATAAGCGGTGAGTTTCATTAGTCGTAGATTTCCTGCGTTAATTAAATGCGTGGTTTCTGGAGTCAAAGCTACGTTTAAAGAAACAAAATCTGATTGACTTAATAAATCATTGAGTTCTAAGTAAATTGCCTCAGTCGATTTTTCTAATTCTTCATTGCGCTTGACATCATTGTATAATAATTTCATATCAAAAGCTGATTTCATTTTTCGGCCAATTTCTGAACCAATACGACCAAAGCCCACAATACCAATGGTTTTGCCGGTAATGTCAGCGCCTAAAAGTAATTTTGGGCCCCATGCAATAAATTTGCCGTCTCGGCAGTATTTATCAGCTTCGGGAATGCGATCGGCGACCGCTAAAATTAAAGCAATGGTATGCTCCACTACCGCGTTAGTTAAAACGCCGGGGGTGTTAGTAACCATAATATTTTTTTCTTTGGCTGCGGGGACATCAACATTATTATAGCCAACCGCGTAATTGGCGATTACTTTGAGCTGTGGGCCAGCCGCGTCCATAACTGCTTTATCGATTTTTTCGGTGAGCACGGCGACAATCGCGTCCGCGCCTTTGGCGCCAGTCAGAACTTCTTCTGGGGTGGTTGGTCCTTCTGGCCCAACAATAACTTCGTATCCTTTTTCTTTTAATAAATTAATTCCAACATCTGGAATTTGACGAGTAATAAATACTTTAGGCATAAATTTATTTCTATTTTAAATTACAAAAACTTTACTTTATTATACCAGAGTTTCTTAAAAAAACAAAAAGGTCTAGTAGAAGTTTCTACTAGACCGTATACCAAAATGAAGTTATTAGTGCTACTACAAAAAAGATTATTTTAGTAATAGTCCACCACTCCAAGTTGAAATAGTTTTTAAGCCAATCTGGATTGCCGTACTGAATCGCGATTTCACGTTGCTCATGTTTGTCGTGAATGACTTGAAGGCGATTTTTAGCCAAAAGATAATATTCATCTCTAAATGGCCAAAGCCATTGAATACCCCAGCCGCCTTCAAAGGTGTCGTGGATAAAATGAGCGATGGTAGCTGAAAACCAGATACTTGCCCAAAGCGACAACTGAACTTGATATAGCATATCAATATAAGCCACATCAAGCCACAGTATCACGAAAGCAACGCCAAAAGAAAAAAATAATGGTTTATGCAATAACTCGTGATGCTCATGGGCGAATTGGTCCAGTTTCCCTTTGTGCTTTATCAAATAAATCATTAAATCAATATCCGGCGCCAATGATGACACGGCGCCAAAAATCAAGAGCCATAGTTTGTGGTTGGTATTAGTCAACCAACCAGTTGCCATCGCCAACAACAAACCAATACCAACATCTAAAAACATTTACTGCCCTCCTATTCTTTTGGTTGTAATTTTAAGAACTTACAAGTCGGACAAATTATTGGTTCTGGCATTATTAACCTCCTATGGTCAGTGTGGTAATCTCGGATTATATGATAATAAAAAGCTCAAGATTGCCACGTCGTCCCTCATTTGTGTGTAAGTGAGGGGTTCCTCGCAATGACATCATAATTATTCTAACTTTGACAGTAATCCTTTTTTGCGTACTGATCGATACATAATGACAAAGAACAGACAACCTAAAATAAGATACAACAGATTTAAGCCGAATGCAAGAGCTAGGTGGGAAATTGAAAGCTGATGAGTGGTGATGATTTGGCGCATACCCTCAAATACATAAGTCGTGGGTAGGGCTAAACCGATCTTTTGTAAAAAGCCGGGCAAAACTGAAAGCGGGTAAAAAACCGCGGAAACCGGTTGAATTAAAACCGGTAAAGACCAAGCAATAAAATTAAATTTTTGGCCAAAGCGCAAAATAATTGCCATGGCTACTATGCCAATAGTCCAGCCAAAAATCAGCAAGTTTAACCAAAAAGGAATTAAATAAAAACTAAAAGTCAAGATGTTAAAAGCGTAAAGCAACCAAGAAAGCAAGCCCATAAACGCAAAAACAATTATAATTCTAATTAAGCTTAATAAAAAAGCGGCAGTTAAAAATTCAGGCACGAATAAGGGCGAGCCAAAAATATTGAGCAAATTGCGCGACCAAACTTCTTCCATAAAAGAAATGGAAACATCTTGTTGGGAACGGATTAGAATGCCCCAAAGAATCATGGCGCCAAGCAGAAAGGCCATAAGGTTGAACGCGCTTTGACCAGCCCGCGTAAAATAGGTAGCCATAAAGCCCCAAAGCACCAAAGCACCAAATCCAAAGTTGGCCAGTAAAATAAATCAACCAAACGATGTAAGGTTCGGTGAGTGCCGTAGATATGACGCCAGATGATGGCATTAATGCGGTGGAATTTCATAAATTATTTTATATTTAGACGGTGTCATGCCGAACTTGTTTCAGCATCCAGTATGCGAAATATGACCTACCGACTGGATCCTGAAATAAATTCAGGATGACAGCCTCGGCTAATCTTAAGAAATACGTCTTCCAATTTAGGTTTTTCCATATCAATGTTAATAATTTTAAAATCCAGTTGATTGGCTTGGCGTAAAAGTTCTGGAATTTGGCGTTCTTTCAAGGTAATTTTTACTTGGCCATTATCCCCTAAATCAAATTCTACCATTTGTCTGGCTAAAAATCGACGCATTCTTTCTGGCGGGTCTAAATAAGTTAAAATTAATTGATATTCTGGAATACGATGCGCCAATTCCGCTGGTGTGCCTTGAACGATAATTTTGCCGTGATTCAAAAAAATCACCCGATCGCAAAGCGCTTCCACCTCAGCCATATTATGAGAGGTGTATAAAATAGCGACGCCGTTCTCTTTGGTAAGATGTCGCAGAATGTTGCGAATTTTATGAGAAATTTCAGGGTCTAAGCTGGCGGTAGGTTCATCCAATAACAATAATTTAGGATTATTTAATAGCGCCTTGGCTAAAACAACACGAGTTTTTTGCCCTGAAGATAAGGTGAGATGGTTGCAAAACTCATTTAGCTAATTTTTTAAGATAAAATTTAACAAACATTAAATAACAAAATCCCTGATAAGTTGAAGTTTTCTTTTCCATA
>MNWF01000035.1 GCA_001872305.1 Parcubacteria group bacterium CG1_02_40_25 | reverse complement strand
TCTTCAACGAACGAAAGGTCAACAGCTTTATTCAACCTCATTAACAGATGGTTTTTATGACGATTGACGATTTGTTGATATGCGAATCCTCCCAAGAAAGAATTTTGAAAAGAACTTTGTGATTTAAACATAGGTTTTAGGTTAAAATTATTTATCTAGAAACGCAGTCAATTCCTGCATTCCTGCCTTGATTTTAGCATAAAACCTACGTTTAATGAAGCGTGGAAAACTCAATCTTTTTCTGGCGTTTTCAGAAAATTATATGGGGGTTTTTCTACGGTCTCAATTTGGGTAATGTCATTGATAGTTTTGATTTTACGGCCGGTTGGCCCGCGGGCGATAATACCGCAAAGTTATCTATGGAAAAAATTAGGCCTCAAGATGATGGCAGTTTGGCTGATTCGTGGATGAATTTTTCTGGGCTGTGGCAAGGTTTTCTGGCGGCTAATGGTTCGCAACTTTTGGGCACTCCTGGCGCTATTAATTCTTTTCAAGCCAATGGCGGCACTTTGCTGGTCAATGATTTAGTAATTACAGGGACGGTTCATTGGACAAAAAAATTCAGCCCGTATATTTTACCAGCCAATATGGATGATTTTGTAACTGTGGCCGATGGCGCGAAATTAATTATTGATCCGGGCGTGGTTGTTAAAATGCCGCCATTTTATTTGGGGATTCGCGTTTTGGGCGATTTAGAAGCCGTGGGCACTGATTCGGAGGCGATTATTTTTGAACCGCAAACAGGCCAAAATTATTGGTCACTTATTGCTTTTGATTCAGGAGGTCAAGGTGTTTTTGATTGGGTTATTTTTAAATCCGGAGGCGCCCCGGGTTATCACTCAAATGGATTGGCGCAAGTCAACACGCAAAGCGCTTTGGTAGCTAACGAAAGCGCTTTAAGCATTGTGGACTGTATATTTGATAACCTTGCGATTGGTGGTGTCGTGTTAAATAATAGTCAGGCGTTGATTGAAGATTCTTTGTTTTTGGCTGGCGTTGCCAAAATTAAAATTAATAGTTCGAGTCAGCAAGTTATTATTCGTGATAATATTTTTCAAGGCGGCGTTTGGTCGGGTATTGGCATTGATATTGGCGCTGGCCAGCCCCAGATTTTAAATAATCACTTTGATGGCGTGGGCACGATTGCTTGGCTTGGTGGCGGCGCCCCGATTTTTTCGGGCAATACCAGTCAAAATATTCAAAGATATGATGGTATTTTTGTTAGCGACAAGGCACGATTTGACCAAAATATCACTTGGCAAAATAATTTTTCGTATATTCTGGAAGTTAATTTTCGCGATCAAATGCGGGTTTTGACAGGTGCGATTTTGACCATAGAGCCGGGAACTGTCATTAAAACGGCCTCTGGTGCCCCTGCGGTGGGCTACGAGGCGACGATTATTGAGGGTGGCCTAAACGCGCAGGCGCCAACTTCCACGCCCATTGTTTTTACGTCTATTTTTGACGACACTTTTGGTGGCGACACTAATTGTGATGGGGGCGCCACCACGCCAACTTCAGATTTATGGCGCGGTCTCTATTTTGCTGATTCATCAGCCGGCTCTGTTCTGGACGGCGTTTTGTTCCGTTATGCTGACGAGGCGACTATCAAAGAGTCAGATACGGTTGATCTCACCTTGGGCGAGGTGGGGTATGATTAGTAAACAATGAGAACGTTTCTTCATTCTGTCCGTGCTTTGTGCGGTCAGTTTTTGTTTAGTAATCCGTTGTAGTCATTGTAAATTTATGTTTTCTGTATTATTATAATTTGTTTTGAGCTACGATAGTATAAGTTTTTTTGTTGAATAATAATTATGTCTAAAATTCAAGAATTATTATCAGGCAGAACAGATCAAATTGACTACGAACAAATAGTCAGAGATTACCCTTGGATAATAAAAAGGGGGCAAAATTGTATTTTAAGTCCCGATAGCGATGGTTTGTTATGTGGTTTGTTTGTGTCAACTTATCTGGATTGGCGAATAAAAGGTTTTTATGATGGTAAGGTAATGTTGTTAGATAAAAATATTCTTGTTAAAGATTGCGTGTTTTTAGATATGGAAATTTTCCGAAAAGATATAAAAAGTGTCGGTCACCACATGGTTCAATTTAATAAGAATAAAAAACCTGCCAACTGGAATAATTTTGATAATTGCGTCCAGCCAAATAATTTTAGGGATTATGATGGCTACAAAAATTTTCGTTTAAAATATCCTTTGGCAACAATCCATTTATTGATAGGGATAATTGGTTCGGTAATGGACTTAACAATCCCTAGATCAGCTATCTGTCCACTATTTTATGTTGATGGGGTATTTAAAAATCTATTTAGCTATCCTGAAAATTGCATTGATTGGCTGCGATATTTAGGAGCTGAAGGGGGTAAGAACAAGCTATACGACATATTTTTTAATGAGCATTATTCTGTTTATGATTTAATGATCGCTTTAAAAGATTTTTTTACCCAAATTAGCGAGATTAGCGAGAATGGTAATGGCAATGACAAGATAAAAATTTCTAACACAAAAGGAGAACCCATAAATGTAATAATAAATGGTAAGATGTGCGAACTGGATGAAGAAGAAAAGAAAAAATCAGAAAAATTCTTGGAAATTTTATCGTGTTTAACAAAGTGGACTTACAAAAAAGAGAACTGGCAATGGGATGACTTAAAAATTTATCGGTTTAGTAAATCCACCATTAAACCAAACAATAGAAACTTTGAGACGATGATTGTTAAAAAGCCAATTTCTTGGGCAATGACCAGCGGTTTAGCGATAGAATATACAATAGACAATAAACATATTTTATTAAAATAATTTTCGATTAATTGCCCCCTCTTCTTTGATACGTTTTTTGGCTAGTTCGCAATAGATGTCAGATATATCTATCCCGACGTAATTCCTTTCTAGTTGAATGGCTGCTAATGCGGTTGTCCCACTGCCCACAAACGGGTCTAAAACTATTCCATCAGGAGGGCAAAAACATTGGATAAAATCGTAAGGAAGTTTGTCTGGAAAAGTGGCTGGGTGTTGATGTTTAAGGCGGGTGCCATCTCCAGCGGTTAAATATTCCCAGATTGTTCCACGGCATTTTGTGGGGTTAATGGTAATAGCGCGAGTGGCAATGCGAATTCCATTTGTGAGTCGCGTGCCGCCACCAGTCATAGTTTTACCACCATGCTTTGAGGGGATTTTTAGTGGTTCTTTGTTAAAGTATTGCGGCCTTTCTCCTTTTAGAAAAATTGGCATATATTCGTGATCAACACGAAAACGCTTATTCCACCAAGCGCCTTCTGCTCCATATTTACGATAAATAACTGTCTCAAAGAGCTTAAAGCCAAAAGAATCACACCAATCAGTAATTGTTCGGAATGATGTGAGTGATTTGCCGAAGTTTTTTGTTTGATCTTGGATAACCATCACTGCCATACCGCCATCTTTCAGAATACGATGTATTTCTTTGCCTGTAGCGTGTAAATCAAAGACAAAGCCATTATATTTTCTGATTCCGTCGTAAGGTGGAGACGTAATAACCAGATCAATAGAATTGCTAGGAAATTTTTTGAGCTCGTTCACCGCATCACCACAAATAATTTTATTAACTGGCACTGTACTAAGTTTTTTTATTTCTTGTTGAGGTAGCAGCTTCGTTGCTTGCAATGTTTTGTCGTTTTTTATTACGTCAATTACAATACCTTGGATGGCCAGTCCTGTGCCCTTTTTTAGGATTATCGGCTCAAATGATTTATTGGCTGGCTGTAATCTTATCTGTCCTTTTTCTTTATAGAATTTTTTAAGCGTTGCTTCATGGTTATCAATGAGGGCGACAACTTTTTGTCCGTTTTCGGCAGTATTTTGTTGTTTTACTAAGACAATATCACCGTCATTGATATTTTCGTCTAACATACTATTGTCTAAAACCCGTAGAGCGTAAAATTCACCAGAACGAGGAATCTTATTTTGTGATATGGCAATTGTTTCTTTGTTCTCTACCGCCTCGATCGGTTGGCCGGCCGCTACTAGCCCCAAAAGAGGGATGCTAACCATTTTGTCGTTTTCGTAAATATCAATTGATCTTGGTTTATTGTATTGTTTTTTTAGAAACCCTGACTCTATTAGTTTTTTTATATGAAAATGAGCGGTAGAAACAGAAGCAAGTTTAAAATGCTTGCGTATTTCTTCTAACGCGGGCGAGTATTCTTTTTTTTCGTGAAAAGAAGTAATATAATTTAAGACCAGTTTTTGTTTTTTAGTAATCATGTTTTGACTTTGTTTTTTCGTTTAATTATAATAGAAAGAGAATAGAAAGTCCACGGGGACTTATCCACAATCTTTATTGCTATACTGGATTCTAAAAAAACCATAGATACTGTGTTTGGTCAATGCTCCGGTGCAATTTGATCACGAAAAACTTCAGACATATAGCCCCATAAAACGCAATACGTATCCGCAAGATAATTTGCAGGCAATGAGTAAGATTGGTGGAGTTTATATCAGAGACGCTTATCTTGAAAAACACTCAGAAATACAGTAATGATGATAATAATTTTCCCAAAATTAAAAGCCATAGAGATTTCTCTGTGGCTTTTGTTTTTTGGCAATTTATTCTTTAATAGTTATTACCGTGACTTTGTTGGATAGTGGTGGTTCATCGTCTGATGATAGTAGCTCGTCTGACGGCGTAACTTCCACTCGTAATTTCATGCCGGGGCAAATGTCCCAACGGCTGATTATGGCATTTTTTTTCGTGCTATTTCCATCGCCTTCAGGAATCGACCAGATTTTGCCTTGGGCGTCTTCAATAATAGCTATTGTGGGCGCGAGCGGGAATAACTCTACGGTTAGTACCTCAGCGATTTCAATTTCGTAAGTTCCGAGCGCGGGATTTTCTGCTTGGCGCAAGAGCGCGTAAAAATTTTCACAATAATTGTCTATTTCTTTGTTGAGATTTTTGCCTTTTTTAGACTCGCGACTAATCTTTTTACGTGACATCTTGTTTCCCCCTCCTTTAAAAAATCCTACCCTTAGAACGCCTTTTAATTCTTAAGGGTAGGATATGGTTTTTTTATCGTTCGTAAGTTTTAGCAAGATTGATGCCATTTTTACGGCCGATAGAAATTGTTAAACTGTTTTGAATCGGCAAATTAGATTCAGAAACAGTCATGACAATGCAATATTGTTTCTTTATCTTGTTGCCGATCTTTTGATACATGGCCTGTAATTCATCGGGGTTGTCGGCTTCAAGATAGCGACCATTTGTTTCTGAGGCAATCTTGTTCAAAGTTACCGGAGATAAGTCTTTAGATTTTAGCCCAATTACATAAATCGGTATTTGGGCCATGTTAGCTTTGTCTAGCGTTATTTTCATTGAACATTGACTATCCGTGTCAGATCCGTCAGTGAACAAAACGATCGCTTTTTGTCCCTGCTTAGTTCTCATCAGATCATCTACGCCTTTATTTAAGGCATCATAGATAGCAGTATTGCCTTGAGCCCTAAGTTTTTTTATTTCTTGGCTAAGTTTCTTTTTATCTTTTTGCCAAGATACCAGAACATCAATATCTTGATTGAATTTAATTAATTCAATCAAATCGTTATCGTCTAGCATGGTAATAAATGTTTGGGCGCCAGCCTTGCTGCTAATTAGGGGTTGCCCGGCAGTAGAACCAGACACATCCATTGCCAGGACAATCGCGCTTTGATCGCCAGATGAAATTGGCGCTATAGAATTCACATTTCAAAATCGGACTTAGAACCCAATAATGAATAATTAAATTTATGACTACGAAAATATTTAATTAAATCATCTGTCGCGCTATCAATATCTTGAATAAAACGATTATGCGTAACTTTGTTTCTGCCGCTTTTCCAAACATGCTCCTGGGGATTTTGCTCGGGCGCGTATCTGGGGAAGTAAATAGTTTGAATATCCCACATTCAATTTGCAAGTGCAACTCTGTG
>MNWF01000038.1 GCA_001872305.1 Parcubacteria group bacterium CG1_02_40_25 | reverse complement strand
TAAAATACTATAAAAATACACTTTTGTCAATGACGATTTCAGTGTCGCAAAATTATTATATTATTTACCCCGTTAGAAACTTCGCCGCAGCACTATTTATCAAAATGCGTTCTTAGCGAAACCCGTAAAGGAGGGTTTCTACCGGAGCAGGTCTCGCCAAATATCTTCTGGAATTGGCGGCGGTTGATTGGTTGGGCTAATCGCGGGATATCGCCAAGCACTGATCAAGCGCAACTTGGCGCCGCGTTTCTGATACATCAGCCAAATTTCCGTGGGATGTTTTTTGCTACCGACACTCTGCATTAAAGCTACGGTTTTTTGGCGCTATGCCTTCTTCAATCCGGTCAGGACTTCTTAAAACTCTTTTTAAACGATTTTCGCTCAAACCGTAAAACCGCATTTTTTCTTGACAATGCAATGTCCAGATAAATTTTTCATTTAATTTTGGTTTAACAATATTCACTGAGATAATTACAGAAGCATTAACAGTAGTCATCCTGAACTCGTTTCAGGATCCAGCAATAACGACGTGAATGCTGAAATAAACCTAAGGGACTGCGCGTCGCAT
The DNA here is from genome assembly GCA_001872305.1 of Parcubacteria group bacterium CG1_02_40_25. Classification (GTDB taxonomy): domain Bacteria; phylum Patescibacteriota; class Minisyncoccia; order Portnoybacterales; family CG1-02-40-25; genus CG1-02-40-25. Next base: position 5,283 of record MNWF01000038.1, on the reverse strand, counting down.
ATATTCAGCATGACAAATTCACGCTTCGCTCTAATAATTTAGCACTAAAAAATTTTAATCGCAATAAAAAGCAGTAGAAAAATCTCTACTGCTTTGTTTTTATAATCCTCCTAGGTTATCGGTTGTATTTTAAGCCACTCCTGTTCCCGTAATCTTTTCAGAGCAAGCTTGTCCTTTTGTTGGCGAAACTCTTCGTACTGTCTGACTAAATTCCGCATATATTCAATATCGGGCATTGGCGGCGGTTGACTCGAACGGTGCACTATCGAATGTTCTGACCATGACAACATCACAAAAAAACCTGACAAAATCTCTTGGCAACACCCCCTAAATTTTTGTAATTCTTTTTCGGCCAAAAAATATGATGCTTTGTTGTTTTTCCATCGCTCGATTTTGCCACTGGGAACCTCCTTATCAGCCAAAATCAAACATTAAGATACTATTAGATGGTTACAAAACTATCATCATGCTGAATTTATTTCAGCATCCAGTAGATAAAAAATGGCTTAATGGCTGGATCCTGAAACAAGCCGAAGGCACTGTCCGCGACATGTGTTCAGGATGACAAAAAAACAACTCTTGAGGTTTTGTAACCATCTCTATCAATACGCTGGCTTATGGTGTTTCGCTTTATTCAACAATTATATCAAAAAAATCTAAAAGCGCCAAAGCTTCTGGCGCGGAAAATCTTGCTTTAGTAATTTTATTTTTATTCGGATCAATTAAATAATTTCTTGCCCCAATAAATTTAGCCTTAGATAGATTGGTATTTAGAAAAATACTTTTTTCTAAATCTGATTCTCTAAAATTGACGTCCGTTAAATCCGCATCCGTAAAATCAGTTTCTTTAATTAAACAATCAATAAATTTAGTACTGCTAATTTTAGTTTTACGAAAACTACAAAGCTCTAAACGACACTTTTTAAATTGCCAAGATAAAAGAAACCGCTTCTTGTAATTCTTGGAATTTATCTTTTTGTTCAAGCAATCTTTTTTGGTTTATGGTATAACCCGCCACCAAATGTTTTTTTAGAATTTTTGTTGCCCAAATACGAAATTGAGTAGCCCCGATTGAGTTAACTCTATACCCAACAAATATAATCATATCTAGATTATAAAGATTCATTTTTCTCACCTTTTTATCTGCGGCAACCTGTTCCAAAATGGAACAAGTTGACTTTTGATTCAGCTCGTCTGTTTTATAAATAATTATTAATATGCTTAACGACAGCGGGCCTTTCTACGTTAAAGACTTTGGCGATTTGATGAGCATCAAGCCAAATTGTTTCTTTCTCTATTCTAACATCTAAACTAACGCCATTTTTCGGCGTTTTATAAATTATAATTTCTCCTTTATTTTCGCTTTTGACTTTTTTTACTTTTGTCATAAAAGTTAAACCAAGCCAATAATTTTATATTACCTTTTTGCTCGAGGACAGGGATTCGAACCCCGATTTTTACATCCAGAGTGTAACGTCCTGCCGGTTAGACGATCCTCGAATAAGAGCACTAAAATGCACTGCGTCCTTAAAAAATATTAGCATAAAACCCGAAAAAAGAAAATAAAAAGCGGCCTTGATATAATATCTTGCCGCTTCCTAAATAATTTATGATTTATTGAATAACCTCGAGTCACCCACCATCAAATACTTACCCCGACCATCCAAAATTTTATATTTATCCAAAAACCTATTTAACTTACCCGAGATACGGACACAGCCCTTAGACGCGACCCGCCCTAATCTTGATTCGCCAAAGTCAGGATCTGTAGCGTGCATTAACAAACGGATGTCTACTTCTTCGCCTTTTTTATTAAAAGTAGTTCTCCAACCAAAATCCCAAACACGACTACCCTTAGCCCCCAGACCCCGCCAACCCTTGTCATTTTTAGTGCCTAAAGCCTGATAATCCCGACTATGTTCAAAAATGCCGACTGGCGTGATAAAATAGCCTCGCCGTTTCTGATTACCAGTGGAGACCTTATCGATGCCAATGATGGTAATACTTTGACGCCTTACGTCAAAAAAACCGGCCACAATAACTTGCTTTTCGGGATTGCGATCGACATAAACTAAACATTGAGATTGATTCGCATCTTTAAGGCTCAAAATCTTTACTAAAGCATCTTTTAATATCTTCTTTAAATAAAGCTCTTGTACGATATCTTCTTTGATAAAACTGTAAGAACTTTCTTTTGAGATTAATAATTTTGAACCAACGTTTTTCTGAAATACAATTTGCAAGTCTTTGACTCCCGACTTACTCTCGCTCACCCCAGTCGTTTCGACAAAAATAAACGACAAAATCATCAAAAACAACAAAGAAGACGTCAATTTTTGCTTCATTAGAGATACCCCCTTAAGCTATTTAACTATTTTCAATAAACATCTTATCAATAAACGACATCGAAATCAGACACCGAATACGCTCTACGCCCTTAAAAGATGTTAGCACAAAATGTGAGAAAATAAAATAAAAAGCGTATCTTTACTTAATACGCTTTTTCTATGATTGAGTTACTTTAACGCGGCCATTATTTTTTCTTGCTGTGCCCGCCTAACAACGTCATTTTTCTCTGCCTCTTCAATTCGGGCATTATAAATCTCAAGAGCCGGAATCAACGCTGACATCAATTCTTGATCCTCACCAGCCAATACTTCAAGCATTATCTACGCAGCGCTTTGCTTATGATAATCGTTAATGGAAAATGGCTGATCCAAAACAATTGCCCGGCTAAAGCGGCGAAACAGCTCTTTGTGTTCGGCTTCAACTCTCCCCAACCGATTCCTCCAATTATGCGCTCCCCCAGAATAAAGCACGGATAAAATGTATTCTGCTTTATTCCAATGCCCCAAATTAGTTAGCCCATTATCTAAAACAAACTTAATTTGACCTATTATGACATCAATGTCATATGGATCGTCGTAGTGAAAACTAGAAAAATATGCAGCGGCTGATTGGATAAGATTTGCATACCACCACCCAGCAGTCTCCCATTTTGCGCGCGGCTTAATTTTGCCTCGTTTTTCCGCCAAAACAATTTCCCTCATTTTGGCATCAGCTGCCAGCTTCCATTTTTTATCAACCCTAGAATCAAACATTAAATTCATAAATGGGTTATAACCAGAAGAATCATCTTGGCTAGCAAAAACTGAAATATCCCTTAAGGAAAAATTCATAAACAATCTCGCCGCCTCTTCAGAATCTACTGGTAAGATCGCCAAAAGTCTTAGAATACAAGCATTGTAAAAAACCAAAGCACCATGATATTTGTCGGGATCTCGCATTAATATTTGGAAGCCAGACATGCCCATTATTGTTTCCTTTGGTGTTTCACAATGTTCTAATTGCAGAGATCGACAAAATTCATTAATCCACCTTGCCGTATATTTAGCTAAATCAAACGGCAAATCATTAATAAAATTTGATAGGTGACCAGACCACCCTTCCGAGATTGTATTTGCTGGCCAATAAAAAAGACTCCAGTCTAATTCTGGCACCAATAGCAAAAATATCGCCCGCCATTTAACAGAATTTCGAACATCCTGTTTCAAAAGCTCAATCAGATCACTATGAGTCCTTGACCTAAAATCAACCCATTGTTGCCACGATTCATCATCAGTTTTTGGAATAACTTCCTCAAAATATTTCCTTATGCCCTCTTCAATATCCTCAATCTTTGCCATTATCCAACTCCTTCCATGCTTAACACATAAAACGACACCACCAAACTAAATTAATTTAACTTTCAAGAAATAAATTTATTCAATTATAAAAAGCCTTTGTTAATGCTAGCTATAATTAGGATATAACATTCCATCTATTTTGTCAACAAAAAGACGTGATAAACTGCGCGTTGGCTACCGTCATCGCGAGGGGGCCTGTGCGTGACAGAAGAAACGACATAGTAGTCTCAAAGTGTGAGCCGCCTCAAGATTCGAGATTGCCACGTCGTTCCGCACTTTTATCAAAAAGTGGGACTCCTCGCAATGACGGCTCCTATACCTTTAAATATTTTCTAATCGCAATCATACTACTGGCCAAGCCCAAAACAATACCCACAGCCAATAAAATTCCCCAGATGCCTAAAATATTGCCCTCAAACCAAGATAACAAATTAACGCCCGACAAAACCGCGGTCAAACGCGGAGAAACCACAGCCAAAGACGGCCAAAAAACTAAAATTGTCACGACGCTACCAATAAAACCATAAAGCAGGCCTTCAACCAAAAACGGGCCGCGAATTGACCAGGCACTAGCACCCACCAAGCGCATGACTGTAACTTCTTCTTTTTGATTAAAAATCGCCAAACGAATCGTGTTAAAACTTATCATAATTGCCACAAACGCCAAAAATAAACTCGCCACTAGGCCAGTTTTTCTGATCCCACTACTAACTGACATTAATTTTTGAATAGCTGGCTCATGTTGGCGATAATCAATTGTGCCAATTAAATCTTTAAAGTTAGCGCCTTCTAAATAACCAACAATGGACGCGTAATCTTGGGGCTGACGCGCCCTCACCTGCAAAACAGCGCCCAAGGGGTTGTCGCCCAGGACCTTCAAACTTTCCAAATAAACATCCTTATTGATATTGGCCTGTTTAAAATTATCTAATGCCTGCTCACGAGAAACATAGGCCACCCCTGCCACTGGACTCAAATCTTCAACAATATCCTTAATTGATAAAACATCTTTTTCATTTGTCTCTGGTTTAAAATAAACACTAACATCCACCTTGCCTTGAAGCGCTGCTACTAAAGATTGGCTCAAAACACCCAAAAACAATAATCCAGCTACCATTAAAAGCGCCAAAGTCATCACTGCCAAAGTAGAAAAAGACAACAATTTATTACGCCAAAAATTAAGGCAACCGGCCTTAAGAACGTGTTTTAGATTAGTCAACATAAAATAAAATTTCTAATTCTTAATTTTCAATTTCTAAACAATTTTTAATGTACGATTTGCGTTTAAAAATTTAAAATTGGTCCATTGAAAATTGGTAAAATCAATTTAGAAGTGCAACTTTGAGTGGTATACTCAAAGTTGTATGAATAAAAAAAATTACAAACAACTTAATCAGAAAGAGCGCGACCAAATCTTTTTACTTAAGAAAAAGGGGCTAACCAATAGTAATATTGCTGAACAGCTTGGTCGAAATAAATCAACCATCGGTCGAGAATTGTGTCGCAATAAACATCAAAAATTCAAACAATATCTGCCAGACACAACACAGCGAAAAGGGGATAAAAGGAAAGAGCAAGGCCGTAAACAGCATTATGT
>MNWF01000034.1 GCA_001872305.1 Parcubacteria group bacterium CG1_02_40_25 | reverse complement strand
TATATGAAAAGAAGTCGCTGGACGAGCAAAATATAAAACTTAAACAAAAGCAGAATGATTGGCTCGAACCGATGAAAGAATGGATAAAAGTCGCTTCAAATCTTGAAAAAATCGCAAGGGATAGCAACCTTTTTGAGAAAAAGGTTGCTGCCGAACAAGTGTTCGGCTCGAACCTCCGCTTGGCCGCGCGCGAAGCGCGCGGAAACCCCCAAAATCAATGGGCGGCGCTGTGCGCCGCCCACGAAATGGCTGGTCAAAAATCCGAAAGTCAAATCTTGGAGCGGGTGAGCGGAGTCGAACCGCCGTCTTCTTCTTGGAAGGAAGAGATTTTGCCATTAAACCACACCCGCAAAGATAATTTTTTTCACTCTCGTTACTTTTTGAACGAAATCTATATATTCGGTTGGAATTTTATCCGTGGCTTCAAATTTGTCTAATTCCTTGCCTAACGATAAATTATTAGTTGATTTGTATTTTCTGATATTATCAATTAAATTTAACGTTTTGTCAAATTCGGTTAGGAATTTTTCTGATTGCGCCCACGATTTTTCTGCTTGAGGCCAAGACGCCAGGTGAATGCTTTTTGTTTTAATAAAATTTTTAAAATATAACTGATAGATTTCTTCGGTAATAAAAGGTAAAATAGGCGCGTAAAGTTTTAGGATATTAAGTAAAATAGTAAACAATGTTTGCCGAGCAACATTGGTGGATTTTTGATCATCGCCGTATAGGCGATATTTAATAAATTCCAAATAATTATCACAAAAAATACGCCAGAAAAAATCAGCGATTACATTTTTGGCCTTGGCATATTCGTATTGTTCAAAGTGTTGCGTGGCCTTGGCAATGGTTTGGCCGAGATGGTGTAAAGCCCAGCTATCAGCTGGTTCAAGATTTGTCGCGTTTTTATTAGGAGTGAAATTTTCTAAATGCGTTAAACAAAATTTACTGGCATTAAAGATTTTAGTCACAGTTTTGTGCCCCATTTTAATTTCTTCTTCGTTGTATCTTAAATTTTCGCCCAACATCGCGCCCGTCGCCCAATAGCGAAGGGCATCAGCGCCGTATTGGTCAATGATTTTTTCAGGCAAAACATAATTGCCCAAGCGTTTGGAAATCTTGCGACCTTGCGCGTCTAAGCCGTGGCCAGAAATCATTACTTCGGAAAAGGGCAGTTGATTAAAGTGGTAAAAAGATTTAACCAGCGTATAAAACAGCCAGGTGCGAATAATTTCAAAAGCTTGAGGACGTAGAGTGATTGGATAGATGTTGTTGTTTGTACGAGGGTTGTTGTCATTCCCGCGAAGGCGGGAATCTACGTCAGAATGGATTCCCGCCTTCGCGGGAATGACAGGAATGATGCTATTAGGCGAGCAGAGTTCGCTAATAATCACTGGTGTCATTGATGAAGTTGCCCATGTGTCCATAACATCAGTTTCTGGTTTAAATTTCGTGCTTTGACATTTTGGGCATTTTTTCACTGGTGGTTCTTGCTCCATAGGATCAACTGGCAAATTTTTAATATTGGCTAAAATAATTTCGTTGCATTTGTCGCAATACCAGATTGGGAAGGGCACGCCATAGTATCTTTGTCTGGAAACGCACCAGTCCCATTGTAAATTAGTCACCCAGTCAGTGTATTTTTGAAACATATGCTCTGGATGCCAGTGTAATTTTTTACCTTGGGCCAATAATTCTTTTTTGGCGTCTAACAATTTAATAAACCATTGTTTGGTTTTGATAAATTCAGCCGGTGTTGAACAGCGCTCATGGACATTAAAAGTATGTTCTATGGGCTCTTGTCTAATGAGTCGGCCTTGGGACTTTAGGTCTTGGAGAATTACTTGTCTGGCTTGGCCGATAGGTAGCCCTTGATATTTGCCAGCTAAGTCAGTTAGGCAACCTGTCGTGTCCAATAACGAGCGCGTAGCTAATTTGTCCGTTTGCCATTTAATAATATCTTCTTTGTCTCCCCAAGTGCAAACCATCATTAAGCCAGTGCCAAAATTAGGGTCAACTGCCTCGCTGGCCATAAAAGGCACTTCCTGATTGAATACTGGCACCTGGGCTCGTTTATTTTTAAGGTGGTGGTATCTTTTGTCATTTGGGTTAAAATATAGTGCTACGCAAGCCCCCAGAAGCTCTGGCCGAGTGGTGGCAATGACCACTATGTTCTCTTTTTCTTTTTGAGAGATGGGGGCATCAGTATCCTTCCCCCCGTGGACGGGGGGAAGACTGGGATGGGGGGCGTTTGCAACATCAAAAGTAATATAATTTAAAAATCCTTTTTCAGTTTTATCTTCCAAGTCAGCTTGCGCTAAAGCGGTTTGGCAATGAGGGCACCAATAAATTGGGCCTTCGCGATGCTCCACTCTGCCTTTTTTGTATAAGTCAATAAATGACCACTGGCTAATTCGTTGGCAATGTTCGTTGATGGTGCTATAAGTTTTTGTCCAGTCAACAGAGATACCAAGCAAGCGCCAGAGATTTTTATAGGCCTCGGCGCCCAACTGGGTTTCTTTTAAACAAAGTTTAATAAATTCAGAACGGGAAATCTTTGATTTATCAATTTGGTATTTTTGTTCCACAAATCTTTCAGTGGGCAGACCGTTATCGTCAAAACCCATCGGATAATAAACATTAAATCCCCGCATTCTTTTATATCGGACAATAAATTCCGCCTGGGAATAACTCATAATATGGCCGGCGTGCAAGTGGCTGGCAGATACATAAGGCGGGGGAGTGTCTACAGAAAAGATTTTATTATTGTCATTTTGACCCTGAGCCACATGCGAAGGGGAAGAATCTCGGGTATTGTCAAGCTGATAAATTTTTTCTTTTTCCCAAAAATCCCGCCAATATTCTTCGCGAGATTTAAAGTCGTAGTTTTTGGGTAATTCAATTGGCATTTTATTTTTCTAAATTTTCTTGGGGCGCCAGGCGGAAATTGCGGCCACTGGCCCCACAAATCGGGATGCGACTGCCACCTTCGGTCTCGCCAATTGGCAGGATTTTTTCTTCGTCTCTTTTATCTTTCGATGACGAGACATTAACGACATTGGATTCAACTTTGTCTATTCCCAAAGCTTGACGCCGCGGCTGTAAGTCAACAATTTTTAGTTTTATTGGGGCAGTGTGGCGGGAGTTTTCTGGCGGATCCATTAGAATCCAGACACCGTCTTTTTTGGCTAACTCAAATAAGCCAGCGTTAAAGGCCTCCTTGTAATTTTTATATGGGCCAACAGGCGGTTCTTTTTCTGGTTCTTCATTAATACTGTGGCCACGGAGTTCGTATGATGAGGGCATGGTGTTGCGGCCGACCGTCTACCGTCTACCGTCTACAGTCTATAGCTGACCGCAAATTGTAGCGGTAGTCGGTAAGCGGTGTTTATAAGAATTTATTTTTTAAAACGCCAACTAATTCTTTAATTTCAATTCTATTTTGTTTCATGGAATCGCGATCGCGCAAAGTTACGGTGTCGTCATCCAAAGAATCAAAATCTATAGTAATGCAAAATGGCGTACCAATTTCATCTTGGCGGCGATAACGGCGGCCAATAGAACCTGTCTCATCATATTCGCACATCCAAGGAGTTTTTAAATTATTATAAATAGCGCGCGCTTTTTTAACAAGTTTTGGTTTGTTTTTGAGTAAAGGGAAAACCGCGATTTTAATTGGCGCCAGCGCCATCGGTAATTTTAAAACCACGCGTTCTTCATCTTTGACCCTTTCTTCAGTATAGGCCTCGGTTAAAACAGCTAAAAAAGTCCGGCCTACGCCAACTGATGATTCAATAATATGAGGGGTGTATTTTTCATTAGTTATCGGATCGGTATAAGATAAATCTTGGCCAGAAAATTTACTGTGTTGGGTTAGATCATAATTGCCGCGGCTATGAACGCCCTCAAGCTCGCTAAAACCAAATGGATAGTTATATTCAATATCATAGGCCGCTTTAGCGTAAAATACTAAATTTTCGTGTTGATGCCATTTAATATTGGATTTTTTAATACCAAGGTCTAAATAGTATTGCCAGCGAGCTTCACGCAGTTTTTCGTATTCTTTCATTTCTTGTTTGGGATGGCAAAAGTATTGCATTTCCATTTGTTCAAATTCGCGGGTGCGGAAAATAAATTGGCGGGCCGTGATTTCATTGCGAAAGGCCTTGCCAATTTGAGCAATGCCAAAAGGGATTTTGACGCGCGTCGAGTCCACCACATTTTTGTAATTAGTGTAAATTCCTTGGCAGGTTTCGCCGCGCAAATACACTGGCTCGCGGTTCCAGTCTTCGGTAAAATTGCCCAAGTTTGATTTGACTAATAAATTAAATTTTTTGACTGGGGTGAAATCATTTTTACCGCAATTGGGGCATTTTATTTTAGCTTGATTTTTAGCAAACAAATTAGCAATTTGTTCTTCGGTCATTTTTTCGTCAGCCCGAATATCAATGGTTTCTAATAAATGATCAACTCGCGATCTGGCGTGGCAGTTTTTACACTCGGTTAAAGGATCAGAAAAACCCGTAACGTGGCCAGAGGCCTGCCAAACTTGAGGATGCATAAAAATCGCGGCATCTAAGCCAACAATATCATCGCGAAGTTGCACCATAGTTTTCCACCATGCGTTTTTAATATTGTTGGTGAGTTCCACGCCATAAGGCCCATAATCATAGACAGCGGAAAATCCGCCATAAATTTCTGACGAAGGGAAAACAAATCCACGGCGTTTGCATAACGAAATAATTTTTTGCATTGAGTCCATGATAGTTTTGGTTATTGGGTTAACGAGTTATAAATTATCGGTTGATTCCTGCTTGTTGATTATTTTAGTTTATCACAAACATCTAAAAAGCTCAATTTTTTTATTGGTCTATTGTTTGGGGCGGATTTTGTGGTAAAATACAGTAACTTAAAAATTTAAAATTTTAAATTTAAAATTTGAAATACTATGTCTCATTTTCAACAAGAATCAGCGGTGATTGCCGCCGTTAAAAAAGCAGCGCCAGCAGTGGTGACCATTGTGATTACTAAAGATATGCCAAAATTACAGTCATATATGTTGCCTCCGCAATTTTTTGGTATGCCCTTTCCATTTAATGTGCCTATGCCGGGAGTGCCTGGTATGCCTCAAGGTGGTTTGCCGCCAATGGCCATGCCCGATTTAATGGCGCATAAAACCAAGCCACAGATTGAAGATGTAGCGCCGGAACCTAAAAAACTAATCGATCCCAGTCAGCTTGACATTAAAGTTAAAGATCCGCAATCAAAAACAATCCAAATTGGCGGCGGCAGCGGCGCCATTGTTGATCCGAGCGGTATTATTTTAACTAATAAACATGTGGTTTATGAACAAGATGCTGATTACACGGTGATTACCAATGACGACAAACATTATTCCGCGAAAGTTTTAGCGCGTGATCCGATTAATGATATTGCTATTTTAAAAATTGACGCGGAAAATTTGCCGGCTGTGGAATTGGGCGATTCGTCTAATCTCCAGCTTGGTCAGACTGTGATTGCTATTGGCAATGCTTTGGGCGAGTTTACTAATACAGTATCTATGGGTGTAATTTCTGGCTTGTCGCGATATATCACGGCTCAAGCGAGTCTGGCCGGTCATTCAGAGGAACTTCGAGGTTTGATTCAAACAGACGCGGCCATTAATCCGGGGAATTCCGGTGGGCCCTTGGTTAATTTAGCTGGTCAGGTGATCGGTATCAGCTCAGCCACAGTCATGGGCGCGGAAAATATCGGTTTTGCTATCCCTATTGCCGCGGCTAAGCAAGATTTGGTGGATCTTAAAAAACATGGCCGGATTATTAAGGCTTCGCTTGGCGTGCGTTATGTTACTTTAAGTAAGGCAATTCAAGAAAAAAATAATTTAGCGGTGGATTGCGGCGCCTGGGTAGTCAAGGAGCCCATCCCCGGAGATCAGGCAGTTGTGCCCGGCTCGCCAGCAGACCGAGCCGGCATTAAAGAAAATGATATTT
>MNWF01000021.1 GCA_001872305.1 Parcubacteria group bacterium CG1_02_40_25 | reverse complement strand
TAATGCTGTTTACGGCCTTGCTCTTTCCTTTTATCCCCTTTTCGCTGTGTTGTGTCTGGCAGATATTGTTTGAATTTTTGATGTTTATTGCGACACAATTCTCGACCGATGGTTGATTTATTTCGACCAAGCTGTTCAGCAATATTACTATTGGTTAGCCCCTTTTTCTTAAGTAAAAAGATTTGGTCGCGCTCTTTCTGATTAAGTTGTTTGTAATTTTTTTTATTCATACAACTTTGAGTATACCACTCAAAGTTGCACTTCTAAATTGATTTTACCAATTACAAACTGATCAAATTTCTTTCTGGCATTTTTTACAAATTCTTACCTTGCGGCCGCTATCAACAACTTTCACGCCAACTCGTGTTGCCTGAGAACACTGTGGACAAATTAACTTAACATTAGACACATCCATTGACATGGGGATTTCCACTACTTGTCCTTTAGCGCCCTGGCTTTTAGGACGTTGATGCCGTTTAACAATGTTAATTCCTTCAATCACAAGACGGCCTTGACTCGGCAAGACTTTAATAACCTTTGCTTTTCTCAATCTATCCTTACCAGTAATTATTAACACTTGATCACCTTTTTTGATTTTCATATTGATTGCGGTCTACAGACTACTGTCTACAGCCGACAGCTTATCGCAGACCGTAGACTGTAGCCCGTAGACCATCGACACTACCAGACTTCCGGCGCCATAGAAATAATCTTCATAAAACGTTCGCGAAGCTCCCTAGCCACTGGACCAAAAATACGGTTGCCTCGTGGTTCCATCCCATCAACGATAACTGCCGCATTATCATCAAAACGAATGTATGAGCCATCTGGCCGTCGCAGGGCCTTTTTTTGTCTCACAATTACCGCCTTTATCTTTTCGCCTTTTTTAGTGGACTGGCGTGGCTCTGCCTCCTTAACTGACGCCGCAATAATATCACCGACTTGGGCATAACGCCGCCTGGTACCGCCTAAAATCTTAAAACAGCGAATTCGCTTCGCGCCAGTGTTGTCGGCAACTATTAAATTGGTACCTGATTGTATCATATTTTAATAAACCGCCCGCCACTTCTTGTTCTTGCTTATCGGAGGGCTTTCAATAATACTGACATTATCGCCATTCTTAAATTTATTTTCTGGATCGTGCGCTTGATATTTCTGACTCTGCCGATAACGCCTTTTATACTTTTTATCTAATTTTAACCAGCTAATCTTTACTACTACAGTTTTATCCATTTTATCGGAAACCACCGCCCCAGAAAGTATTCTTTTTCTGGTCTGTATTTTCTCTTTTTCAACTGTTTTAACTTCTTTTTTGCCTGCCTTTTTGATTAATTTACCCATCACCTTTTCATTAGGAGAGGCAAGAGATTTATTTTTTTTGATAATTTTAGTTAACATAAATTTTATTTCGCTTGCTTCATTAAGGTTAGAATACGCGCTACGTTGCGTCTCGTTTTGCAAATTTGCATCATATCTTTAAGTTTCCTAGCTACTAAATCAAACTTCATTTGTCGAAGTTTTTCGCGTTCTTCCAGCAAAAGGTGAGTTAATTCATTTTTTGATTTTTGTTTTAGTTCTTTGGCTTTCATTTTTATCTTTTAATAAATTTTGTCGCCACCGAAAGTTTGAATGCCGCTCGGCGCAAGGCTTCGCGGGCTATTTCTTCGCTAATCCCATCCATTTCAAATAAAACGCGTCCCGGCTTTATTTCCATCACATAATGATCAACCGCCCCCTTGCCACCACCCATACCGACCTCAACACCCTTAAAAGTGACCGGCTTATCTGGAAAAACCCGAATCCAAATCTTTCCTTCTTTTTTTATATAGCGCGTCATTGCTCGACGAGCCGATTCTATTTGTCGCGCTGTTATCCGACCACGGCCTAAAGATTTTAAACCAAAACTGCCAAAAGACACTTCTGTTCCGCCAGAAGCCATTCCCTTATTCGTGCCTTTCTGCCATTTGCGATGTTTAACTTTTTTAGGTAATAACATAAATCTGATTTATGATTTATGATTTAAGAATACACGCGCCAAACTTATCGTTCTTTCGTTCTTAATTCGCTAATCTTAAATCTTAAATCAGTCTCCGAATACTTCTCCTTTATAAATCCAGACCTTAACGCCAACGGCCCCCCAAGTAGTATGCGCCGTCTTACAGCTATAATCAATATTAGCTCTTAGCGTCTGGAGCGGGATTCGACCCTTAGATAATCTTTCTTGTCTGGCAATGTCGGCGCCGCCCAAACGCCCCTTGACCATTACCTTAGCGCCAAGAATGTCTTTATTATCCATAATTTTTTCCAACGCCTGCTTTAAAACACGACGATACGGCATTCTTTTTTCTAATTGCTCAGCGATATTTTCCGCTACTACTGGTGATTGACTTTCTGGATTTTTAATTTCATTGATCTCTAAGCGCAACTCTGTTTTTGGTTTCTTGCCCTGAAAATTCTCAATCGGAAAACCCCGCTTAACTAAATTCTTTTTTAAAAGACTATTTAATTCTTCCACGCCCGCGCCGCCACGGCCAATAATCAAGCCGGGTCTCGCCGCGTGAACAAAAATCTTAATCACACTTGGCGTTCGCTCAATGTCAACCCTGACTACGCCTACACGGCCTAATTTTTTTTCCAAAAACTGCCGAATGTGAACATCCTGCTTCAAATAATCTTGATATTGATTTTTACTAAACCAACGCGATTTCCACGGAAATATTTGGCCGATACGAAACCCTGTCGGATGAACTTTTTGACCCATTATAAATTATCAGTTAGATGGTTATCCAGTTAACGAGTTAACGAGTTACGAGTTAAAATAATTATTTTAATAGCTCGCCACTCGATAACTCGTTAACCCATTAACTTCTTAACTAATCATTATTATTAAACGCTTTTTCTTCTAAAAACTTTTTGTGCCGCGCCCTTAAATTTATCTGCGGTATAAAATCTTTTTTTCTCTTGGCGTAATTTAGCAGACGCCCATTTTTTATCTGTTTTATCAATGGCTATTTTTTTATCCGGCGTTATTGTCTTTCCCCTGGGCGCCACTCCTGATACTCCCGACAACCCTTCTTCCACTTCAGGCCTTTGTTTTTTCACTTTCCGCTTGTTAATTGCTGTCTCTTTTTTCGATGCCAAGACCAATAGAATATGCGCGGTACGTTTTAAAATTTGCGCGCCCCGACCCATGGCCCGGGCTCGCCAACGCTTTAAAGCCGGCCCCTGATCAACCCTTATATTAAAAACATAGAGATTATCTTTTGTCAAATTAAAATTATTTTTGGCATTCGCCGTTGCCGAATGTAATAACTTTAATAACGGTCGCGAGGCGCGCCTGCTGCTAAACATTAACTGCTGTTCCGCCTGCGTAACGTCTAAGCCCTTAACCAAATCCGCCACAATCCTTACTTTGCGTGGACTAATCCGTAAATGACTTAATTTCGCCGTGATTTCCATATTATATTAATAATTTATTTTTTTACTTCTGGTTTAGCAGACACGGACTCCTTGCCTTCAACCTTTTTTTCCTGCTCTCTTTGCATTTTGCCGCCATGCTTAGTAAATTTTCGCGTTAAGGCAAACTCGCCTAATTTGTGCCCAACCATATCTTCGTGAATCAAAACCGGAATATGAGTTTTACCATTATGCACCCCAAAAGTAAAGCCAATCATCTCTGGAGTAATAGACGCGGCTCGCGACCAGGTTTTAATAATGACTTTTTCGCCCACCTTCAAATTACTGATTTTTTTCAGCAATCTTTCATCTACATATGGGCCTTTTTTTGAACTTCTAGACATGGATTAATTTTTAGTTTGTAGTTTTTAGTTTGTAATTTGTAGCTTGTAGTTTCTAAACGATTTTAGTTATAATTTTAATTCTAAAAACTAAAAACTATTTTCTTCCTTTTCGCCGTTCTAAAATAAATCTGTTAGATCGACTGCGTTTTTTTCGAGTTTTAACGCCATATGCTAATTTACCCCATTTAGTTTTAGGACCCTTACGAAGTCCAGTTAATGACCTCCCCTCACCGCCACCATGCGGGTGGTCACCCGGGGACATCGCCGTCCCCCTAACAGTGGGCCGACGCCCCAGCCAACGGCTCTTGCCGGCCTTACCTAAAACTATTTTATTATGATCTAAATTACTTAATTGACCAATTGTCGCCAAACAATCTTCATGAATCATTCTTTTTTCGCCAGAAGGCAAGGCGACTTGAGCATAACCATTCTCACAAGCCAAAACCCGAGCCAGATTCCCAGCAGAGCGGGCTAACTTGCCACCGCCACGAGGCAACATTTCTATATTAAACACTTCTGTGCCAGAAGGCAAGTATTTAAGGGGCATGCGATTACCCGCTTGAAACGCGATTCTCTTCTCTGAAGAAATTACACTATCGCCAACTTTCAACTTTTCTGACGCTAAAATATAGGACTTTTTGCCATCACCATAAACGACTAAAGCGATAAAGGAAGTTCGATTAGGATCGTACTCAATCGCTTGCACTTTAGCGGGCTCATCAAAACGAAACATCTTAAAATCAATTAAGCGATACTGTCTTTTGTGACCGCCGCCACGATGCCTCACGGTAATTTTCCCACCAGATCTCCCTTTCAAACGCAAAATCGGCCTTAGCAATTGCTTTTCTGGCTCTTTTTTTGTTAGGCCGCTAAAGTCATGCCCAACCGCGCCTCTGGAACCGGGAGTTGTAGGTTTATATCTTTTCATATTTTACCTCGGTAAAATTTCTATTTTTTCTCCTTGGGCCAAACTAACAATAACTTTTTTGGTGCCGTTTTCTAATCCATGTCGCCAACCGCGATGACCACGAAAGGTCCTTGGCTTCCCTGGCAAGCTAATTACCCTTACATTATCTACCTTAACGCCATATAAATCTTGAATTGCCTGTTTGACTTGATTTTTATTAGCATTTTTAGCTACTAAAAAAGTATATTGCCCATGCTCATTTAAATCAGTTGTTTTTTCTGAAACAACAATTCTTTTTAACGCTTTATAAATAACCGCGCTCGGCTTTTTAGCGACCTGCGGCTTAACTTTGGCTGACCTTGTTTTGCCTGATTTAGCAACCTTAAGCGTGTCCGCTTTTTCTGCTGATTTTTTTTCTAACTTTTGCGCGTCTTTTTTACCAAAGATTTTTTTAAGATTTAAAGCCATCTTGTTACGACTCACAGTCTACAGCTCACGGACTACAGCTTACGATAACCGTTAGCCATAGACTGTAGACTGTAAATTATCAGCTTTTCACTTTGTCCTTTAAATTATAGTGCTCCCGAATAATCGCCAACGCGTCTTTAACAATCAAAAAATATTTATACTTTAATACGTCAACGATATTCAAAGAATCAGCTAAGATCATTTTTAAATAAGGCAGGTTGCGGCTGGCACGTTGCATTTCTTCGTCTTTTTTGGGCATTACTAATAAAATCTCATGCCGATCTTTTTTGAATACTGCTTCCGGTTTAATCTTATTAAACAATCCATTTACAGTCACTGACACATTCTTGGTTTTTGGCGCCTCTAATTGCAAATTTGACAACACTACCATTTCGTTATCTGTAACCTTGGACGATAAGGCAATAAACAATGCTTTTTGCTTCATTTTTTGATTAATCTTTTTTGTAAAATTTCTATCTGGCGTTGGCCCAAAAGTTACACCGCCGCCTTTCCATAATGGAGAACGGATAGAACCATGCCTAGCTCGGCCTGTGCCTTTTTGTTTCCATGGCTTGCGGCCACCACCGCGCACTTCGCCCTTATTTTTCGCGTGCCCGACAACAGTTCTGGTATTAGCCATTTGCGCCACGACCGCTTGATGCACCAAGTCCTGATTCATTTTTAAACCAAAAATCTGCTCGGGCAATTCTACCTGACTTATTTTCTCGCCTTTTTGGTTGTAAGTATTGATTTTCATAGGTGGATTCAAGTTTCTAATTCAACAAATTTATTAAAAGCTTCGTAGGGAGTTTGCCAGTCCAAGGTCTTTCTGGGACGGCCATTCAAGAGATGCTGGACATGCTTAATTTGTTTACGGGATACTTGGTTAAAATCAGTCCCCTTGGGAAAGAATTGCCGAATAAGTCCATTGGTGTTTTCATTAGTGCCTCGTTCCCATGGGCTGCCCGGATGGGCGAAATACACTTTCATCTTGGTTTGCTTGGTAAATAGCCGATGTTCAAACATCTCTCGGCCCTGATCATAG
>MNWF01000040.1 GCA_001872305.1 Parcubacteria group bacterium CG1_02_40_25 | reverse complement strand
GTTTCTCTTGGATTTGTTTTTGGTCTAGTTGATTGAGGTTCTAACCCAGCTGCGCCATCTTTTTTGTAAGCTGCCAGCCAACGCTCTAAGCTTCTTTGGCTGTGGGGGCAAACCTTAGTCGCGTCCGTCAGCTTTATCTCTTTGTGGTAAATGGGCAAAATCCATCTTAATCGTTCTTCTTTAATTGTTTTTGGCATATTGATACACATAGCCCCAGTTTAAGCTAAACTGGGAGAAAACCGCCATATGTGTGTGGACATTACCTGGGTGTATTGAAACACTGTAATGGGCATGCTATTGTAAGAAAAATAGAGCAGATGACGAATTATTCTACGCGCCTGACGTATTCGTCGCTTTCGGTATTGATTTCCACGATATCGCCAACGCCAATAAATGGTGGCACATTTACTTGAGCACCGCTTTCCAAAATTGCCGGCTTGGTGCCAGCGGTGGCCCGACCCTTGGTGTCGCCCGGCGCGGTCTCAGTCACCTTTAGTGAAACTTTAATGGGCAATTGAATATTGGCTACCTGTTCATTAAAAAAAAGTCCGGTGACAACAATGTTGGTTTTGAGATATTGGTGGCCCGCGCCAATCTGTTCCACGGTTAAATTAAATCTTTTACTGGGGTTGGTTATTTCGCAAAACACAAATTGGCCGCGACTGGCGTAAATAAATTTTAGATCTCGGCGTTTAATTTCTGCTTCATTAAAAGATTCGCCGGCGTGAAAAGATCGCGACAAAACATTGCCAGTAATTAAATTTTTGATTCTGGTTGACGCGGTGGATCCGCCGCGACCGCGAAAATTTAACGAATAATCTAGAACTTCGTGCGGTTGATTATTAAGAATAAAAATTGTACCTCGTTTGAGGTCAGTGTGAGAAAGCATAATATTTTAGATTTCAAATTTCAAATTTAAGATTTATAGACCATTTTACTATGGATTACAATTTTAGCAAGGTTTTATAAAAATCACTCTAATTTATTTATATGTCAATCATTGTTAAAAATTTATCAGATCTGAAAGAGGTTTTTCGTCAAGTCGAGCGGCCATTGGTCGGAGTTGGCGTTAATGCTTTTAATCGATTAGGACTGGAAGATTTAACGTCTGGCTATCGGGTTGTTTGTTTGCGCTATAATTTAGAAACGCCAGTGATTGGCAAAGACGTTAAGGTATATTGTTTAGAGCGTGGCCGGCCTATCAAGCATTTAAAATGTCATAGAAATTCTACGGCGGTTTTATTAAATAAGCGCACGCAAAAGTATTTAAAAAAGATTTTACCTAAACCCGCTTTGTTATTTTACAAACCAACTTATAAAATTGAGCGTGCTTGCAAGGAGGGTGGCTGGCTGATGCTGGCTAATCCGCCAAAATATGGCAAAAAAACAATTGAAAACAAAGTTATTTTTCGCGGTATTTTAAAACAGTGCGGTATTGATCAAATCCCGGGTGAAACAAATAACGTCGCCAACCTTAATTTTGAGGACTTGGATAAAAAATACGGATCGCGCTTTGTAATTCAATTGCCGGATCGCGGCGGCGGCAAAGGCACGTTTTTTATTAATTCTCGCGCAGATTTTGAAAATTTTATTAACCATCACCGAGTGCTGGAATATACCACGTCGCCAGAAGTAGTCATTACTAAATTTATTGTCGGGCCATCGCCAAGCTTAACTGCTTGTGTAACGCGTGAGGGAATTTTATCAACTAATTTGCAATACCAGCTTTTAGATATTCCCGAGCTTTGGAATTTAGAAAAAGGTTCAGGTCTTTTTTCGGGACATGATTGGGCGCAAGCGCGTTTTAGCGATAAGGTCAACCAGCAAGCCAATCAAATTGCCCAAAAAATTGGCGAGCATTTTGCCATGCTTGGCTACAAGGGCATTTTTGGCTTGGATATGTTGTTGGATAAAGAAACTGAGAAATTATATGTGGTAGAGTGCAATCCGCGGCTTTTAGGATCTTTTCCGTGTTTACCAATGATTCAGGTGGTTAATGGCGAGCCGTCAATTTTGGGTTTTCATGCCTTAGAATTTTTAAAGCATAATTATCGGATAGATGTCAATCAAGTTAACGAACAAATGCAACGTCAAAAACCAGGCAGCCAAATGATTTGTCATAATTTACTTTATCGCTGGGCGCACAATGAGCGGGAATTAGCCGTCGGTGTTTACCGTTTTTTTGGCGGTAAATTTATTTACCAAAGACCGGGATATCACTACAAACATCTACAAAATAACGATGAGTTTTTGATCGTTGATGGTGTGCCGGTTAAAAATTCTAAACTGACACCCAATCAACGCTTATTGCGTATTTTAAGCTTACGTGGTGTTATAGATTTAAAAAATTATAAATTAAATCAATGGGGGCATGATGTGGCTACTTGGGTGTACAATCAATTAGCGATTACGCCAAACAAAGAATAGTCTGAAGGGTTTGATGAAGACGGCGACTAGTTTTAGATGATCGTAAGGTTGTCATGCTGAGCACATACGCTGTTTATATTAAGAATAAATGAAGTGCGCAGTCCCTCTGGCTTGTTCCAGCATTCACGTCGTCTTGTGCATAGTCTTGCGACTTGGACCCTGAAATAAACCGAAGGTACTGCCCGTGGCATATATTCAGGACAACAACGAAGTATGCTCATTATTTTAAACAACTTACGGAGTTCTCAAAATGTCGGCGCGGTTTTTCGTACTGCCGAAGCCGCGGGCTGCGAAAAAATTTATTGTTGCGGCATTACACCATCACCTCTTGATCGGTTTAGCCGACCCAATGCAAGATTGCTAAAGGCTTCGCTTGGCGCGGAAAAATATTTGGGCTGGGAAAAAATTAAATCAGCAACAAGATTAATTAAAGAATTAAAGAAACAAAACTATCAAATTTTAGCATTAGAACAAGATAAAAAATCCATTTCGTTATTTGATTTTGATATTTCATTGTCGCAAACGCTTCGGCGTCATTGCGAGGAGCCCCGAGCGTACGGGGGGCGACGTGCCTTCGCGCGCTGGAGCGCTCCGGCGCGCAAGCGTGGCAATCTCGAGCGCGGAGAATCAAAAAACAATCGAGTGACAGCCAAAAATTTTGCTCTAGTTTTGGGCAACGAAGTTAATGGCTTGCCTCGCTCAATTCTTAATCGCGCTGATGAGATTTTAGAAATCCCGATGGCTGGCCGCAAGGAATCCTTAAATGCCGCCGTGGCCTTTGGCATTATGGTATTTTGGTTAATACATTGAGATGATTGCGAAACTGTTGTCATGCTGAATTTATTTCAGCATCCAGTGCATAAAAAACGGCATAGTTATTGGATCCTGAAACAAGCCGTAGATACTGTGCGAAGCAACATGTGTTTAGGATGACGAAAAAACTATTCTTAGAGTTTTACAACCATTTCATTGAGTTTTTGTTGACAAAACCTAAAAATACAAGTATTTTTGATTTATGCTAACTCAAAAACAAATCTATAATTTAGCGGTTAAGATGGGCGCGGAAGCGGACTTGCGTGGGATAGAGGAAGTGCGCAAGGTTTTACTGCGTGCTCGCTGGGCCTATGAAAAATTGGACTATGAGCACAAGTTAGAATATGACGGTGAAAAAATGTTAAATCCTTATTCTGACACGCGAATTTTAAATGAAACCGACCAGCCAATTAGGCGCGTTTTAGCCGGCATTGATATTGGCGTTGATGAATTGTTGTTGGCGGATAAACTTGGCGGATTTGATTTGGTGATTTCGCACCATCCGTTGGGAATTGCTTTGGCGGATTTATCAGACGTGATGCATCTTCAGGCGCAAGTTTTAGCGCAATACGGCGTGCCTATAAATATTGCCGAAGGCGTAATGCGTGAAAGGATTGAAGAGGTGTCGCGCGGCGTGTCAGCGTCTAATCATCAAAGAGTGGTGGACGCGGCTAAATTATTAAATATGGCTTTAATGTGTGTGCATACGCCTTGTGATAATTTAGCAGCTAATTATTTGGACCAGCATTTAAAAAAAGATCAGCCAGAAATCTTGGCCGATATTTTAAGATCTTTAAAAAAGATCCCCGAATACGAGCGGGCGGTTGAATTAAAAGCTGGACCAAGAATTTTTGTGGGTTCGCCGGAAAATTTTGCTGGCAAAATTGTCTTAACAGAAATTACAGGTGGCACTGAAGGCGCTAAAGAAATTTATAGCAAAATGGCGCAAGCGGGCATCGGCACAATCATTGGTATGCATATGGCCGAAACGCATCGCAAAGAAGCGCAAAAAAGCCATGTCAATGCCGTGATTGCCGGCCACATTAGTTCTGACTCGTTGGGTTTTAACCAGTTTTTAGATCAGTTAGAAAAACGAGGAGTGGAGGTCATTCCTTGTTCGGGGTTAATTAGGATAAAAAGAGAGGCCAGTTCGTAAAATCAATCAAGGAGGCAATAATGCAAGATCAAAAATGCGTAGAGACTATCGCGGGAATGATGACTATTTTAACGCGATTATCATGGCCAGCGGAGCAGGAATTAACTAAAAAGCAACTCAAGCGGAGCGCGGTAACGCTTATGCCGGGCTATGAGGAAAAATACCGGGTTACTAAAGGAATAAAATTCTGGCAGGATACAGAAATTAAGTATCTTTTAATTGCCGGCACTCGTGGTGATTCTGGTTTTGAAAATAACGACATAGCGTTAGATATAGGCAAAAAAGCAACTTTTATCAAACTCGGTCAAGGCCGTATGGTTGCTCCTGAAAAAACTGAAATTAAATTAGGGGGTTATTGCGCCAATACCAAAGATCAAATGCTTTGGTTGATTGATTGTCTTGGGGGTCTAAAAATTGATTATTTGATTTTGGCAACCGCGGCCTACTACTTACCAAGATGTTGGCTAACTTGTTTACAAACGCTAAAAACAAATAAAATTCATAGATTGAAATTATTTGTTAAGCCATTGTGCGATCCAGAAAATCCGATTTTGCCCGTGGATAAAATCTTAGAAGAGGCAAAAAAGATTGAGGCGTATCGGACAAAAGGAGACGTGGCCTCCGTGGATGATTTAAGGGCATATCTTGTAGATCAACATTATCACTGCCCTAGTTAAAAAACAGTGTCAAAAAACGAAACTCACAGAAAGTCCTGTGAGTTTTTTAATTTGGTTAAAGATAGATAGCCGCAGAACCGTCATCCTGAATTTATTTCAGGATCCACGCCGTGGGTTCCGGCTCAATGGCTGGAATGACAATAATGACAATCTTGTGCCACATTGTTATTATTCCGCCACAGCATCTCAAAAATCTGTTGCCACATTTTCGCGAATTCAGTGTTTTCAATGACGACCGCGTTAAATTCTTTTTGCTGGCCAGAAACCAGAATTACTTTTTGGCTGTACAAAAACATAATGCTTTGAAATTTATATTCATCTGGCAAAAAGCGGATTTCGCGAAGAGATTTTTTATCACCAGCGTGCATTTTTTCCGTAAGGGTTATTTTATTTTGTTTACGAAATTTAATGTGACTACCTTTTTGCGAGATAAAAGCAAAGCCCTCGGTTTGGAGGACCTTAACAACTAAACGGGAAGAGGGTAATTTAGACATAACTCAAAGAGCGAGGCACTAATTCAGGCCTTTCAATTTTAATAATGTTTTTAATCTCTGTTTTATTTTCTGTACTGTCTTCAAAATAAAGATCCAGAGCTTCGTCTAAATTAGCCAAGGCCTCTTTTTTCGTTTTGCCAAAGCTGGAAACATCAACATTAAGGCATTGGGCCACATAGTATTCCCCTTCTTTCCAAACCACATTTTTTAAATTTATTTTCGGCATATTATTGAATTGTATCAAAATATAACCAGTCCTGTCAATCAATTTTATTTTTTGTCATTCCGGCTCGGAGGTCGGAACCCACGGCGTATTGTCATGTCGAAGATACCCGTTAGGGTGCTGAATACATGCCGCGGGCAGTACCTTTGGTTTATTTCAGCACCCACATCGACAAAGTGTAGGGAACAAAAATTTTTGTTCCCTACGGGATCCTAAAATAAACCGAAGGTATTGCGCGCATGTATTCAGGATGACGAAAACAGCATTGTGTCGAAACCGTCGACAAAAT
>MNWF01000029.1 GCA_001872305.1 Parcubacteria group bacterium CG1_02_40_25 | reverse complement strand
TCTTCAACGAACGAAAGGTCAACAGCTTTATTCAACCTCATTAACAGATGGTTTTTATGACGATTGACGATTTGTTGATATGCGAATCCTCCCAAGAAAGAATTTTGAAAAGAACTTTGTGATTTAAACATAGGTTTTAGGTTAAAATTATTTATCCAGAAACGCAGTCAATTCCTGCATTCCTGCCTTGATTTTAGCATAAAACCTACGTTTAATGAAGCGTGGAAAACTCAATCTTTTTCTGGCGTTTTCAGAAAATTATATGGGGGTTTTTCTACGGTCTTAGGATTGAAAAAAAACTCGTCGTGTTTGCTAAAATTTAGCAAACCAAGAAAAAAACAGGGATCCAACAAATAGCTTCCCTGTTTTTATTTTCACATAAAAAAATAATTTTTGTCATGCTGAATTCATTTCAGCATCCACGCCGTGGATTCCGGCTCGCCACGTACCGTATGGTGCATGGCTCGGTGGCCAGAATGACAATGTCGTAACCACCTACATTTTTTCCGGCGCGGTAATGCCCATTAAATCCAAAGTATTTTTTAAAACAATTTGCGTGGCTCTTACTAAAGCCAAGCGCGCTTGATCTATGCTCGGATCTTCGTTGCCTAAAACACGACAATCATGATAAAAACAATGGAAGCTGGCCGCCAGTTCCGAAGCGTGATGAGGCAAGCGTTGCGCTTGATAATCGCGAGCCGTGTCAGCAATAATTTCCGGCAATCGCACTAATTGACAAATTAAGTCCCGCTCAGATTCCGTTATTCTAGTTTGGTTTATAGTAACGGCTTGATCTGTGGCGACTACCTTTCGCAAAACGCTACAAATTCTGGCATACGCGTATTGAATATAATAAACCGGATTTTTATTAGATTGCTCCTTGGCTAAATTTAAATCAAAATCTAAATGAGTGTTGGCTGATCGCTGTAAAAAGAAAAATCGTACCGCGTCTTTGCCTACTTCGTCTAATAATTCCTGCAAAGTAACAATATTGCCGGCTCTTTTAGACATTTTAACTTTCTTGCCTTTACTAAATAAAGTCACAAACTGCAGTATAACAAATTCTAATTTGTCTTTAAATCCTAAAGCATCTATGCCGGCCTTAAGTCCAGGCGCGTCGCCCGAATGATCCGCGCCCCAAACATTAATCACTTTATCAAATTTTTCTTGTTGAAACTTACGCCAATGAAAGCCCAAATCACCCGCTAGATAAGTTTTTTGGCCATCGGTCTTAATAACGACCCGATCACGGATATCGCCAAATTTAGAAGATAAAAACCAAATTGCCCCATCTTTTTCTTTTAATAAATTCTGATCTTTTAAATGACTTAAAGCCACGTCCACAAAACCACTATTATAAACATCGGATTCAAAATACCATTGATCAAATTTAATACCAATATTTTCTAAGGTTTTTTTAATATAATCATCTAAGATAATTTTAGACGCCTGCTGGCCGGCCTTAAATGAATCTTGTTCTTTAATTTTTTGGTGCAAATCGTCGATATAGCCACCTTTATAAACCGCTTCTTCATCTTTTAACACCGAGTGCCCTAAAGCCAAAATTTGTTGGCCATAATCATTAACATAATAGGCCTTTTCTACTTTGTATCCCGCTTTTCGCAACACGTTGGCCAAGACATCGCCCCACGGCCCACCACGGGCATTACCCACGCTCAAAGGGCCAGTGGGATTGGCTGAAACAAATTCCACTTGGACTTTTTTGCCTTGGCCAATGTTAATACTGCCAAAATTTTCTTTTTGATCTAAAATCTTTTGCGCTTCACCTTGTAAAAATTCAGATTTTAGATAGAAATTTAAGAAACCTGGTTTTTGAATTTTTATTCTCTCAATTAACGATTTTTTTAACTCATTCATTTCCATATCTTCTTCAATCTCCAGGACAACAGATTCGGCTATGTTTAATGGCGGGATATTAGCAATGGCCCCAGTTACTAAGGGCGCATTTGTAGCGTAATCTCCAAATTCTTTTTGCGCTGGATGCTCTACGGTAATTTCTGGCATAACGAACTCTGGCAGTCTTTTTCTGTCTTGTGCTTTTTTATATGCTTTGTTAACTAAGTTTTTTATTTGTTCACGGATCAAAATCATATGATAACTACAAAATTCCAAGATTAACTTTTTCGTCATCTCTAAAGAGCCTAATCGGCCTGAATACATGCGACACGCAGTACCTTCAGTTCATCCCAGGATCCAGTTCGTATTTGTCATCCTCGGGTTTGACCCGGGGATCTCGCCGTGGATGCTGAAACTAGTTCAGCATGACAACAACTTTAAACTTTTAATTTATTTCAGTATATAATATTTATCAATTTTCTGCCAGCTTTGCGAGAAAATAATTTTTATGCTAATCTAAAAGCAATGCCAACACTAAGCCTAAATCGAAAAGCCAGATATGATTACGAAGTCCTTGAAACATGGGAAGCTGGTTTAGCGTTGAAAGGATTTGAGGTGAAAGCCATTAAAACCGGCCATATTAGCTTGGTCGGCGCCTATATGGTGATCAAAAACGAGGAAGCTTTTTTACTAAACGCCAATGTCCCAGCTTATCAAAACGCCAACACCCCCCGAGAATACGACCCCGTCAGATCACGCAAACTCCTACTGAATAAATCAGAGATTAAGGCCTTAATTGGCAAAACCCAGCAAAAAGGATTGACATTAATAGCCCTGCGGGTTTATACTAAACGAGGTAGAATCAAACTTGAAATCGGGCTGGCTCGCGGTAAGAAAAAATATGACCGCAGAGAAGATATTAAAAAAAGAGAAGCCAAAAGGGAAATGCAACGAGCTGTCCGCATTAAAGCATAGCTAAACGGTCAGGTTTAAAAATTAAAAATTATAAATTGAAAATTTTATCTGGGGATGCCAGGCCTCGACAAAGTCGTCGCGTTAAATTTAGCAAGTCGAGAACGCCAAAAACTCGTAAAAATTTAGCAAAATGATAAGTGCCAACTTATTCTCAAAAACCAAGCAAGCGTTAACTTCATTGTTTAACGCTCCTAGCTTAGTTCCTGTTTACGCCTAAAGCGTAAGCCCTTGCCTAATTGACTCCTAATAAATTGGGCAATGCAATCATTAGGACAAAATAAAATCTTGGTCTTTTAGATTTTATTTTCGTGGCTCAAAAGACTCGGTAATTAAATTTTTTTCTGTTTTAATTTAATTATTTAAAACTTAAATAGAATAAACTTGTAGATAAGATTTAATTAACTTCTTTGGACATGGGTTCAACTCCCATCATCTCCACCCCGTTAGAGATTAACAAAGTTTTTATTAGAAAAATTAACTAAACTAAAATTAAAAGACCACGAATTAACAACGAAATAAAAATGCCTGAAATCAGGCTAATTGATGAGAACGGCAAACAACTTGGCGTTATGCCAACTGACGCTGCCATTGAAAGAGCCAGGTATATGGGCATTGACGTGATTGAAGTTGCTGGCAACGCCAAACCACCAGTTTGCCGTTTAGGAGATTTTGGCAAATATCAATACCACCAGAACAAAAAGCTTCGCAAACAAAAAGCGCATTCAAAAACAGGAGAGATAAAAGCGGTTAGAATCGGTCTGGGGACTGCTAAACACGACCTAGAGATGCGTTTCCAGCTGGCCAAAAAATTTATGTCTAAAGGCCAGCGGGTGAAAGTTGAGCTAAAATTAGTTGGTCGCCAAAAAGGTCAAATCGATCTTGCCAGGGAAAAAATTGAAGCGTTTTTGGAACTATTTGGCAAAGGTAATCTTAAAATCATTCAACCGCTTAAACGCAATCCGCGCGGTATGGAAATTATTATTGATAAAGTGACATAAAAACGCCTATACCACCATGAACAAAACTAATAAATCAATTTTGAAAAGAGTCAAAATTACTGGTAATAAAAACATTCTGCGACGCAAAATGAAGCAGAATCATTTTAACTCTAAAGAAACAGGACAAAAAACTGGCGATAAGCGGTCTAGCATTACTATGATAACCACCAAAGGTATGCGCCAGTCAATTTCCAGATATCTATAAAAATATGTCCAGAATCAAAAGAGGCCTCATGGCCCACAAAAGACGCAAAAATATACTTAAGCAAACCAAGGGATACATTAATAGTCGGTCCACTAAGTTTCGAGCAGCCAAAGAAGCGGTACTTCACGCTGGAGTCCATAGTTTTCGTGGCCGCAAGTTAAAAAAACGTACTTTTCGTGCCCTTTGGCAAGCCCAAATCAATGCCGCTTGTCGCCAGAACGATTTAACGTATTCTAAATTTATTGCTGGATTAAAAAAGGCTAAAATTGAAATTGATAGAAAAATCTTGGCGAATTTAGCCCAGAACGAACCCAAGGTCTTTTTAGAAATTTTAAAAATGGGTTAAAAAATTACAATAAAAACCACCAAAGAAATATTCCTCGGTGATTTTTATTTTCATGATTTCTTAAAATAAGACTACAATTTTAGGCAAAAAAATCAAGCAACCAATTATTAAAGCGCCCAACGAAGCCAACAAAACCGCGGCCGCCATTAAATCTTTAATCATTTTAGCGTGCTGGGTAATTTCCGGCCGGAACAAATCAATGATCTTTTCCGCTGTTGTGTTAATTAATTCCAAGCTTAATACTAAAAAAATCATAATTAAAATAGCTATTCTTTCCCAAAGCACCAAAGGCAAAATAAGCAACAGAACGAGCGCCACCGCTGCCAAAAACAGCTGTGCCCGAAAACTTTGCTCATTTTTAAGAGCAAACCACAAGCCAGCAAATGAATGGTAAATACTATGCCAAATTGAGGTCATATTTTTTAATAAAATGGATAAACGCCAAAGCCTAAAACTCCCTTTTTCCTAATGATTTAGCGCTTTAATAGAAAAGGCTGTTGGTATAGATTTGTTTCCATAAAATATTAACTTCCTGCCCTCTCTATAAAGCGCGTCAGTAGGCCAAGAGCCATCTTGGCCCTGAAGTTCCATTAATTTTTGTTTTTCTGAATCATTTTGTATCCCCAAAGAGTCAGAAAGGATAACTCTCATAGCTAAATCTAAAGGATAATCTGTTTCCCCTATTCTTTTTTGAAGGTGTTGTCCAAGCTTAACCTGTATCTTTTCAGCTATTCTTGGGAATTTCATTAATCTTCCTAAAAAATATAAAAATGAATCTGGCGAATGGTAATAACGCGAACCCTCAAGATATTGGCCAGAATCCAACACCGCAATTAACCAATCTTCTGTTCTCTTAATTTCATCACCTCTATTAAGCAAATAAGCAAAATACGTAGCATTCGTCGCTACAACACAATCAAGATGGTTGGGTCTATCTTTGGAAAACCAAACTTGCACTATTCCATTACTATCCATATATGCCAAAATTGCATCAAATATCTCGTTAACGACTGCAGAATCAACGCGTCTATTTTCTGATAGAACAGAATACCCTAACGAATTTGTGTCAGTATCTGGTGGAAGTAAATTGCGGTCTTCAAAAAATGTTAATTGCCCCTGTTGAGCGTGTTTTTCAATGTATTGAAAGTTGCTCGCTAATTCACTGTCTGGCCTATTTTTAAACAAAGTGTCGGTGATCACTATTGATGAAAAAACTTCATTGGGTGCCCGTTGCAAGCTTTCTGCGTCTCGAGCTATATTCACATACGACGAGAAGAAACCATTTTGATTTTCATCCTCCAAAAATTCTATAGCTCGATCTGCATTCGTCCTTTCATAAACCGATTTTTTAACAATAGGAGCCACCTTTTTGAAAGTAATCGTAAAAATAGGATATACAAGGATAATGTCGTCCTCAACTTTTTCATACTCAATAGTCTTCTGCCCTTCTAGAATTTTACTAATTTTAGATAAATCAAAATTATCAATGCCCTTACTCACAAAACGGTCTTTCATTGATAGGCAAATTTCAAAAGCCTGTTCGTTGGAAAATACCCCCCCATCACCAACAACCAATCCCCGTAATTCCTCTATAGTAGGCACGTAAGTTTTGTCACTCCTTCCTTCTATATTTGCTACTTCGGCTTCTATTTGATTAATCGCTTCTTTCGCTTCCTCTGTTTTAGCAAAATGATCTTGTAAAATTATTATTCCATCATTCCGCAAAACCCTTAGATATTCCCTAAGCGCTTTCGGATAATCATCTTCACCGAGATTATTTAGGCCCCCTCGACAAAATATAATATCAAATAATTCACCAGATA
>MNWF01000050.1 GCA_001872305.1 Parcubacteria group bacterium CG1_02_40_25 | reverse complement strand
AAGAAGCGATTCGATCTTTAGGCCAGCAATTAACACGGACAATTGATTTGACGAAAATCATCGATACGATTATTAAAAGCACGGCTGATGTAATGAAGTTGGATAAGGCTGGAGTTTTGTTGCGTGATGAGGCCAGTGGTGTTTATCAGATTCAAAAAATTGTTGGCTTTAAAGAGGAAAATGGTATTTCATTTGTTAAAGATAATTTTTTAACCGAATATTTACAGAAAACAGGCAAGCCCTTGGTTCATGAAGAATTGCGCTTACAAATTCGCGATGCCGCTAACTCCGAGTTGAGGCAACGTCTCTCAAATTTGCGCGATAATATGAAAAAAATTGAAGCGGCGATTTGTTTGCCTTTATTTCGTGAAGCCGAAATTCAGGGGCTGATTGTTTTGGGCAATAAAATTTCTAAGGACGCTTATTCGTCTCAAGACATTGAACTTTTAGAAACTTTAGCCAGCCAAGCATCGGTCGCCATTGAAAACGGCCGGCTTTATGATCAAGTTCAGGACTTAACACAGCATCTTCAAGAAAAAGTTGACGAACAAACAAAGCATCTGAAAAAACTCTTTGAAGTCAAAACTGAATTTTTGCACATTGTTTCTCATCAATTGCGCACTCCCCTGACTGCTTTACGCGGTTTGCTCTCAATGTGGTCAGAAGGCGCGTTTGAAAGTTATAGCCCAGAAGAAAAACAAAAAGTTAAACAAAGAATTAGTATCTCTTGCGAGCGATTGAATAATATTACCAATGATATGTTAGACACTTTGGATTTAGAAGAAGGTTATGCTAAGTTTATTTTAGAGCCATTAGATACAGCTGAAATTATTGACGAAACAGTAAATTTTTTAAAGCCTAATTTTGATAAAAAGGGTTTATTTTTAGAATTTAAAAAACCCGAAAAATCATTGCCACATGTCTTGGGCGATAAACAATATCTGCCTCAATCTTTTCAAAATCTAATTGATAACGCTGAAAAATATACACCAAAAGGCGGACTGACGATTACTTTATCGCAACCAGATTCTAACCATATTCAGATATCTTTTAAAGATACTGGCATTGGCGTAATTCTCCAAGAAAAAGAACATTTATTTAAAGATAAATTTTTCCGCGGTGAGCGCGCCGACAAAATTAATACTGCCGGCTCCGGTTTGGGTTTGTATATTGTTAAAAATATCATTGATGGCCATCACGGCACCGTTGGAATTAAATCAGCCGGGCCAAACCAAGGCACGGAGTTTATCGTTAGCTTGCCGGTGGCGAAGTAGATACTTAAACCAACATTCTCTTTAATAAAATAGGGCAATCATTATTGATTGTTGTTTGATTTTACAGTATTTGATATGCTGTCCACGCAGCGACTTTTGTCCATTCCTGGATTTTAAAAGTATGCGAGGTGACCTTGGTTGTTGGTTGGCCAGTATTACAGCTATTATCCCAGTTGCAATCAATTACACCCATAGAATAAGATGAGACCCAATTAACCACAAAGGTATGTGGCCCGCCACTGCGCCAGCGGATTTGGAAAACGTGGCCCGGTTCAATCAACCATATTGGGAATTGACCAAGACAAGTGCCAGTCGGTGCAGTCGCTCGCCAAACAACTCTGACATTGCTGACGCCCTCGTCTAACCATTTGGCATCCCAATAAATAGGGTGAGAACCATCATTATTAGGAATTCTTTTAGCCAAATTATATGACGCTTTGGGAATAAGTTTTTCCCGAACCCACCATTTACATTGGCCAGCATATCCTGCTCTATCTTTACTGCAGTCATAGACGGTGCCTATTTCTTGTCGCGCTTTACTAACAATCGTTTCGTTCTTGGCGGTTTCGCTTGCCAGAGGTCAATAGATGTAGGTTGGCGTCAGTAGAGCAGTGCCTTGATCTTCGTTGGTTGACAATACAGCCTCACTGTCATTATCTTGTGCGCTACAACCAGTAAACCATGCTGTCAACAGTCCCGTTATCAGTATTAACACTGAACTTTTCATTATAATCGTCTCTTCAAATCGTTTCTATGCCTTCAATATAGTCATGCTTTGAATAATTTTAATGGTCAACTGCTTGTTGCTGGTTTTGATTTGTGCTATATTATGGAAAATATGGACCAAAATTCTATTCAACAAATTAAACAACGGGCTTTGAGTGGCGAGCCGGCAATTATTTCGGGGCGGTCTTCAAAGTGGGACAAAATTAATTTTGATAATTTAGTTTTTGTACCTGCGCAATTGGCGCGACGCCTAGTAGATTATTTTCGCGAAAAAATTTCTAGCCAAACAATCGTGGGTAAGCGCAGCAAGCATCCGTTAAAATTAGACACGCCGATTTTAATTGGCGCGATGTTTTTTGGCGCGTTGTCAGATAAGGCCAAAGTTGCTTTGGCGCGAGGCGCGAGCTTAGCTGGCACATGCGCTAATACTGGCGAAGGCGGTATGCTACCAGAAGAACGCACGGCGGCTAAATTTTTAATTACTCAATATTCTACGGGTCGGTTTGGCGTTGATGAAAAATATTTACAAAGTGCCGACGCTATAGAAATCAAAATCGGTCAAGGCGCTAAGCCGGGTCAAGGCGGCTTGCTTAAAGCGAGTAAAGTTACCGAAAAAATCGCTCAAATTCGTGGAGTAAAATTGGGCGAGGACGTGCACTCGTCAGCTTATCATACAGATATTAGGACTCCAGCTGATTTAAAAAAGAAAGTTAATTGGTTGCGTAAAATAACTGGCGGCAAGTCAATAATTATTAAATTGGCGGCTGGCGACGTGGAGGCGGATGTTAAGATCGCGGTCAGCGCCAATCCGGATGTAATCGCGATTGACGGTTCTGCTGGCGGGACAGGCGCGGCTCCGGAAGTGATGATTGAAAATATGGGCATTCCAGCAATAGCAGCTTTAGTGCGGGCGCGCCGCGCGCTTGATAAATTAAAAGCACCTCAAGAACTTTGGATCGGCGGCGGCTTAAATAGCGGAGCTGACGCGGCTAAGGCGTTGGCTCTGGGCGCTGATGCTGTTTTTATGGCAACGCCCATGATGGTTGCCATGGGCTGTATTTATTGCCGGCAATGTTATCAGGGTAATTGTCCTTTGGGCGTGGCTACGCAAAAATCAGAATTAACTGTTAAATTAGATGTTGAATCAGGCGGCCAACGCATAGCTAATTTTATTAAGGCCGCGACCGAAGAAACCAAAATGATTGCTGGTGCTTGTGGGCATAACGATATTCATAAATTGAGCGTTAGAAACTTGCGGAGTTTAGATTTAACTATTAGTCAAATTACTGACGTAAAAATGGTTTAGATTTTTATTATTATGACTTCCAAAATTTATTCATCAGCGGTGATTGGTCTTGATTGCCAAACGGTCTTAGCGGAGGTTGATTTGTCTGTGGGCCTGCATACATTTGCTATTGTGGGTTTGCCAGATAAGGCCGTGGAAGAATCAAAAGAAAGAATTAACGCGGCGATTAAAAATTCGGGGTTTTCGCCGCCATATTTAACTAATCGTCGGGTGATCGTTAATTTAGCGCCAGCAGATTTAAAAAAGCAGGGCCCGGCCTATGATTTGCCTATTGCTTTGTCGTTTTTGCTCGCTTCGGATCAGCTTTTGCCAGTTGATTTTAATTTTAACAAGTCGCTATTTGTCGGTGAGCTATCTTTGGAAGGCGAATTGCGCCACATCAATGGTATTTTACCAATTGCTCTTTCAGCTAAAGCCCATGGTTTTGAAAATCTTTTTGTGCCCAAGGTTAATGGAAAGGAAGCGGCTTTAGTAGTTGGGCTTAATGTTTATGGTGTCAATACTTTAAATGAATTGTCAGGGCATCTTCAGGGCTTGGGGCAAATATCAAAAACTCCGACTGTTGACGTGTCGTCATTTTATCAACAGGGTTTGTACGCTTGTGACTTTGTCTATGTCAAGGGCCAGGAGCACGCTAAACGGGCGTTAGAAATTGCTGCCTCGGGCGCGCATAATGTTTTATTATCTGGGCCGCCCGGATCAGGCAAGACTTTATTGGCGCGCTCTTTACCGTCAATCTTGCCGCCATTATCTTTGGATGATGCCTTGGAAGTGACTAAGATTTTTTCTGTAGCTGGTTTATTACGTCAAGACGAAGTTTTAATTACGCAACGGCCGTTTCGTTTGCCACATCATTCAGCCTCTTCGGCTGCTTTAGTTGGTGGAGGCACTTATCCACGGCCCGGCGAAATTACTTTGGCGCATCGCGGCGTTTTGTTCTTAGATGAGTTCCCGGAATTTTCGCGCCATGTTTTAGAAAGTTTGCGGCAACCCTTAGAAGATGGTGTGGTAACCGTTTCTCGCGCCGCCACCTCTTTGACTTTTCCAGCCCGTTTTGTGTTAGTGGCGGCGATGAATCCTTGTCCGTGTGGCCAATTAACAAATCCTTGGCAACAATGTATTTGTACGCCGCGCCAAGTAGCTAATTACAAGCATAAAATTTCGGGGCCGCTTTTAGATAGAATAGATTTATGTGTGGAAGTGCCCCATGTTAAATATGATAAATTAACTTCGGAACAAGTGGCAGAGTCGAGCGCCACTGTTCGGACGCGGGTTTTAGCCGCTCGACAGACTCAGGAGCGGCGATTTCAAAACAACAAAAAAATCCGCACTAACGCGGAAATGGGACTTCAAGAATTAAAACAATTTTGTCGTTTGGATGTGCCAAGCGCGAATCTTTTGCGTCAAGCAGTTAATCAAATGCATTTATCAGCCCGTGGCTATCATCGGGTTTTAAAGATTTCGCGTACCATTGCTGATTTGGCCGGCTTGCTAAACATCCAGTCCTCGCATATTGCCGAGGCCTTACAATACCGGCCAAAGCTGGAGGATTAATTTTTTATTTCAGCAATTTTGCCAAGCGGGATTTTTTGCGCGAGGCCGTGTTTTTTTTAATAACGCCTCCTTTGGCTGCTTTATCAATCGCTTGCTGGACATTGGGCCAAAGTTTTTTTGCTTCGTCTTTTTTGTCGTCGTTAGTCAATTCGCGAAAGCTTTTTACGAGTTCTCGCAAGGTTCTGGCGCGGCGTAAATTAAACACCCGGCGGCGCTCTGTTTGTCTCAACGCTTTTTTAGCTGATTTTGTAATT
This sequence comes from Parcubacteria group bacterium CG1_02_40_25, assembly GCA_001872305.1. Classification (GTDB taxonomy): domain Bacteria; phylum Patescibacteriota; class Minisyncoccia; order Portnoybacterales; family CG1-02-40-25; genus CG1-02-40-25. The sequence continues at coordinate 1,301 of MNWF01000050.1, read as the reverse complement.
GGCATAAATTTAAATCAAAAGTCAAATATTAAAAGTCAAATTTGAAAAGTGTTATTCCCGCGAAGGCGGGAATCCACGTCGGACATTCACCGTATAGATTCCCGCCTTCGCGGGAATAACAAAAAATACTATTTATTCAAAGATAAGGATAGCAGATAAAGATCATTTTGGCAAGATTATTGCCGAATTTTTTTAATTAGATCTCTAATTTCGGCCGCGGTTTCAAAGTCAAGATTTTTAGCCGCTTTTTTCATTTGATGTTTCAGCGCCTCAATGGGCATACTCTCTGATAGGGAAGTGGCGGGTCGTGTGCCCACGGGCAGAATATTGTCGCGGATTTCTTTTTTAATTGAGCGGGGGGTGATGTGGTTTTTGCGATTATAATTTTCTTGAATTTTTCGTCGGCGATTGGTTTCGCTGATGGCTTGTTCCATTGATCGTGTTATGCGATCAGCATACATAATAACTGCGCCATTAAGACGCCGAGAAGCGCGGCCCATGGTCTGGATTAAAGTGGTGGCATTGCGCAAAAATCCTTCTTTATCAGCGTCTAAAATGGCGACAAGTGAAACTTCGGGCAAATCTAATCCTTCGCGAAGTAGGTTGATGCCTACCAAAACGTCATATTTGCCAGTCCGTAAATCGCGCAGGATTTCTGGCCGTTCTAAGGTTTTGATTTCCGAGTGCAGATACTGTGCTTTAATGCCAGCGTCTTGTAAAAAATCAGTCAAATCTTCGGACAGGCGCTTGGTAATTGTAGTTACCAAAACTCGTTGACGTTTTGCGACACGCTGTTTAATCTCTTTGATCAAATCGGATACTTGATTCTTAGTGGGCCGGATAAAAATCTTGGGATCTAAAAGACCTGTGGGTCTGATAAGTTGTTCTACGACACCATCAGATTGTAGGGTTTTATTGTCATTGCGAGGAGGCGAAGCGGAGCGTAGCCGACGCGGCAATCTCAAAGTATGAGTTACCTCGTAATTCGTGATTGCCACGTCGCTCCCACTGGTCGTTCCTCGTAATGACATTTTGATTTCGTAATCTTGTGGCGTTGCCGAAACATAAATCGTCTGGCCTTGCCGTTTTTTAAATTCGTTAAAATTTAAGGGTCGATTGTCAATGGCTGATGGAAGGCGAAAACCGAAATTTACTAAAGTTGTTTTGCGTGCGAAGTCGCCAGCATGCATGCCACGGATTTGCGGCAAGCTCATATGTGATTCATCAATGAATAATAAGTAATCACGCGGAAAATAATCTAATAAAGTATGGGGCGGAGTCCCTGGCGGCCGGCCTTCAAA
>MNWF01000006.1 GCA_001872305.1 Parcubacteria group bacterium CG1_02_40_25 | reverse complement strand
AAGCGGTAGAAACATAAATATCGGCAGCGGCTAAATACTTAGGGAGTTGGTCGTTAGGTAAATGGCCAACAAAAATAATTTTGTCTTGAATGTCTAATGACTGTGTTAGCGCCCGCAAAGATTTATTTTCTGACCCTTGGCCAATAATTAGACAAGCGATATCGGGGGTTTTTCGGCTTACTATGGCGATTGCTTTAATGAGAGATGATACGTCATAAATGGGTTCAAGTTGCCTTAGGCTAATAATTAGTGGTCGTGAGGCAAGGTTTAATTGTTTTCTAATTGAGCCGGGTTGTTTTTGGGGTTGGAATTTTTGAGTGTCAACCCCAAAGTTAATCTGTTTGATTTTATCCGAAGTAATGCCCAGTTGATTTAGGGTGCCTACCATATGTTGGGCATCGCAGGTAATTAAATCAGCTTGACGTAAGGCGAATTTGATAAAAGGTCCTTTAATTTTAGATTTAGTATTGATTAAAATATCTGACCCCCAAACAGTTAAGATCAGAGGATGAAAACCGCTTAAGGCCGCTAAAATTCCGTTGGCGCCGGCATAATGAGCGTGGAGAATGTCAGGTTTTATTTCTTGTAATAGCCTTCTCAGGCGTATTGTATCAAAAAGGAGATTAATTGGCGCTATCTTGCCTAATCCGGGCACGCGATAAAATTTAATATTATTAATTTCCCCGGCGGTTAAGGGGGTTAAAGAGATCCAAGAAACTTGATAATTTTTTTGGCAAAAATAAGAAATCCATTTGACAGAATGAATTGAATCGGCGGATGCTAAAAAGCATAATTTTATGGGGCGTGTCGGGTCCGTCGGTGTTTTAATAGGTTGGCTAAGATAATTAAAAATGCCAGCTGGGATGATTAATAGATAAAGCAGGATAACATCTTGAACATCGCTAATTAATGGCCAAAGCGCGAACATGCCGATGATTAGTAAAAAAGTTAGACGGTTGGGATTGCGTTTGGCAAATAAAACTCGACAACCAACCACAATGAGATTGGCATAAAAAAGAAAAACTCCAATAAAACCGGTGTCAATGAATAGCGCGCCTAGGCCAGTGGTGTGAATAATTGGAGGGGTAGGACCGCCCTGAAAATAACCAAGCTTTTGCAAATAAGGGCCAATTATCAGCCGATTGGTATGAACGCCAAAACCGAAAAGCGCGGTTTTTGGTTTTTGTCTGATGGCATCAATCCCTGCTTGTAAATGCATCAATCGGCCCGAATCAGATGGAGAATGGAGCGTCGCGCTTTGAACAATGATACGGCTAAATCCAAGGAGCGATCCGCCGAACTTGAAGAACCCGGTAATAATTAAAAAAATAAGGAGGAAAAAAATGAACTGTTTAAATTTTAACAAAATTAAAGCAAGAACGATAAAAGACAAAATAATTAAAATACCAACACGGCTCCCGTAGTAATAAGACGCAAGAGTGCTAATTAAGATAATAACCCAGCCAAGAATGTGTTTTGGTGGCGAATAGTTTTTAAGCAGGGAAATAACACTGGCGAGAACAATTGTTAAGGGCAGCATGGCCGCAGCCGTACCAACCCAGAGATATCCTTGTAAATCATATCTAGAGCCATGGCTGAATGCCTCATAGAAATATCCCGTTAACAGATAAGCGCTAAAATAAACAAGACCGGCTACGGCGATAATTAAGGTGATTTTTTGGGGGCTGGGCCAATTTAATGCTTTTTTGAACAATAGCCAAGCCAAAAGGCCCAAGAGCAGATAATAAATAATCCAGCGGGTTATTCGAAGATCGTTTAAAACAATCAGGCCGCGAACACTTTGGCAGAGCATATAGCCAATAAAAATCATAAATAAATAATAATGGACTTTTTGCCATATGGTTTTTGTGGTTTGTTTAAAGGAAATTTTACCTCTGAATAAGGCTATTAAGCCGCCTAAAAGGGCCATGCCTAAAAGATATTCGTCAATTAAGCCATAACCCTGGATCATTAAGCCGCCTCCGACAACGGATGCGACTAACAAAATCGGCCAAAAAAGTTTGGGTTTGATGGCAATATTAATCGTGGCCAATAATCCGGCCAGGGCATAAATAGTATAGACGCTGTAAATAATCAAAGACATAATTGAGTAGGTTGTTTTTAATTAAACCTAAATTTATTTCGAGTTTTATAAATTATGTTGCGAAAAATAAACCGTAATTTTTCTTTTTCTCGTGGTTCTAAATTAGCATAAATAATTAAACTAAGAATAATGATTAGGCAAGATTTAATAAACAGGGTTAAAATTAGTGATTGGCAATTAGTAAGTAGCCCTATAATAATAATTGTAATTGTCGCGAGGAAGATTTTAACAATTTTTTTACGTTCAAAATTAATATGGTAAAACTTTTGGTTCCAGATATAAATCAGCATTAGGCCAAGCCCATAAGCCAAAAGATTAGCTATGGCAACGCCAAGAATATTCCAACGGGGCACCAGTAGAAAATTAAAAAGGATAGACATCCCCGCTCCTACAGCCATCGCGTAAGTTAGATATTGCGTCTTTTTGGTGATTAAAAGGCCAATACCTACAATTTGATAAAGACCATTCATAATAAAACCAAAAATAAGCGGAGGAATCACTTTATAGCTATTGGTATATTCAGGCGTAGTAAAGAACGAAACAATTTCCTTGCCAAAAACACAAAGGCCGGCTGCGATCAAAAAAGTGATACTTAAATAGTAGGTTAGAGTTTTAGCGTAAATTATTTTAGCTTGAGGCTTATCCGCTACCGACAATTGAAAAGGGGCGATAGCTAATCTGAACGCGGCAGTAATAAAAACGATGACGCTAGCGAACTTAAAGCCAATTGAAAAAAGGCCAATGTCAGACATGGTTCTAAAATGAGCCAAAAAATAACGGCCCGAAGAATCTATTGCCCATGACAATAAGCCGAGTGGCGCTAAGGGCAAGCCGACTTTTAGCATTATTTTTAATTTTGCTAAGGAGAATCGCCAATTAAAACTATTTCGGTTTATATAAAGAGCTATTATTGAAAAGATTATATTAGCGATTAGCAAGCCATAGAGAGCGCCCATTAAGCCCATGCCTTTAATAACAACAAAATAAATACTTAAAAAAACGCCGATTAAAGAGTTGCCAAGAATAATATAAGAATATTTAATCGGTTTGAAACTAAGTCGTAAGAGGGTGCAACCAAAATTAACAATAATTGAAAAGGGGATTGTTAAGGTAGCAATTATTAAGTATTTAGCATAGCCGGCATTTTTAAAAAGAGCAAGAACTATTGATTGGCTAAAAATAACCACAAGACCGCAAAGAAGCGTTGTTGCTAAAAAAGAAAAAATAAAATTAGAAAAGATAAACGTCTTTCTTTCTGTTTTGTTTTCGGCTTTAAAATAAAAAATGCTTAAAGCGGTGGCAAGCCCCATCTCTGTTATAACCACAATCATCGTGGCGGAAATGCTGATAATGTCTAAAACGCCATAATCCTTAACATTAAAAACTCTGGTATATATTGGAATAAGTACCAGGCCAATGATTTTGCTAATGATTATGCCCCCGGTGTAAATCACCGAATCTTTGCCTAATTGTTTGAATTTTTCATAAAGCATAATTTTATTTTGACCAATGATTTGTATTAAAATGAAGTATCACTGACCCAGCCTTTTTTATGTTTAAAGTTATAAACGAAAGCTTACCGTTGCTTGGTTTAATGGTAATTTTTTTTTGACCTTGAGTGGCCTGCCAAGAAGGGTGATAATTATATTTAATTATGTATTGTGTTTTTGGATTTGCCTCAAATTTTAACAAGTTGGGTTGTTTCAGGAGGTGGGTTGACGGTTCTATAAGAGAGATGGCAAATGGTGGTTTAAATAAATATAAGTTTTTCTCGGGAATGGTTAGTCGATCAAAATTCCAAAAATATTTTTTAAGTTGGCGCCATTTTATTGTCAGCGTTTTTTGGTAATTCCATTCCCGAAGTTGTTGGGCGAATTTTTCCGAATACACCAATAAGTAATTAGCCCCTATCTCCTGGCATTTTTCTTTGATGGTTGCTTGATTGGAATATTGATTAATTTTAGTAAATTCATTGATAAAATAATTCATTTGGGTGGCTCGTAGCCATTCCATGGGGATAAGTTCGGTACCTTTTTCTAAAAATAGAGATTCAAAGAAAAAAAGAAGAGTAGAAAACCCACTCATATTTTTTTCACTGTTATGTGTTTCAAAGATGATTCTTGAATGTGACGGGATCGGGCTGAATACTTTTTTTAAATATTCTTTAGGTTTTTTAATTGAATATGCCTTAATGTGGGGATAGTGATCAACAACATCCTCAATAACCTCTAATAAGCAAAGTGGCGAAAGGAATATAAGCATTAAATAGCTGATAAAAATTAGAGGCGTTGGATTGAGCAATGTTATCAGTGAGGTCAAAATAAAGAATAGTCTGAAAAAAGTATTGCTATCCGCAAAACGGAATAAATTTTGATTGTTGATATAAATAATCCAAGGGATCAAAAGGACCAGCACGTAAGCTAAAGATTTTTGGGAAAAGATCAATGTAGCAACATATAGCAAATAGAAAAAGCTTAAATAAAGGTCGTTAGGGCGCAGTCTTAAAAAATCGTCGTGACGCGATTTTGGTTTGTTGCCGCCCAGAATTTCTAATATCCCTTTGACTAAAGAGTTTTTGAAAAAAGGCCATAAGTCGTAGCCGAGCTTTAAACTGGAAGTAAAAATAACAAAAATGCCATTTAAAATATTATTTGAGGCAATGGCGTAAGTTAAAATACAAATTGAAACCAGCAAAGTCGTCGTAAAATTGGCAATAGATATTATAAGGCACATTATGCCAGCAATATAGTAGTGGCCAGTAAACACAGCGTAGAAAGCTAAAGGCGCGAAAGACCAACTTAGAGTTTCTGGTTTTGCCAAGCGAAGGAATGGGATTAAAAAAAGAGAGCTAGCTCCGCAAAGCGTGATAAAAATTATCAATTGATAGGTTGGAATTTTCTCATGCCAGCCAATCAAACATAGGCTGGATAACAGTAGTAGGGAGGCTAACAGGGTAAATTTCTGAATTTTTAATTGACCATATATTTTTAGAGCGATGGAGTTAAGCCAAAACCTTTCTTTAAGAGAAAGGCCAAGACCGTCTTCAAAAACATAGCCATTGCGGCCGTATTTGTGGACGCAATTGGCGGTCCGTAAATACCAGCTTAGAATTAAGGACATATGGGGCGAAAAACCAATAACGTCAGAGCCGATTTTTTGAGGATGGAAAACATTTTTTGCAAGACGCCAGTAGGTTCGCGGTAAAAGCAAGATCAATAAAGGCTGAGAAAATAAGATAGCCAATCTGTTCCTTAAGGAAAAAAATTTAATTAAATGAATGATTTTTTTGATTATACGTATCATTTTTTGAAAAAATTTTATTTATACCCTAATCTAAATTTTATTTTTCGGAATATGTTTCGCGCTAAAAACCAAATTTTATTTCTTTCGTTAATCTCTAGGCTAAAATAAAAAATTAAACCGAGAATTATCATTAAAAAAGATTTAAAGATAATCATTGGTAGAGGAGTTAATAGAAAATAGGACAGGAAACTTAAGATAATGAATCCTAGGCTAAATATAAGTAATTTGAATATTTTTTTTAATTCAAAGTTAATATGATAATATTTTTGGTTCCAGAAATAGATTAGGACCAGCCCAACAGCATACGCTAATAAAGTGGCAAAGGCAACACCTAAAATCCCCCATCGAGGAGCTAAGAGGGCATTAAAACCCAGAGCGGCCAAGGCTCCAGCAATGACTCCGTAAGTCATATATTGAGTTTTTCTGCTGATTAACAGCCCGATACCGACGATTTGATAGATGCCATCAGCAATAAAACTAAAGGTTAATGGGGGGATAATTTTATAGCTATTAATGTAATCCGGCGAGGTTAATAATGAAAGAATTTCTTTGCTAAACATAGAAAGGCCAGCAGCTACAAAGAAGGTCATTAAAAGATAATAGGTTAAAGTTTTCGCGTAAATAGTTTTAGCTTGGGCTTCGCTGGCTATGGACAATTGAAAAGGAGCGTTGGCCAATCTAAAAGCGGCAGTAATCAAAACCAAGATTGAGGCGAATTTAAATCCTAAAGAGTAAAGGCCAATGTCAGACATAGTTCGAAAATGGGCCAAAAAATAGCGGCCCGAAGAATCCATTATCCAAACCATAAAACTTGCTGGAGCAAGGGGCAGGCCAACTTTAAGCATTAGTTTTAGTTTTTGGCTTGAAAATTTCCAGTTAAAATGATGTTTGGTCAGGTATATAGAAATAACGGCAAAAATGATACTGGAAATTAATAGGCTTAAAAGCGCGCCCTGAAGCCCCATTTTTCTAAATATAACTAAATAAATGCTTAAAACAACACCAAAAAGAGAATTACCTAAAATAATATAAAAATATTTAATAGGTTTAAGCCCTAACCTAAAAAGGCCGCTGCCAAAATTAATAATAGCGGAAAAAGGAATGGCTAGAACGGATAAGATTAGATATTTGGCGTAGTCGGCGTTTTTTAGGAAAGTGATAGCCAAAGGGCGGCTAAAAATAATTACTAAAGCACAAATTAAAACATTAATAAAAATAGAAAAAATAAAATTTGAAGAAATAAACGTTTTTTTATTATTTTGATCTTCGGTCTGGAAATAAAAAATGCTTAAGGCCGTGGTGAGTCCAAGATTAGAAACAGTAATAATAATCACTGAAGAAATACTAACGATATCTAAAATACCGTAATCTTGAGGGGAGAAAATTCGCGTGTAAACTGGTATTAAAGCAAAACCGATAAGCTTGCTGATGAGTGTTCCAGCCATATAAACCATGGAATCTTTGCCTAGTTTTTTAAATTTTTGGTACATAATTTTCTTAATCAATAGATACTTTATTTTTTGACTTCAATTACAACGTAAAAACCGAATAATCTTTTTGTTTTTCGATCAAGCCAATAGGAAATTTTAGAAAAAAATGGTCGCGGTCTGGGCAGAAAATCCATGAGTCTTTGAAATCCGGGCTGTGCGTAAGAGAGCTTAGCTGATTTAAAGGCGTGGAATAGTTTTTTGATTTCTCGGGAAGAGTATGTTTTTAAAATAGGACAACCGAATAGTTCAAGTAGGGCGGTCCCGGTTTTTTGATTGTGAAATTTTTTTGAATGTCTTAATTTATTGGCTAAATAATATTTTTGTCCGGCGATTTTGTCTATTAACGCGGAGAAACTTCTTAGTATAATAACAGCAAGCCATTTTGGTGTGTATTTACGATAGAGCATAATAATGGCTTGCCCGTCTTCTTTAAGCACGCGGTTAATTTGGGCAATGCCTTTTTGGATGTTAGGAGTATGGTGCAAAACGCCAATACAATAGATAAGATCAAAGACATTGTCGTTAAAAGGTAGATTTTCGGCATTTCCTTGGGCGAGTTTCACATGTTTAAGCCCAAGTTCGTTTAGGCCTTTGTTCGCTTGAAGTAAAGATTTTCGGCTTAAATCAATGCCTGTAATATCTGGGCATTCTTGAGCCATCAAAGATAAAATAAGCCCTTGGCCGCAACCAACATCAAGTACTTTTTTGTCTTTTAACCAATCTCGGTGGATAAAATCTAAAATATAGGGTTCTGTTTTGATCAGCCAATCCCTTTTTTGTTTAAAAGATAGCCATTGGCCGCCGCAGGGATTTTTGTCCCAAAAATTCGACCGTTGATTTATAAATGATGATTTTGACATTGAATTATGGTAAAACAGTTAAGCCAAAAAATGGGCACTATAAATGGCGTCCCTATTTTTTTGGTAATTTTAAAATACCGTTCAAGCTGTTTAACGATTTTTTGATGAGAATTAACGTGTTCCTTTTGAACTAACTTATTATAGTCAACTTGGCATTTTTTTTCTATGTGTCTTTTCACGATTAAGCGCCTGCCAAGTTTGTAAATATAATTTTCAGTTGGGATGAGAACAACTAATTCTTTATCTGGCCTGAGGATGCGTTGAATTTCTTTGAGCGCTTGATCCAGATTGGAGAGGTGCTCTAAAACGCCTATGGCTAATGCTCCGTCAAATGATTTGTCGGCGAATGACAGATGGTAAATATCACCATGGCACAGATTGGCTGTTGGATATTGTTTTTTGGCTAACGATAAAAGTTTTTTATCGTTATCCAGGCCAATAAAATTACAGTTTGCCATATAAGGAAAATGGTCGCCTTTACCGCAGCCCAAGTCAATTAGTTTGCCTCGTGGGGTGGAAATAAGTTGTTGAACGAGGCGATGGCCCATACGGTGAACAAGCCCAGTTAGCGGGTTTTGATAAAGATATCTGTTGGTTTCGAGAAAGGCGATTTCTTCTTTGTGATTACGCATATTTTTGTATGATTAGTTGTTGCTTTTTTGGTTAAAAAGTTATAAACTATAATTTCTTTTCATCCTATTTTTAAGATAAAAGCATTAAAATAATGATTAATCTAAAAAATTTTTCTAGGCGTTTTGGGCTCTATGTTCAAGCGGCGCGGTTATTGGGTTTTAAAAATAGCGCGCGCAATTTTAAAAGACTTTTAGTGCGAAAATTGGGAAGGTATCCTAAGGCAGTGGCAGTTGAGGTTTCTTCTTGGTGCAATCTTAATTGCGCTTTTTGTGTGACTAAAGATATTAAGGTCTGGGAACATCGTGAAAAAAAGTTTTTAACTTTTGTTGAGTTTAAGAAATTAGTTGATGATATCGAGTATTTTTGTGGCCGGATTGATTTTGCTTGTGCGGGCGAGCCGCTGATGAATCCAGAAATTTATGATATGTTTGCTTACGCGAATCAAAAAGGGATTTTTACGTCTTTATTCACCAACGCGACATTTTTGACATCTCAAAATATAGAAAATCTTTTAAATTCACCACCAACAAGGATTTTTACTGCTTTAGAGAGTTTTGATAAGGTGGTTTACGAAAAAACTAAGGTAGGCGCAAAGCATGATATAGTTAAATCTAATATAGAAAATTTAGTTGCTCAAAAGAAGAAAAAAGGCCAGAAAACACCTCAAATTGTTTTACGTATGGTGGTGACCAAAAAGAATTACCAAGAAATCGACAACTATGTTCAATTAGCCAGAGCAATGGGAGTTGACGCGGCTGCCATGAAACCGTTGGGGGTTTGGCCGCAGGGCAATAAGGCCTACAAAGAATATATGTTTAAAGAGTTGATTGTTGAGCATCCGATGTCGCGTTATAAAAAAGACGCTAATGGTAAATTTGTGCGTTTGCCTAGAAACGCTCCCTGTATTTCTATAGACACGCCAATGGTTCTTAGTGATGGTTGCGTCTGCTTGTGCTGGTACGATGCCTTGAAAGAGTCAATGGTGGGGAATGTTAACAAGATGAACTTCGTTGATATTTGGAAGAGGACTGCTAAGTTTAGAAAAAAGAAGATGAGTCAGGGGCACGCTTTCCCGATTTGTAAAGAATGTTTGGGTATTGGCGCTGCTGGTAAAATTATCAATTTCAGTTAATTTTTATTGATAAAAATTTCGCTTTTCGTAGAATGCTTATAGGCGATAAAAGATAGTCCGCCAGCTAAATGTTTTAACCACGTTTTTTCCGCGATGGTTTCAATTTGAGCTAGGATTTTAAATAAATTATTTGGAATATCGTTAGCTGGCAAAAGGCCCCAATGCCGGATCTGGATTTTTGTAAAATGGGTTTGTTCGAGCATTTGGTTGATTTCTCGTTGGGAGTAATTGCGGTCAGTAGATAAATGTTTTAAGCTTTTCCCTCTAAAAATAGGGCCGATGAGGTAGTACCATGGGCTATATTTATTAGGCGTGATGCCGACTAGGCGACCGCCTTTTTTTAATACCCGCCAAACATTTTGAAAACAAGCAAGAGGATTGATCAAGTGTTCTAAAAGACCGACAAAAAAAACAACACCAAATGAATTGTTGGGAAATTTAGCCAGTGTTTCAGCATCATCAATTTTAAAATGAATATTCTTAATTTTAAGGCGTTGGCTATTTTTTTTAGCTATATCTAACATCGCTGGCGCCAGATCCGTGCCTATGCCTGAATAAAAATAATTAGCTAAATTTATTAAATGAAAACCAGTGCCACAACCGATTTCTAAAACAGTTTCTTGCCCCTGTAAATTCATGAATTGTTTAAGCAAATTCAGCCGTCTATTCAAAAAATGAGCAGTGGATAAATTGTTTTTAAAGCGCGTATCCCAATCTAGGGCAATGGCTTCGTAGAAATCAACAACTTGTTGTTTGTTTTTGGTTAATTTATTAGACATAGTTTTTATTTTTTGTTTTGAGACAGAATATCTTTGAGATTTGTTATAATATAATCTAATTCTGTTTTTTTGAGGTCGGGATAAATTGGTAAGTTAATTGTCTCTCGAGAACATCGCCAGGCCTTGGGAAATTTTTCATTAGTATATTTTTGGTAGGCCTTAAGGCGGGGAATGGAATAATTGATTAGCGACCCTAATTGAATGCCCTGTTTTTTCATTTGGGAAATAACCTTTTGTCTATTTTGAACACGTGGCACGTAGTGAGAATATGTTGCCCCGTCAATTAGTGGCGGTAAAACGAGTTGAGGAATATTTTGCAAATGGTCGTGATAATATTGGCTGATTATTTTTCTTTTAGCCAAAATTTTAGGATATTTTTGCAATTGCGCTATACCAACTTTTGCCTCAATGGAGCTTAAAAGCGACAAAGCGTCCGGGGGCAGATCAATTTTATTTTCTTGATAGTATTTTGTTGTCCGCCCTAAGATGCGATGTCCTTCTATATAATCAAAATAACTGGTCAGGCCGTAAATCAAGGGGTTAAAGGCCGGATAAGTAGCTAAGAGGTAAAAATAATTTTTTAGTGATCTGAAAAATAGAATATTTTTAAAATGTCTGTCCCTATATGTTTTTACTTTTTGGTAAATATCTCGGCGGTTAGTGGTGAGCATGCCCCCGTGGATTGAAGAAATATATTTGGCGATATTTAAGCCAAAAATAGCCGCGTCTCCCTGGTTGCAAACGAATTGTCCATGCCATTTGGCTCCAAAACAATGGGCGCAATCTTGGATAATCAAAATATTTTTATCGTTGGTTATTTTTTTTAATTTTTCCGTATCAACGGGATAGCCGAAAATATTGCCAGGTATAATTGCTTTGGTCTGGGGGCTGATTTTTTTTATCACTTCATCCAAATTTAAATTATAATTTTTAGCGTTAATATCGACAAATTTGGGAATATTTTTTGAAAGAACAATCGCGTGAGGCACGACAACACAAGTATAGGCGGGGATAATAATTTCAGCATTTTTAATATCCAGCGCCTTTAGTAGGGCGTATAGGGCGCTGCGGCCATAGGGGAAGGCCAAGGCATATTTAGTCTGAAAGTTTTTAGCGAAAGCGATTTCAAATTTAGCTACGGCATTTTTTTTAATGCCTAGGATGGCCTTAATTTCTCGCCAGTCAAAAAATGGTTTAAATCTGGGTATCATGGTGAATAAATCTTTTTGCTAAAGTTTCAAGAGTTTCAAATTGATAATTTTGTTTCATTAAAGATACTGCCTGATAAAATAACTGCCATTTTTGCTTAAACGGCGTGTAAATGCTTTGGGGTAAATAGATGCCTTTGGCGAATTTTGATGGAATTTGATGTTTTAATTCTGGCTTGGCGAAATCAACAAAATCAAAAAGATGGAATTCGTAAATAATTGGTCTTTGCCATGCCTTGATCATTTGTAGTGATGCTTTAAATGGGATAAGTCCGGTTTTCAAAAGAAAAGTAGCGAAAAAAGGCAAGCGGAAAACTGGTGTTACGGTGATCGGTAGCTCCACCAAGTAGTGCCCACGAGATTGATCGTTTGCTAATTGATACGGAGCCGTTCTATTGAAACAATATTTTATTTGCCCTAATGTTGTTCTGGCGGTTCGGGGCTGTTGGCTTGTTGCTTTAAAGTGCATTAATTTAAGCAAGGGGTTAAACGATGACGGGAAAATTGAAGAGTCATAAAGATAATTCATTGAGCTTAAGATTTCTAGCGTTTGATTGTCAATATTCCAGCCCGGCGCGCGAAAACCAACCACTTTATTCAAGGTGTTTTTTTCAATAATTTCTTGAGTATTTTTAATTTCTGTTATTTTTTGTTCTCTATTTAAAAATCTAAAGCCCTGGATGTGATGCATCGAATGATTGGCTATTTCATGGCCAGCGTTTCTTGCCTTTAAAAGCGTTTCAACGTTTTGCTGGTTGAGTAGATCTTTGCCTACGATAAAAAAAGTAGCTTTTAATTTGAGTTCGTCAAGAAATCTTAAGAAATTTTCTATCCCCAATCTAAAATCAGCAAAATCATAATCTTTTTGATTTAAGCCAAAACCGTGTAAGTGCGTGCTCAGGGTGTCAACGTCGATTGAAATTGCTCCTTTTAACATAGGGTAATTTTATTAAAAATAACTAAACTATTCTTTTGATTCAGTTTTTCTAAATTAATTGGTTCGGGCGCTATCTTATTTTGTAATTGTTGTTTTTGAAAATATTTGGCTGACCCCATATGAATCGCGGAAAATTTTTGGCCATAGATGAGCCAGTGGAATTTTGTGTTTGGCTGTTTCTGAATAATATCTTTTATAGTTATGTTGTTTTCTTTGAAATTTATTTGACGATTTAGGGTAATGGGATATTTTTTTTGGCGGCTGATAAGTGTTTTAACAAGCTGTTTTTTTAAAAAATTGCCCAAGAAAATATTCCGGCCTAATGATAGGTTGAATATTCTTAAAATAATAAGATTTAGAGGGGTGATTAGCTGTTGGGGCGCCTTAAAAAAATTAGTTGTTATGGAAAGGTGATTCATTCGTATCTTAACTTTAGCTGTCTGATTTGCGATTTGGGTAGTTAGGCATTGGCCGTGATCGATTTGGCCAAAATAACCGGAATCGTCATAAACCAATCGTTGTTGACTCTTGTCAAAGATTTTTATAACGCCGCCTTTTTTGGCGTTGCAAATTAAATAATAACTAGAATTTCCCATGGCCAATATCATGGAGTGCTTAAAAAAAATATTAATATTTTTTTTTTCAAAAGGCAGAAACTTTTTTTGTTGTTCGGCTACTGGGTGATTAATTAATCCGGACTCTAAATAATTTTCTATTAACGGTATTAAATTTTCTGTATCTAGATAAGTTGGGATAATCGTTTTTCCTCGGTGGACCGTTTGAATAACGCGTTGGCTAATTATTTGAGCCATGGGTATATCCTTTTCTAATATCTTAAAACCAGCGGGATAAAAAATCTCTGTGTTGCGCGAGCCGTATTCACCGCCGTAACTGCCGTCAGGGTGTAAAAAATAAGATAGGAAATTAATTGATTTTTTTAAAGCTTTAAGCAGGGGTTCGTCGTGACGACGTTGCCAATATTGAGATAAATAATAAATACCAAGGGTCTCATAGCCAGGATCGGGTCCTCCGTATTCATGGAACCAACCATCAGGTGATTGATTTTCTATGATATAGTTAACAATCTTTTGTGATTTTTTTTGATAAGCGGGATTGTTTAGTAGATCGCTTGCCAGAGATAGAGAAATTGCCGCGCCAGCTAAGTGATTGCTAATTAGACCATGAAGTTCGTTGTGTCTAACTAAAAAATTAGCTGCCTTAGTAAACCCTTGAAGAATTTGATTTTTTTCTTGAGATGAAAAGTAATTTTGGGTTATTAAAAAACTCTTGATTAATGGCCCCAAAGTAAACGCCGTAGCCCCAAAGCTGAATTCATAAGGGAATGCTTGGTCGTAAGAACCGTTTTGGTGCTGGATTTTTAACCAGTATAAAATACCGGCTTTAATCCATTGTCCTATGTGTTTGTTGTGAAAATAAATATTATTATTAAATTTATTTTGAAAAACAAGAGATAGCAGATATACGGCTCTTTGTAAGGTTGCGTCAGGAAAATCTTTAAATTTCCAAGCCCACCAACGACGATCAAAACAGCCGTAGGTTAGCGATGTGGACTCTCTGTCTTCTATGCTAAGAATTCTTGGAATTTGTTCTAATGATTTTTGAAGATAGGATTCTTGATACATATTGGGATTTGAGAGCAGATGTTTATGTGCTATTAGTCAATAAAATTTTTATACCAAAGCTCTATGCATAGTAACCCCCAAATCTGCCGGCCAAACTTTCTTTCGTTTTTTATCAGCTGTTTAATCCCTGAAAAATTATAAATACCGCGACTTCGTGCTTTTCTACTTAATAAAATATTTTGTAGAAAGTCCTTCATTGGTTTTTTTTGATACCAATCGTTTAAGGGTACGGCAAAACCAACTTTATCTTGCCGGTTAATAATTTCTTGGGGGATTAAGTTTTTAACTGCTTGTTTTAAAAGATGTTTTGTTTCGCCTTGTTTGAATTTATAAATAGGCGGTATTTGAGCGCTTAGCTCAACAATTCGGTGATCTAATAAAGGGACGCGTGATTCTAAAGATGCTGCCATACTCATACGATCTTCAATGTGTAATAAGGCAGGCAGTAGGGTCTTAATATCAAAATGCGTCATTTTATTAAAATAAGAAAGAGTTTTGGGAAAGTTGAAAAGTTGTTTGAACTCTTCGAAGGGAGAAGTGTTTTTTGCCAGGGTATTTAAAAAATCTTGATTTAAAATAGTAGCCACGTTTTCCGCGCGTTTAATGAGTTTAAAATAACGTTCATCCATGGGGCCAAAAAGTCCTTGGCTCCAGAAATTTTGTAATGTCGGAGTGTAATTACGCAAAACCGCTAAGTAGGGCGTAGTTGATTTTAAGGTTACTACGTGCCTTCCCTCTTCTTGGGTATTTAAGATGGTGCCCTTAATCGATTGTTCAAGATAAGCGATTAAGTATCTAACATAGCCCCCCCAAACTTCATCGCCTCCTTGACCTCCTAAAACCACCTTAACGTGTTTGCTGGCTAATTGTGAAACAAAATATTGAGGGAAAAGTCCAGGTCCTGCGGCTGGTTCGTCCAATAGATAAATTAGTTTGGGTAAGTAATTAATAAAATCATTGATTTTGGGACTGACTTCAAAATACTTGCTATGGGTGAATTCGGCTACTAATTGGGCATATCCTCTTTCATCATACTCTTGGCCGCAAGGGAAAAATCCAGTGAAGGTTTTAAGAATATTTT
Source organism: Parcubacteria group bacterium CG1_02_40_25 (assembly GCA_001872305.1). GTDB lineage: Bacteria > Patescibacteriota > Minisyncoccia > Portnoybacterales > CG1-02-40-25 > CG1-02-40-25. Next base: position 12,177 of record MNWF01000006.1, on the reverse strand, counting down.
TCGCTGGTAATTGTTTTGCCGCGACGCAAGTAACAATGGTTGAGTCTATGCCGCCGCTTAAATGAGCGCCTAAAGGCACGTCGCTCCTTAACTGGAGTTTAATAGAATTTTGAATTAAGCTGGAAAGTTTTTCCGTAAAATATTTTTTTGTGTGCTTGGTATTAATTGTGTAATCTAAATCCCAGTAAGTTTTAATTCGTAGATTGCTGTCTTGGATAATTAGATATTGTCCGGGTAAAAGCTTTTTAATGTTTTGAAAAAATGTTTTTTCACCTAAGCAAAATTGAAATGTTAAATAGTCATTGATCGCGGCTAAATTAGGGTACGGTTTGATGCCCGCCTTTAAAATGGCTTTGATTTCTGACGCAAAAATTAGTTGTTGGTCGTCAAATAAATAGTAAAATGGTTTGATGCCTAAGCGATCTCGGGCCGCGACAAGTTTTTTGTTGCGACCATCCCAAAGCGCAAAAGCAAACATGCCATTGAGTTTTTCAAAAATTTTTTCACCAAGTTCTTCGTAAAGATGAATAATTACTTCGGTGTCTGAATGAGATTTAAATTGGTGGCCTTTTTTAATGAGATCATCGCGCAGTTCTTGGTAATTATATATTTCACCATTAAATGTTAGCCAAATATCATTGCGCTCGTTGGTCATTGGTTGGTGCCCGGCCGGCGACAGATCAATAATTGATAAGCGTTTATGGGCAAACCCTAAATTATTTTTAATAAAAAAACCTTCATCGTCTGGTCCGCGATGGTTCATGGTTTGAGCCATTTTTTTAAGGGTTGACAGAGAAACTGTTTTTTGAGATTTATAATAATAAATACCACAAATACCACACATAATATTAAATCAAAAGTTTGTCCTCCGCGCAAGCGGGGGATCAGATATCAAAATGTTAAATTTTGTATGCGCTTGTGCCAGATTTTTGCTTGTTTTCCCCAAGGATAAATATTTTTTAAAATAAGAATTAGATATCCTATGGTTGTTAAGCTGGTAACCATTTTACTAGGGCCGTTTTTCTGATCATAGCGTAGTTGGAATGGGATTTCGGTAATTCTAGCTTTTGTTTTTTGTAATTTAATTAATTTTTCTACTGTACCAGTAAATCCCATGCCCTTTAAGCTGATAAAGTCATTACCAAAAATTTTAATTGCTGTTTTGATGGTGCTTGCTCGGTAAGCCCGAAAGCCACAGGAATATTCTTGGACGCCTTTTATGGGGAAAAATATTTTCATTAAAAGATTAGCCCCATAGCTCACAATGCTTCGATACTTGCTAACACCAATCATGCCGCCGCCTTTTTTAAAGCGGGAGGCAATGACCACATCGTATCCATGTTTTATTTTACTAATCATTGGTGAGATATATTTTGGTTCGTGAGTATTATCAGCATCCATTCTGATGATAATATCATTGGGTTGGCTGATGCTTGCGGCATATTCAAAAAGATCACGCGCGGTCTCGCCCAGTCCTCGATTAATCTTGTGGGCGATGATTTTTAGTGGAATTTTATCTTGAAGGTCGTTTAAAATTTCGGCAGTTTGATCGTGGCTACCATCATCAAGACCAATAATTTGAAAGGGTTCATTGGCGGCCTTAAGAATTTTGTTGATTTTCTTTAGCAAAACAGCGATTGATTTTTCTTCATTATAAATTGGCAAGATAATGTAGAGCATAAATTGTTTCACCACTTAATAATTTTATTTTTAGTTTTTTGCTTAAGTCGTTGATAAAAATTGCGGGCTCGATTTTCAGCTTTGGGGGATACTAATCTTAAAATTTCAGCACCTAAAATACGATAGTTGCCGCCGATTTTGTTAGCGCGAATAATGCCTTTTTTAAGCATTCTTTTCAGAGTACTTTCACTGATTTTTAATAAACCGCGCGTTTCTTTAGTCGTATAAACTTCATTGGGTTTAATCTCTGACATAATACAGTATTTTATTTGATTTCTTTTTCGGTGTCAATGGGTGTCAAAAAGTATTAGAGAGGATAAAGTCCAGAGAAACTTTTAATAATTTAGAATCTTTACGATTCTTTGGGCAGTTTTGCCATTCCATAATTTTGGGGACTGAATTATTTTTAATGGATTGTTTAAAATTTTATCAACTTCTTGGATAATTTTTTTTTGATTTTGACCACAAAGAATATTTGTTCCCTGTTCAACAGTCAGTGGTTTTTCAGTAGTTTCGCGCAGAGTCAAACAGGGGATTTTTAAGAAGGTAGTTTCTGTTTGCAGGCCGCCGCTATCAGTTAAAACGAATTTAGCTTGAGATATTAAAGAGAGAAAGTCGGGGTAGCCAAGTGGCGCTAAACAAGTTAACCCAGTGTCTGGCGGAAGTTTTTTTTGGGTGCGAGGGTGGACAGGAAATATAATAGGAACCCTTTTTTGAATAATAGCAAAAATTTTTAATAATTTTTTTAACGTTTTCGGATTATCTACGTTAGCGGGCCGGTGTAGGGTAAGTACAGCGTAGCTTTTTGGTTCAAGTTTAAATTTTGACAAAATTTTCGTATTTTTTACTTTTCCGTTTTTCACTTTTCGCTTCTCGTTTTGTAAAGCGTCAATTAAAATGTCGCCGACTAAATAAATTTTATTCCTAACAATGCCTTCCCGCGATAAATTTTTTACACCGATATCCTCGCTGACAAACAAAAAATCAGATAAATGATCAGTTAGCCGGCGATTAATTTCTTCGGGCATAGCCATATCAAAACTGCGCAGACCCGCTTCAATATGAGCGACTGGAATTTGTAATTTGACCGCGGTCAGGGCGCCGGCTAAAGTAGAGTTAACGTCGCCAACCACAATTACTAAATCTGGTTTTTCTTCAAGCATTACTGGTTCCAATGCCAGCATTATTTTGGCAGTCTGTGTGGCATGACTGGCGCTGCCAACGCCTAAATTATAATCTGGTTGGGGAATGGCCAGCTCTTGAAAAAATATCTGTGACATTTTGTAATCATAATGCTGGCCAGTGTGGACTAAAACTGGTTTGATATTTTGGTATTTTGCGATTTCTTGAAGTAATGGGGCTCCTTTTATGAAGTTGGGTCTGGCGCCAACAATAATCATAAATTTTTTAACGTGAGTCATAAAATTCTTTAATTTTTTTAATGATAAAATCTTGATCTTTTTGGGCGAGACCCGGGTAAATCGGTAAGGACGAAACTTCGCGGCTGGCTTTTTCGGTTTGCGGAAAATCATTGCGCTGATAATTTAAACATTTAAACATTGGCTGTAAGTGTAGGGGGACGGGATAATAAACCATTGTCGGAATTTTATTTTTTTCTAAAAACTTTTTAAGCTGGTTTCTTTTTTGCGCCCGAATAGTGTATTGATGAAAAATATGCGAGAGGTCGGATATGGCTGGTGGCACGATTAGTTGTTTAATGTCTTGGAGATGCTCGGTAAAATAACGGGCGTGGCTGATTCTTTGTTCGTTCCATTGGTCAAGATATTTTAATTTAACATTCAAGACCGCCGCCTGAATTTCATCTAAGCGGCTGTTAAAGCCAAGTATTTGATGGTGGTATTGTTTTTTAGCACCGTGAGCGCGTAGAACCTTAATCTTTTCTGCTATGTCTTTTTGATTAGTCACTACTAAACCAGCGTCTCCATAAGCGCCTAAGTTTTTAGTGGGGAAAAAACTAAAACAGCCGTAGCTGCCAATTGTTCCGGCCTTTTTGGTTTTTGAGCAGGCGCCAATAGCTTGGCAAGCGTCTTCAATTACCGCTAAATTATGTTTTTTAGCGAGCGCCATAATTGCATCCATATCTGCCATTTGGCCAAAAAGATGTACAGGAATAATGGCCTTGGTTTTTTTAGTAATTTTTGTTTTTATTTGTTCGGGGTCTATATTGAAGTTTGCTGGGTTGATATCCGCAAAAACTGGAGTGGCGCCGACGCGGCTAATAGTGTTGGCGGTGGCAATAAAGCTAAAAGGCGTGGTGATGACTTCGTCGCCCTGTTTAATGCCCAGGGCCACTAAACTTAAAAATAAAGCGTCGGTGCCTGAAGCTACGCCAATAGCGTATTTTACATTTAAGCATTGGGCGATATTCTTTTCAAATTGGGCTACTTCTTGGCCTAAAATAAATTGACCAGAATTTATAACTTTCTGGATGTTTTTAAGAATTTTTTGTTGAATATTTTGGTCTTGAATTTTTAAATTAATAAATTCCATGGAGTGATTTGGCAAAATTAAAAACTTTTTGATTTATTGGTAGATAACTTGAGGGTATCGCGTTGGTTATTGCCTGAAGCATTATTTTGGGTTTTATGGGAATAAGTTTTGCAAACGAGGCGTAGCTCAAAAGCAACATACCGGCTAAAGTGGGGTTTTTGACTTCTTGAATGGCGATTTTAGTAGCCGGTAAAATGATAACTTTTTTCGCGGTTTTTTGGAGTGTATTGATAGTTTCTTGATTTGAGGATTTAAGTTTGCTCGCTGGAGTTGTTTGAGAAAAATCGTTTATTAAGAACGAAGTCCTGGACTTATCGCTATAAAAAGCAGCACTTAGCCCTTCTTTTATTTCCAGTGAAATAATTAAATCAGCGCTATCTTGTTTGATCAGAGGGGAGTAAATTTTTTTACCAAAACGAATATGTGTTTCTACTGAACCGCCACGCTGTGAAAGGCCATGAAGTTCAGAGGTTTTAACGTCATATCCTTGAAGCAAGCCAGACATAGCTAAAACGCGGGTCAAAGTAATAATGCCTTGGCCGCCGATGCCAGCAATAAGAATGTTAAAGTTTTCAAACATAAATTATTTTATTTTTATACAAGCACGACGGGCGATAATAACAGAGGTTCTTGGTTTATTAAGAAAATCTTTAATCGTGGATATCATTTCGTCTATTTTAATTGGATCAATAATTTTTAAATTTTCAATACCGCAGGCCTTAACGATATTCTCAATTTTAATAATAGGCATTGATTGCCCCAGTTTTTTTATACCCGGATGGGGTTGGTGGCCAGTCATGGCGGTTGTTTGGTTATCAAGAATGATAATTAGAGGATTAGATTGATTGTAGGCGCTGTTGATGAGAGCCGGAATGCCGCTATGAAAAAAGGAAGAGTCGCCTATAAAACTAATGACTTTTTGGTTAGTTGATTTTTTAATGCCGCAAGCCACGCTTATAGATGACCCCATACAATAAAGGTAGTCAAGGATTTCTATCGGCTTAAAGCCAGCCAGCATAGAACAGCCGATTTCGCCGCCAAAAATAACTTTTTTAACATCAACTGCTTTTTTAACCGCTTGAAAAATAAACCAATAAGGACAGCCCGGACAAAATTGGGGGGTTCTTCTGCTGATGATGGCCGTGGACAACAGAGGCGTCCATTTTTGGTCCGCGAGTTGGGCAATGGCTGAAATTACTTTATCTGTATTAAGTTCGCCGATTAGGGGTATTTGTTTTTTGCCTAAGATTTCTAAATTTGGGTTGGTATTTTTGGCTATGACAGATATTTCTTTTTCTAAATATGGTTCAAGTTCTTCAACGATTAAAACTTTGTCTAAATTTTGGATAAATTTTTTGATTTTTGTTTGGGATAAAGGATAAAAAAAATCTAATTTAAGAATCGGGATATTTAATTTAAGTTCTTGGAGCGCTTCTTGGCTGTATAAAAAAGAAACTCCAGAAGTGATAATGCCGAGTTTTTTTAATATGTTGGTTCGTGACTGAATAAAAACTTTATTTAGGTTTGGTCGCGCGGAAATTTCTTGTTTGATTTTTCCAATTTTTAATAAAAGCCCTTTTTTCATTTCTAAAACTTGCGGGGGTAGAATAACAAATTGATGGGGGTTTTTGATAAACTTACCGTTATGTCTATGCCAGTTAAATCTATCTAATTTTACTATACCACTTTGTAGGGCCGCTCTGGTTGTTAATTTAACCATTACGGGAATTTGAAACTTTTCTGATATTTCAAATGCCAATTTAACAAAATCTTTACACTCTTGCGGAGTGGTTGGCTCCATGGTGGGGATACGCGCCAGATAGCTAAAAGCGCGGCTATCTTGCTCTGATTGGCCAGAGCTCGTACAGCCAGGATCGTCGCCTACAATAACGACTAAAGCTTCAGAAATGCCAGTATAAACTAAGGGAATTAAAAAATCACTGGCCACGTTGAGGCCAAAATTTTTCATAGCGACTAAGCTTTTTAGCCCAGACAAAGACGCGCCGGCCGCTGTTTCTAAAGCCACCTTTTCATTAATGGAATATTCAAAATAAATATTTTTTTGAGGAGCGATTTTAACGAAAGCATCGCCGATTTCAGAAGTTGGCGTTCCCGGGTACGTAGTTATAAACTGAACGGCGCCTTCAAGAGCGCCTCTGACAATAGCTTCATTGCCCAACATAATTGCTTTTTTGTTGTTGTCTTGATTAAAAATATTCACTTTGGCGTTTACGTCAAGATCTTCGGGTCGTGCCCGAAGATGACATTTTTTCTTATTTTTTTATTAATTCTTTAGCTGGGTTGCCCACAAATACAGCGTTGTCGGGTATGTTTTTAGTAACCACAGCACCAGCGCCGATTAAAGCGTTTTTACCAATAGTGATGCCCGGTAAAATAGTGGCGTTAGCACCGATGGTTGCTCCTTTTTTAACAAGAGTTTGGAGGTATCTATCAGCCGAAACATTTTTGGCGCTACGCGGTTTTTTAACATTGGTAAAAGTGACCGCGGGGCCCACAAAAACATTGTCTTCTAAGGTAACGCCTTCAAAAACCGAAACATGATTTTGGATTTTGACATTGTTGCCGATTTTAACATTTTTTTCAATAGAAACATATTTGCCAATAACGCAATTTTTGCCAATTTGAGCGCCAGACATTATATGAGAAAAATGCCAGATTTTAGTGCCTGCGCCGATTTTTTCTGATTCAATAATTGCCGTGGGGGCGGAGAAATATTTTTTAGTTATTTTTTTCATGTTCACTTGTCTCCTCTTCGTGTATGGGCCGTCTAATACTCCGTTGACGTTAAGGCGTCAACGGAGTGGAGGTCTGGGCGGGGGGTTATAATGGCAATTTAATTTCTTTGTTTTGTTTGGCTGATCGATAAACTGCCTCTACGATTTCTAAGGATTTGCGGGCTTCAAGGCCGTCTGCGAATGTTTTAGTATTTTTTAAGAAATAATTGATAATGCTTTGATAAACAAAAATATGATTAGGGCAGGAACCTTGATAAAGACCACCAACGTAAACATTAGGGGGCAGTCCATTTTTTATCGTGGGCTTGGGACAATTAGCTACTTGCCAAATTTCAATGGTGTCCATGGCGGGTCCGCCTAATTTTATCGTGCCTTGTTTGCCTAAAACAGACAAAGAACATTCAAGATTTCTTGGATAAGTAGAGAGCGTGAATTCAACTGTGGCGTAAGCGCCTGATTTAAATTTCAAAATTGCCAAAGCAATATCCTCAATCTCAATTTTGTGGCCGATAGTATCAGTTTTTGCGTAAACAGAAATCACAGGGCCAAGAATCCATTGCAAAATATCAATATAATGAATGCCCTGATTTAATAGGGCGCCGCCATCTAATTTTTTTGTGCCTCGCCACGCGTCATTGTCATAGTATTCTTGGGGGCGGCACCAACGCACCACTAAAGCGGCATTGTTTATTTTGCCTAATTTTTTGGCTGATACCGCGTCTTTTAGGGCAAGTACCGTTGGATTAAATCTAACTTGCTTGACGGCAAATAATTTTTTGCCCGATTTTTTAAAAGCATTGATTAGGCGGTCAGCTTGTTGTAAGTTAAGCCCTAAGGGTTTTTCCATCAAGCAGTGTTTATTAGCGTGAGCAACATCAATGCCCATTTGAACGTGCAGGCCATTGGGCACGCAAACACTAATCACATCAAGATCATCGCGCTTGATTAAATTATGATAATTAGTTGTCCAGTCAACATTGTATTGCTTAGCCCGTTGTTCGTTTAAATCACAAACAGCGGCTAATTGAGCGTTTTTTGACGTTTTGATGCTGGCGACATGGCGGCTGGAAATTTGTCCGCAACCGATTAAGCCGAAACGAATTTTCTTAGAGGCAGAAGACATGTTTAAGGTTTTTATTTTTAACGGCGTTTCTCGTATCAACCACTAATTGACTTTGACGCGCCAAATCTTCATAATTATAATTTGAATGGTCAGTTAAGATCAAAAGGCAATCAGCGTCTTTGAGTGTTCGAAGTGATAGCTTAATGGATTTTAATTTCTGGTTAGCGATTTCTAAGACAGGCACAAAAGGGTCGTGATAGCTAATACGGGCTTTTTTCTTTAGTAAATCTTCAATGATTTTTAAAGCAGGGGATTCGCGGGTATCGCCGATGTCTTTTTTATAAGCCACACCCAACACTAAAATTTTTGAATTTTTAATTGGTTTTTGTTGTTGATTAAGCGCCCAGATAATTTGAGTGATTACGTAATGGGGCATCAATTCGTTAATTTCACCAGCCAGATCAATGAATCGGGTGAAAAAATTATATTCTTTAGCTCTCCACGAAAGATAAAATGGGTCTACCGGAATGCAGTGTCCGCCAACGCCTGGGCCCGGATAAAATGGCATAAAACCATAGGGTTTTGTCTTGGCCGCTTCAATTACTTCCCAAATATCAATTTTCATTTTACCGCATAGCAAAGCCAATTCGTTAATCAGTGAGATATTAACAACCCGGAAAATATTTTCTAAAAGTTTGGTCATTTCAGCAACGCGCGGCGAAGAAACTAGAATTACTTGATCAATAATTTGTTGATAGAATAATTGGGTTAGCTGGCCGCAGGTTTTAGTGATGCCGCCAACCACTTGCGGGGTTTTGCGCAAAGAATATTGTTTATTACCCGGATCAATTCTTTCTGGGGCAAAAGCCAAGAAAAAATCTTGGCCGACTTTCAGTCCAGACGTTGCTAATTGCGGTAAAAACAATTCTTCGGTCGTGCCCGGATAAGTCGTGCTTTCTAAAATAATTAATTGGCCGCGCCGTAATCGTTTTTTAATTTCGTCAAGTGCTGCTTGAATATATGACATATCTGGTTGTTTGTGTTTGTCTAAAGGAGTGGGCAAACAAATACAAACAATGTCTAAATTTTTAAAAATATCGTAATTGACCGCGGGCATAAATTGCTTTTTATTGATTAAAGAGCGTAGGTTTCCATCTGGCACGTCGTCAATATATGATTTGCCTTTTTTGAGCAGATCAACGCGATTTTGGTCAATGTCAATGCCGTAAACCAAAAAGCCCGCGTCAGCCAAAGTCAAAGCTAAAGGTAGGCCGGTATAACCAAGACCAATAATTCCAACAATTGCTTTTTTATTTTTGATTTTTTCTTTGAGTTGTGTCGGCATATATATTGATGTCATTGCGAGGAGTGAGGCCTATGGCCGAATGACGTGGCAATCTCGCGGGAAGAGTGTCGCAACACGATGACTCGCGCAACTATACATAGCGTATAACCTAATTTAATTTCTGGCAAGAGTAGGGACGTGATGCTCTATTTATTTTATCTTACGATTTTGATATAATGGTGTTGGCTAATACAACCGGTTGCGCTTTAGCACAATAGCGGTTTGCCAGCAAAGAACGAAACTACTTGTTTGGTTTCGGTGGGGGTTGGCGTTAGCGCTATGCCCCATAAAAAAATTCCGGCAGGAGTCGGTAAACGCAGATAATTTTGCAAAAGATTATTGGTGCAAGATGATGGAATCAAACAAATTTACGGCTCGCGTGAGCGTGATGGCCATGTCCCCCATGTCAATTGGAACGGCGACAATTTCAATGTTAACTGGTATCATCCTGACAATGCTAACGAGATCTTGCGTGTTCGTCAGTAGTTCGGCTAATGGGCTTAATGTTTTAAGCCCTTTTAGTTTAGGTATTTAATCCAGCCATTTGTCATTTTAGAAATTTCTTGAAGCATAATTTCCATGTTAAGGTAATCTTTGCGCTGAGTAATTTTTAGATCACCAGCCATGCGGATAAATCTTTTGAGAATTTCTATATTAATTCTTGCTTGTCGTAATAAAAATAATTTATTGGTTTTAGTCTCAAAACAAGCAGAGATAACAAATTTAAAAATATCCAAACAGGTGTTTTCTATTTTTAAATAAAGGCCAAAGCGGTCCTTTTTAGGGATTTTTGGTGATATTTGATAAATTGTTTTATAAAGTAAATCTATTTTATGCGCCAAGGGAATATCAAATTGGTTGGTGGGATACGTCGGGATTGTAGGAGTCATATTTTTGAACAAATTATTTCGCTGGATAATTTAATCCTGGCATGGCATGCATTTCGGCGTGGTAAGAGTCAAAAACTAGATGTCCAGCGATTTGAATTTAATTTAGAAGATAATCTTTTTAAGTTGCACTGTGAATTAAAAGATGAAACTTATCGGCATGGTAAGTATTTTGCGTTTTGGATTCGTGATCCGAAATTAAGACGTATTCATAAAGCGCGAGTCCGAGATCGGGTCTTGCATCATGCGATTTTTCGCGTGCTTTATCCAATTTTTGATAAACAATTTATTTTTGATTCTTATTCTTGCAGATTAGCTAAGGGTACGCATCGAGCAGTTGGGCGACTACAGCAATTCATTAGGCGGGAGAGTCAGAACCGTACTCGTAGTTGTTTTGTTCTAAAATGTGATGTTAAAAAGTTTTTTGATTCCATTGACCATGCTATTTTATTAGATTTAGTCGCTCGGGAAGTTTCAGACAAAAATGTTTTATGGTTAGTTGGAGAAATTATTGATAGTTTCGCAGTTGCTCCAGGCAAAGGGTTGCCGTTAGGGAATATTACCAGCCAGCTTTTAGCCAGTATTTATCTTAATGAATTAGATCGTTTTGTGAAGCATTCGTTAAAAACAAAATATTATTTACGTTACTGTGATGATTTTATTATTTTATCGGCTAATCGTAGCGATTTTGATAAATTAGTCAAGGTTGTTAATAATTTTTTGGGGCAAAAGATAGGATTGTTGTTGCATCCAGCTAAGGTGGAAATTAGGGATTATCGTCAGGGCATTGATTTTTTAGGATATGTTAGCTTTCCGCATTATTGCGTCTTGAGAACTACGACTAAAAGGCGAATGTTCCGTAAACTAAGACAGAAATTAGAGGCATGGCAACAAGGTAGAGTAAAGTGTGAGTCATTTTGTCAGAGCAGGCAGTCATATTTGGGCTTACTTAGCCATTGTAGTGCGCATAAGTCAAAAATTAAAATGGACAGCGGTTGTGCGCGTGCCTATTCGTAAAACCCGTTTTGCCATCGACTTTCATTGATTATTGTGATATTGTTTGGGCATCGTAATCGAGTAGCTAAATGTTCCTGATATCGTTAAATTATAAGGAGGAATTGCTGATGAGTAAAGGAAATCAGACCGTCCAAATTTCACCGGGGCAAGTAAAAGATTTGGGTAGTGCATTGTTGCAATCTATCCCAACAGAGTTAACCGAACAACAGGCGCAATACTGGCTTGAGCACAGAGGCGAATTGTCTAAGATGGTTAAAGCATCATTGTTATCGATGGAGTTCAATGCTGGATTTGACATGACGGTTGAGTCATGGCAAGATTTCTACAAAGAGTTTTTTGATCTGGGTCTAGATTTGTCCAGCGTGGTTATCCCGCCAATGCAGTCGGGCTTTGATCGTTTGTTGATCATCGTTAAAGGCGTCACCATTCAACAGGCATATGGTGCTTGTGAAAAATTGTTTCTGTGTTGGGAATACACGAATGAAAAGCTTGACGAGGTGGTAGCTCAAAATGACCGAACTGCCAAAGATAGGCATTACGCTGTCTGGGTCAGGGATAGGATAGAGGCAGACGAAGAGTTAAAAAATAAGTCAGCCAATGATTTGTCCAAGGCCAAAGTATTGACCGAAACGTTGTTTGAAAGAATTATCCACGAGCTAAAATTCTTTCAAGAAACAGGCAAACATTTGGACATAGACAATATCACGTTATGCGCCGGCTCGCGTGGGCGTGGTGGCCGTGTCCCCCATGTCGATTGGAGCGGCGGCTATTTCGGTGTTGGCTGGGGTCGTCCTGACGGTGCGGGCGGGATCTTGCGTGCCCGTCAGGTAGTTTGGTAATCGGTGAAATCAATTTAGAAGTACAACTTTGGGTGGTATACTCAAAGTTGTATGAATAAAAAAGATTACAAACAACTTA
>MNWF01000013.1 GCA_001872305.1 Parcubacteria group bacterium CG1_02_40_25 | reverse complement strand
AAATTTCTCAAAAATGGGGTTTGGCTTTGGCACTTGGTTTGCCTTTAGTCGCCTTTTTAGCTGGTTTGCGTAATTTTATTGTGATTATCGGTTTTACTGGTGTTTTGCTTAGCGGCTTGGAGGTGATTTTAATTTTATTGGCTTTTTTATATGCCAGGCGCCGAAAAAAATCAGAGCGTCAGCCAGAAATGGTTCTAAAAATACCAAGCTGGCTTGTTTATTGTCTAATCGCGATTTTTGTCTTGGGTATTATTTATCAGATTTATTATTTTGTAAAGTAGGGAACAAAAATCTTTATTCCCTACAACCGTAAATCAATTATGTAATGTTTATACTGTAGGGAACAATAATAATTGTTCCCCGTGGTCGTATTGATTATAAAATGTTTAGTGTAAAAAATCGTAGATTAAATAGGTTAGAAGGATATGATTATTCACGGGGCGGTTGGTATTTCGTTACTCTTTGCGTCAGGAATTATGAATATCTCTTGGGCGATATTACTGGTGGGAAAATGCGATTATCGGAAATTGGGAAGATAGCCCAAAAATGTTGGTCAGAGATTTCAAAACATTTTCCGGACACAGATTTAGATGAATTTATTGTGATGCTCAATCACATCCATGGAATAATCGTCATTAGGGGTAATACGGTAGGGAACAAAAATTTTTGTTCCCTACAACAACCATGGCAAAAACACTGGGCGCGTTCGTTGTCGTCCGTTGTTCGTGGATTCAAAATTGGAGTTACCAAATGGTGCTGTCAAAATAATAATCAAAATTTCGCCTGGCAAAAATCGTTTTATGATCATATTATTCGTAATGAAAAATCGTTATTTAAGATTCGGGAATACATTGTCCAAAATCTATTGAAGTGGGAATTTGACCGTAACAATAAAGACAATGTGTTTGTGTAAATAACTGTAGGGAACGATAATTATTGTTTCACGATTGTCGAAAATAAGAACGTAGGGAACAAAAATTTTTGTTCCCTACAACACTACGATGCCAGAAAAAGAACCAAAATTTACAAGTCAAGAGGCTGAAAGAGGTCCTCAAGAGGCGGAGGATAAAATAGAAGAAAAAGAATTAAAAAAATTGATAGAAGCAAAAATAGAATATGTTTATCAGAAAAATATTGTCATTAGGTTTACTAATGCGGCTTTCTTGGATGGAGTTTTTGTGACTAAAAATGAATTTAAGGGGTACAATCTATTATTTTTACCAGATGGCGCATATACGAAATATAGGTCTCTTTTTTATGAATTCGATGAGAATGGGACTAAAATGAAAAAAATTAGTTATCCAAATTTACCTGATGGCATATCGACTCTCGGGGGTATAATTAGGAGAGTTTATAAAAATTGGTCTTCTGTGTCCGATGTAGAGAAAATTTATATTTGGGACGATTTTATATTTAGCAATACAGGAACCTGGGCTTTTGGTTCTGGTGGTAAAATATACACTGATTGGGTTGGAGAAATTAAGCAAATTCAACAAAAGTCATCGGATAGGGCGGATTTTGCCCACAAATTAAGGGATTATGTAATTCAAAGCTATGATCTCTTGCACAATGAAAGCCAGCGCGCAAAAGAGGTATTAGAAGATCAAGATTATTATCTTGATCCAAGCCGATTGCGAGATTTGATACACAGAAGAAGTGGGATGGTTTTTGACAAAGACGAAGAAGATGTAAAAGAATTACAAGCGAATAAAGAAATTTCTCGGAAGTATAATATTGGGATATTGGTTTCCGCAGAAACAATCAAAGACTGTGGCCACATGGGGAATGATGGGCAGTGCACTTTTAAGAATAGTGACGAGATAGATATCCAAAAAGATTTAAAAGGTATTATTTGTACTATTCGTGATAGGGTTTTTGAAAAAAAAGTCATCAAGAGCATGTTTGAGCTGACTGCGCAAAATCCCGAGACAAGGGTGCCAGTATTTGATTTAGACGGTAATCAAATTTGGCCTACTCGTAAAAAGCGAGAAGATATAGAGGGGACAATTAAACAAAAACAAAAAGCGGCAATGGAGGAATTGGATTAATGACAGAAAATTAGCAATTGACATTCGGATAAAAGATTGTTAAATTTAAAACATATGTTTCAAGAATTTTTAGAGCATTATTTAAATACGGCAAAGTATGAGTCGATTGATAAGGGCAGGACTTATTATGGCGAAGTTCCTCAGTTAAAAGGGGTATGGGCTATAGGGGAGACCTTAGAACAATGTCGTAGAAATCTTGCTGAAACCATAGAAGGATGGGCGGTTTTGAGACTGAAAAAAGATCTTCCTATCCCTAATTTTCAGATCTCTTTCAAAAAGATGTCTCTGCCTGAAATTTATGCCCTAACTTAAGCCGATTTCATGGAGAGTGTTGGTGAAACATTTTAGATCATTGGGTTTTGATGGTCCCTATCAATCTGGCAAGCACCCTTACATGATTAAGAGTGGTTTAGTTCTAACTATCCCCAATCAACACGTAGAAGATATTGGTATCGATTTGCTTTTGCGTATTTTGAGGCAGGCAAGGGTTAGCAAGGAACGGTGGTTGAAGCTAAAATAGTTTTTATGTAAAAAGAAAAAACCTTATAGAAATTTGAAATTATGCATAATCCCAAAGAAGAAAAAACTTTGGTCTTAATTAAGCCGGACGGCGTTAAGCGCGGTTTGGTGGGCGAGGTAATTTCGCGCATTGAACAACGCGGGCTGAAATTAATCGCACTTAAAATGATTTGGGCCGACGATTCAAAAGTTGATGGCCATTATCCCAAAGACGCGGCCTGGGTCAAGCGTTTGGGCGAAAAAGGTATTGCTACTTGTGAGGCCCATCAGTTAAACGCTAAGCTTGTTTTGGGTTCTGACAACCCTGTTAAAATCGGTTGCGATGTTCGTTCGTGGCTGGTGTCCTATTTAACATCGGGCCCAATGATTGCCATGATTATTAAAGGAATTCATAGTGTTACTATGGTGCGGAAACTAGTTGGCCCGTCAGTGCCGGCTAACGCCGAAATGGGCACGATCCGTGGTGACTTTTCGGTTGATTCGCCAACCGTGGCTAACGCCGAACATCGGGCGGTCCATAATTTAGTCCATGCTTCAGAAACGAGTCAAGAATCAGCCCATGAAATCAAATATTGGTTTTCGCCAAAAGAAATTCATGATTATAAGCGGGCAGAGGAAGACATAATGTTCTAATATTTAATTTAAGGGCGTTCTCTCTGCGGGATGCTCTTTTTTGTTGTCTGAATTTATGTTAAGATAGTAGGTTATGAAATTTTTTGCTGATTTTCACATTCATTCTAAGTTTTCGCGCGCCACGAGCAAGGATATGGATTTGGAAGTATTGGATAAATGGGCGCAAATCAAAGGCGTCCATGTTTTAGCAACCGGTGATTTTACGCATCCCCAATGGTTTAGTGATTTAAAATCTAAATTGATACCTGCAGAGCCAGGGCTGTTTAAGCTTAAGTCGTCCGCGATTGCTTTGGGCAAGCATAACCCAGCATTATCTAATTTGCCGTCGATCAGTCAAAAACAACCGACGCGTTTTATCCTATCCGCGGAAATTAGTTGTATTTATAGTAAAAATAATCGGACACGCAAAATCCATCTGGTGATTTTATCACCGGATTTTGATACGGTAGATAAAATTAATACTTATTTGGGCTGGATCGGGAATTTAAAATCTGATGGCAGGCCGATCTTGGGGTTAGACGCTCAAGAGGCGGCTAAAATTGTTTTTAATGTTAACCCAGAATGCGTGATTATCCCGGCCCATATTTGGACGCCGTGGTTTAGTTTATTCGGGTCTAAATCTGGTTTTGTGGACATTGAAGAATGTTTTGAGAAATATACTAAAAATATTTTTGCTTTGGAGACGGGCTTATCGTCGGACCCGAAAATGAATTGGCGTTGGTCGCGTTTGGACAAATATGCTTTAGTGTCTAACTCTGATTCGCATTCGCCAGCAAGGATTGGCCGAGAAGCCAATCAATTTGATTGTGATTTAAGTTATCGGGGCATTGTTAACGCTTTAAAAAATAAAGCCAGTAAGCAGTTTTTACAAACCATTGAATTTTTCCCGGAAGAAGGCAAATATCATTACGATGGACATCGTTTGTGCAAGGTGGTTTTTTCTCCGCAAGAAACAAAAAAAGCCAAAGGTCTTTGTCCAAAATGCGGCAAACCAGTGGTAGTGGGTACAATGTCGCAAATAGATGATCTGGCTAATCGGCCATTGGGGGAAAAGCCTAAATACGCGGTCGATTACCAAAATTTAATTCCCTTACAGGAAATAGTAGGTGCGGCCTTGGGTTTAGGTGCGGGGACTAAGGCAGTTTGGCAAGAATATAAGGAGTTGATAAATTATTTTGGCACGGAGTTTAATGTTCTATTAAATGCTACGGAAAGTCAAATTAGCGCGACAAGTAATTCACAAATCGCTGAGGCAATGCGTCGTGTGCGTCAAGGCCAAGTTAAAATCGCGCCAGGATACGATGGCGAATATGGCAAGATTAAGATTTTTGATGATGGCGAACAGGCAAGTTTTTCTAAACAGAAAAGTTTAATTTAGGTTATTAATATAAATCAAGTAATGAATTATTCAAAAATTGCTAAAAAGAATTTCTTTTCTGTTTTTTCCACTGTTATTGGCATTGTCCTATTTATTGGTGTTATTAAAAAAGTCGGTTTCAAAGAGCTGTTATCGGTTATTGGTCAGCTGTCTTTATGGCAATTGTTTTTCTTGATTATTTTGTTAGTACTTTTTGTTTTTGTTTCTGTTTGTCGTTGGCGTTTATTGTTGTCTATGATTAATAGCGGACAGGTTTCTTGGTTGAATTCTTTAAAACCATGGCTATCTGATTTTGCCTTTTCTTATTTAAGCCCAGCTCCCTCTTTTGGCGGCGAACCTCTGCGCTTGAGAATATTTAAAGAATCAAAAGGCGATAAAGTTTCTTGGGCGCAAGTAGCAGCAACGATTTTTATAGATAAGATTTTTGATGCTACCGCAAATTTGATAATAGTTATTTTAGGAGTCATTATGTTATTTTGGCAACATGCCTTGTCTTTCCCTTTAAGGATGATGATAATAATAATTGTTACGCTTTCTTTGGCGGTTATCGGAGCGGGTTATTACCGAATGATTAGGCGCCAGGGTTTTATAAGTACGTTAGCCAAATTATTCCATTTATCTAAGAGCCAGCTTTGGCAAAAGATCGCCGGCCATGTTGACGAAATGGAACAAGTTGTGCATAGATTTTTTAGTTTTAAGAACCCATTTTTTTTACCGGTAATTTTTTTAACTATTTTGAGAATGGCAAGTGTTGTGGCGCGTGTTTATTTAGTGATTTTATTTGTTAGCAATCAGCAGATAGGCCTGATTGGTGTTGTTATAATTTTGAGTTCAACTTTTTTAATTTATTTTTTGCCTTTCCCCGGAGGGCTTGGCGGTTTTGAATCTTCGCAAGCCTTTCTTTTCGTGCTTTTGGGGCTTGGTGCTCAACAAGGCCTGGCATACGCGTTGGTCATGCGTTTTGCGGAAATGATTCCGGTATCCCTAGGTATTTTGGTCGTTTTGCAAGCTAGTATGAAGAGTTTCTTAAATAATCTTAATGGAGGGCGAACCCCATAGGGCAACAGCATCATTTTTTTAGATTAATTCAAAAATCTATGCATATTAATCAAGTAGTTAAAACTCTAATTTTTTCTGATCTAATTTTTAACGCCGCTTTAGGATTAACAGCGCCTATTTTCGCGATTTTTGTCACTGGGCAAATCCATGGGGGCAGTGTCAGGGTGGTTGGTTTTGCCGTTGGAATTTATTGGATTTTTAAATCTCTTTTACAGGTGCCTTTGGCGCATTGGCTGGATAAAAATCATGGAGAAATTGATGATTTTTGGTTTTTAGAGATCGGCTTGATGGTTATGAGTGTGGGCACTTTGTTTTTTGCGTTTGTTAAAGAACCGTGGCATATTTATCTTTTGCAAGCGATTAATGCCATAGCTATGGCTATGGCAATACCAGCTTGGTGCGGTATTTTTACGCGACACATAGATAAGGGGCGAGAAGCGTTCGACTGGAGCTTAGAATCAACAGCCATTGGTTTGGGGGTCGGAATTGCTGGTGTTTTGGGGGGTCTTTACGTGTCGCATTTTTCTTTTCAATCGTTGTATGTTTTATCTGGCACCATTGCCCTGGTGGGCGGGTTAATACCGCTTTTAGCAAAAAATCGGATGATTTCTCCAGATAAACACAATTTATCGCCATCGCCAGTTGGTAAATTTGATAAATTAGCTTGATCTGTGATTAATCAAGAGATTGCTAAAATTTTTTATTTAATGTCAGAATATCTTCAAATGAATGACGAAGAATCTTTTAGGTCTACGGCTTATTTACGAGCCGCTAGAACACTAGAATCAATGACTGAAGACGTGGAAATGCTTTACCAACAAAGCGGGCTTAGATCCATAGAAAAAATCCCGGGCATAGGCCATGGTCTAGCTCTGAAGATTGAGGAGTACATTAAAAGCAAAAAAGTTGTTGAATTTGACAAATTACATAAAGAATTTCCATTTGATCTTGATACTTTAGGTTCGGTTCGTGGCTTGGGGCCAAAAATGATTAAAGTTTTGTACCATAAATTAAAAATAAAAACCCTTGATGATTTAGAAAGGGCGGCCCGGACGGGTAAGATTAGGAGTTTGCCGCGTTTTGGAGAAAAGGTCCAGTATAATATTTTGCGGAGTATTGAATTTATTAAGCGCAGTCGTGGACGTTTTTTATTAGGTCATATTTTGCCAGTAATCAAAGAGCTGGTAGAATTACTCAAAGGATTGCCTGAAGTTTTGCAAGTTGAGATGGCGGGTTCAGCCAGACGGCGCTTGCCAACTATTGGCGATCTTGATATATTAGTGGCAACGAATAAACCAGTTAAGGTAATCAAGTTTTTTACTAGTTTTCCGCGTGTGGAAAAAATTTGGGGTCGAGGCGCAACTAAAGCGTCAGTACGTTGGCGTGATGGGTTTAATGTGGATTTACGAGTGATTAAGTTAAGCTCTTTCGGGGCGGCTTTGCAGTATTTTACTGGCTCCAAAGACCATAATATCGCTTTGCGCCGTTTAGCTCAAGCTAAGGGTTTTAAGCTTAATGAGTATGGTTTGTGGCGATTGGACGGCAAAAAAGAGATCAAGATCGTCAGTCGAACCGAAAAAGTAATTTATGAAACTTTGGGCTTGTCCTATCTTGAACCCGAAATTAGAGAAAATACCGGGGAGATTGAAGCGGCTATCCAGGAGGCGCGGGGCGTTAAAAACAGCTTACCGTGTCTTATTGGTTATGATGAGGTATTAGGCGATTTGCAAATGCACTCTGATTGGTCAGATGGATCAGTGTCTATTGAAGAAATGGCTAAGGTAGCTAAAAAATTGGGACGTAAATATATCGTGATTACTGACCATACTGGAGATTTGAAGATCGCCAACGGCCTAGATGCCAAAAGGCTCTTAAGCCAAATGAAAGAAATAGATACGATTAATCAAAGAATTAGCGGTATTAAAATTCTAAAAGGGGCTGAAGTGAATATTCAAAAAGATGGTGCTTTAGACATGCCAGATGAAGTTTTGGCTAAGTTGGATGTAGTTTTAGCGGCAGTGCATACGCAAATGGACCAAGATAAACAAACAATGACTGAACGTTTAATTAGGGCAATTAGTCATCCGTTGGTTAATATTATCGCGCACCCAACTGGTCGGATCTTGCAAGAACGTGAAGGATACCAATTAGATTTTGATCAGGTTTTGAAGGTGGCCAAAAAGAATAATACTTTTTTAGAAATTGATGCTTACTGTGATCGTTTGGATTTATCAGATAGGCATATTAGACGGTGTGTTCAAGCCGGCGTAAAATTAAGTATTGATACTGATAGTCACCACCCAAGTCAATTATGGATGATGGAGCTGGGCATTAGCCAGGCGCGGCGCGGCTGGGCAGAGGCAGATGATATTATTAATGTTCGGAGTTGGGACGAGTTAAAGAAATTATTAAAAAAGAATTAAGAATTATGAAACCGGAACTTTCTGCTGGAGCGATTATTTTTTATCATTCTGGCCAAAAAATTAAATATTTATTATTGCACCATGAAGCTGATTATTGGAATTTTCCCAAGGGCCACATTGAGACAGGGGAAAGTGTTTTAGTAGCAGCGCGACGTGAAGTTCAAGAAGAAACCGGGTTAACAGCTCTAAATTTTATTCCCGGTTTTAAAGTTCAAGATAAATATATTTTTCAATTTAATCAAAAAAAAGTTTTTAAAATCGTAATTTTTTTATTAGCCGAGGCAAAAAGTCAAGAAGTTAAAATCTCTGACGAGCATATTGGTTTCCGTTGGCTGACTTATGAGCAAGCGATAAAACAATTAAAATTTAAAAATATTAAAATAATTTTACAACGGGCCAACGATTCCATTCTTAATGTTTAAGGTTATGAAAAATAAAGACCAATTTAGTATTAGAACTCCAGAATATCTTGAATCATACGATCCTTTTCATAACTCTATTTCGTTAAACCAAATTGCGATAAATATTCAAGAACAAATTAAAGTTAAAGGTGATTCTTTGCGTTGTCTGGACTCAATGGCGGGCACTGGAATTGTCGGTCGTAAAATGAGGGAGGTGTTTAGTGGAATTGAGGTTGTTTTTCAAGACAAAAGTCCGGGAATGCTATCTTCGGACGCATATCAAAATGACGAGCGCATACTGTCAGACGTAACAGCGATAGGCGTATCTGATGAATTATTTGATATTATATTTTGTCGAGGGGGCCTAAATAATCTCGGTGAAGATGATTATCCGAAAGCGCTTAGGTGTCAACCCCTGAAAAAACTGAACCGTTTTTTACTCTCAGATAAGGAAAGATTTTTAATAAATTGTTGAGTAAATTTTAACGGCGCTTGATTGTTTAAACTAGTGTGTAGCCGCCGACAATTGTAATACTTGATTTTGTTTTTAATAAATTTATACAGTTCCTTGAAATTTCTGATCTCACTCATTTCGTCTTGACATTCCTCTTTGAGCCGGCCAAAAAATGATTCTTGCCCGGGGTTTTC
>MNWF01000043.1 GCA_001872305.1 Parcubacteria group bacterium CG1_02_40_25 | reverse complement strand
CGCGAAAGCGGGAATCTATACGATAATTAGTCGACCGAACGTGGATTCCCGCTTTCGCGGGAATGACAAATTATTTATTATACCCCAAATCCCAAAAACAACCAAAAAACTCGCGTATTACCACTAAATATGTTAATTTCTAATTTCCTGTTTCACAGTTCCTAAAATTATTAACCCTATCAAACTAGGAGGTTTAAAATGCCCGAAGAGAAAGATCCGATTATGAAAGTCATCGAAAAAATAATAGAAAAGTTTGGCGATGGTTGTAGGGATTGGTTCCGCTCTGAAGTTGTTGAAATAATCAAATATCGTCGCCAAGTCAAACGAGAATCAAGTGAGCCAGACATCGTAACTCTGTTAGAAAAGCTGGCCGAAAAAGCAGCGAAATATGGAAAAGTCATCAAGGCAATGTGCGTGGAACTAAATCTCGTTATCGTAGAACCCCCACCCAATAGAATAAAAACCCAAAACCCGACTCATCAAAGAGCCGGGTTTATTTTTTCTGCGCAGAGATAACATTTTGGCCGTTTGTCGTGCTAAACTTGTTTCAGCATCCAGCGCATTAGAGATAACTTACCTACTGGATCCTGAAACAAATTCAGGATGACAACTTCACAACCACATCATTTAACTCTTAAAAATCCTCAAAGTAATTTTTTGGCCGTCAATTTCAATTGTTTTTTCAGCCAAAGGATTTTGATTTTTTATACCACCTAAAATTTGTAATTTAGTAGTTAATAAATGATAAATTTCGAGATCAAAACTGAAAATTGCCTCCTTGGTTTTATCTGTTAAATCGTATTCCACCACTGCTTGATCGCTCACTTGCAAGCTAGCTTTTTTCCGTAAATCCTGAATCTGCCGCACTAATTCACGCTGTTGACCTTCTAATTTTAACTCTGGAGTCATCGCCGTATCTAATTCAACTTCTGTTTTAATTTTTTGATCAAAAACAACTTTTTTCACATTGACCTCGTCTTTGATTAAATCTAATAGCTTTTCACTTTGAACTGTAGCTTTGCCTTTTTCGCTTTGCGCTTTTAGTTTTAGGCGCGCTAATGGCATCCTTACCGCAATCCCCAATTCCGCCCTTTTAGCTAACGCCAAAGATACCACCTCGCGCGCCCAATTCATTTGTTTTTCTAACGCCCGATTAATTAATTTGGCATCTACCTTTGACCAATCACACAAATGCACTGATTCTGGCATTTTATCGCTTTTTAATCCTTGGTACATTTCTTCAGCTAAAAATGGCATTATTGGCGCGATAAGTTTAGTTAAAGTCAATAAAACGTTATACAAAGTTCGTTCACACGCTACTTTATCTTTTATTTCAGCATCAACGGCCAACCTTTTACGAGAACGCCTAATATACCACAAAGACAAATCACCGATAAAAAAATCCTCAATGGCTGTGCCCGCTCGCGCCATATCAAACTTATCCAAAATCGTAGTAGCATTTTTGACAAGCCCATTGAGCCGCGAAATAATCCATTTATCTAAAATATTTTCAGATTTCGTCTTGCTTAATTCTTGATTCTTAATTCTTGATTCCTTGACGTAAGTATTGAAGAAAGTATAACAATTCCACAAAATCAACAATTTCCTTTGGGCTTCCTTGGCGATATTATAACCAAAACGCATATTTAAAGCTGGATTTTGGCCAACATACATCCAGCGCATGACATCGGCGCCAATCTTTTCTACAGCTTCATCAAGCCAAATAGCATTGCCCTTGGACTTATGCATTTCCTCACCTTTTTCATCCACCACTGACGCGTAGCCCAATAAAGTTTTAAACGGCGGTTTTTTTTCTAAAACCTGACTCATTACCAACAAAACATAAAACCAATTTTTAAATTGCCCGGGAAAAGATTCACAAACCAATTCCGCGGGGAACCATGGTCGCCACTCTGCTTTTTGATTATGAAAATACGGTATATTTTGCGACCGATTATCACGGCTCATTGTTGAAAATGGCACAATGCCAGCGTCTAACCACGGACTCCCCACATCGGGAATTCGCGAAACCAGCTTGCCACATTTTTCACATTTTATTTTAACCCCGTCAATCCACGGCCGATGTGGCGAATGGCCATTGAAATCCCGCCAACCTTCGACTGCTCGTTTCTGTAATTCTTCTCGCGAACCAATAACCTCAAAATGACCGCATTCGCACTCAAAAATCGGCAAAGCTAAACCCCAATAACGCTTTTTGGAAATCAGCCAATCGTGCATATTTTTTAGCCAATCTAGCTCTCGTTCTAAACAAAAATCCGGAATCCACTTTATTTTCTTGGCAGACATTATTAATTCTTTTCTTAGGTCATTCGTAATTTTTGATTTTTGCCTGCCCGCCGAAGCCCGTAGCTCGGAGCGGCAACGAAGATATGAAGATGCGCAGGCAGGATTTTTGATTTTTGATTTCAATAACGAAGTCATTGAAATATACCATTCATCCACTAGACGAAAAATCAGCTCGCTCTTACACCGCCAACAAGTTGGATAACGATGCGTGTAATCTTTTATTTTATAAACTAAACCTTTTTGTGATAAATCATTAAAAACCCATTCACGCACTGTGGCCGCGCCTACAAATTTACCAGTTAATTCACCGAAACCTTCACAATAACGACTTTCGTCATCAGTAGGATTTATCACCGGCAAACCCGATTCTTCCCCCAGAGCAAAATCTTCTTGGCCGCAACCGGGCGCCGAATGCACAATACCAGTGCCTTCTTCTTGAGTTACATCTTTCCACAAATAAACTTGGTGCTGATAATTTTTTAGCGACTCTTTAACGGCTAATAATTCATCAAATATACCTTGATATTTTAAACCGACTAACTTTTTGCCTACAAATGTTTCCAAAATTTGACCATTTTTAATTAAATCGGCCTTATCTTTTAATAAAATATAGATATCGCCTTTGCTGTCTTTGACTTTGGCGTAAATTAAATCAGGATGTACTGATAAAAATACATTGGCTGGCAATGTCCAAGGCGTTGTTGTCCACACCAAAAAATAGGTAGTTTTGTCATCCTCGGGTTTAACCCGAGGATCTATCGTCTTAAATCTTACAAACACCGCCTGATGCGTTAATTCTTTATATTCTTCAGTTAAAATTTCGTGCTGGGAAATGGCAGTACCGCATCTTGGACACCACGGCACTACATCATGACCTTTGTATAGCAAGCATTGATCAAAGCACTTTTTTAAAAAATGCCAAATCGCGTAATTATTTTCGTCTGACATTGTATAATAAGAATGGCTTTTGTCTAGCCAGTTAGGGTCTGCCAAATCTGTATTCCAGTCGCCCCAATCACACCACTGGCCCAAACGAATTAATTGACGAGTTTGAAGCATTGAATATTTATGAACTCTTTCTTCGCATTTAGCCACAAATTTTTCAATGCCATAACGCTCAATGTCTTTTTTATTTTTAAAACCTAATTCTTTTTCCACTTCAACTTCTACCCAAAGACCTTGGCAGTCAAAACCATTTTGGAAACGCTGATCATAGCCTTTCATAGCCCAATACCTTTGAAACAAATCTTTAAGTGTCCTACCCCAAGCATGATGTACGCCTAAGGGATTATTAGCGGTAATTGGCCCATCTAAAAACGACCAGGGTTTTTTACCTTTATTTTTTTGGCGCAATTTCTCAAAAATCCGATTCTTTTGCCAAAATTCTAAAATTTTATGCTCATTTTGAACAAAATCCATATACTAAAATTTTCAGTTTTTAATTTCTAATTTTCAATGACTCGCCTACGCTTACTATCTACACTTTTTAATTCTTAATTCTTAATTCTAAATTCATCATTCATAATTTGTTTTTATCTTATCTTAAATTCCCTTTCTCGTCAATTTAAAAATCTGATGATAAATTTCGGGGCTTGCCTTGTTGTTTTGTCAATGGTAAAATGGAAACAAGAAGCAAGAATAAAGAATTAAGAATTAAGCGACGCGAATTACAAACAATGTTTTTCCCCCCTTTATTCTTAATTCTCTATTCTTAATTCTTTAACACCATGCAAAAACAAGCTTATCTTTACGAAAAATTAAATGATAATTTAGTGCGTTGCCAAACGTGCAGTCATTATTGCGTTATTAAGCCCGGATATCGCGGCAAATGCGGGGTGCGTGGCAACAAAGACGGCGAATTGGTTTTGCTAACTTATGGCCAAGCTATTGCCAGCCAAATTGACCCGATTGAGAAAAAACCATTTTTCCATTTTTTACCTGGGAGCCAAACTTTTTCTATAGCCACACTGGGTTGCAACCTAAATTGTTCTAATTGTCAAAACTGGGAAATTTCTCAATCAGCTAAAGAAAAACTGTCCACCAAAGAAATCATGACGCTTGGCGAAAAATTACTGCCCCAAGAAATCACTAAAAAAGCCCGAGATAATATCTGCCCCAGTATTTCTTACACCTACACCGAACCCACAGTTTATTTAGAATACGCCTTAGACACAATGAAATTGGCGCGCGCGATTGGCTTAAAAAACTGCTGGGTGTCTAATGGTTTTATGAGCCCGCAAACTCGTGAACTTATATTACCCTATTTAGACACTATTAATGTTGATCTAAAATTTTTTGATGATGAATCTTATCATCAACATTGCGGAGCACGGCTTGAACCAATTTTAGAAAATTTACGCGCTTTTAAAAAAGCTGGCGTTTGGTTAGAAATTACCACCTTAAGCATCCCGACGCTATCTGATTCTGAAGAGATGTTTAGCAAAATGGCTTATTTTATTGCCAATGATTTAGGCAAAGAAACGCCTTGGCACATTAGCCAGTTTGAACCAGAAATTTCTTTTCGCTTGCACGATTTACCTCGCACGCCCGTAGAAACTTTAGAGCTTGCCTGCGACACGGGGCTCAAAGCTGGCTTAAAATATGTGTATTCGGGCAATGTACCGGGTCTGGCTTCTGAAGATACCTATTGCCCAAAATGTAAAGCTAAAATGATTGACCGACAAGGATATGAAGTTGTCCGGATAGACAAAGATGGTGTTTGCGATAAATGCGGAGAAAAATTGGATATCGTTCTTGGTTAAAATCACAAAAATTCAAATTATAAATGACAAATAAATTTTAAATTACAAACTATTTTTTAAAATTTTGACTATTGATTATTGGAATTTATTTGTAATTTGTTATTTGTAATTTAGTTTTTGATATGTTATCTTTCGCGTCAATTTGTCCGCATCCGCCAATTATCATTCCCGAAATTGGGGGTACGCAGATTAAGAAATGCCAAAAAACTATTTCAGCCATGAAAAAATTGGCTGATTATTTTAATGTTGCCAAGCCCGATACTGTTATTGTAATTACCCCCCATGGACAAATCCACTCCGATGAAATAACGATTTTATTCCCATCCCCCCCCCTCGCCCTCCCCCTTCCTACGGGAAAGAGAGAGGGAAATCTTTTATATGGTAACTTCTATCAATTTGGCCATCCTGAAATCAAAATACAGCTTAATAATAATTCGAAGTTAACTGATAAAATAAAAAGTTCAGCTGATCAGGATGGGATACCAACTGTTTTAGTTAAAGCATCAGAATTAGATCATGGCGTTTTGGTTCCGCTATATCATCTTTGTCAAAAAATTACTAAACTGCCAAAACTTATTGTTATTACTTATTCGTTGCTTGACATCAAAACTCATTTTGCTTTTGGTCAAATTATTGGCAAAATCATCAAAACAAGCCCAGATAAAATCGCCGTAATAGCTTCTGGGGATTTATCACACCGCCTAACTCCCGAGGCGCCAGCTGGTTATTCGCCGCGTGGCCAAGAATTTGACAAAAAAATTATTTCCCTCTTGACAAATAATAATGTTAGTGGTATCCTTTATTTAGATGCGAACTTGATTGAGGTAGCCGGGGAGTGCGGCTTACGATCAATCATAATTTTGTTAGGCGTTCTTTCAAGTTTTAAATACTCTCCCCAGATTTTGTCCTACGAAGGACCATTTGGGGTTGGATATGGGGTAGTTAATTTTAATTTAAATTAGAGGAGGATGTAATCAACAATGGTTATCGGCTGGGCAGGCCATATCCTGCTAAATTTGACTTTTTTAAGTATTGGCGCATTTATTGTTTTTTGGCTCTGGCTTCGCCGCCAGAATAAACCAAAAAACACATCTAAAAAGGGGGAATAAAAATGTTAATATTTTTATTTTTCATAACTGGATTAGTTTTTTGCTTTTTCTTCATCTTTCTTCTCAGCTTAGTAAAAGCTGGCCATCGCGCCGATAAAGATGAAGAAAATCTCGTCAACATCATACAGCCACACAACAGAGGAGACAGGATTGAGACCGTAGAAAAACACTAATAATTTTCAGGATACTTCTGTCATTGTTCCCAGATATTTAGAGCCAAGTTGCCTTGATTCCAAGTGTTTGAGAATAATTGGTTGAATAGTGATTGATATTTGATTGTTATTTGACTTTTGGAAGAAATTTGACGGTTCTTTCCAACTTTTAAGACGGAGCGGGCAATAAAAAATTAACAATCTTTTTTAAGTTCATAGTTAGATAAACCAGCAATGATTGAATGTGAATTTTTAATCGTCCCCAGTATTTGGCCCTTCCTAAGCAATGATAGTTTTTCCCTTCTCCGAACTTATGCTCAATGTTTGGCCTTTTC
>MNWF01000036.1 GCA_001872305.1 Parcubacteria group bacterium CG1_02_40_25 | reverse complement strand
GCATAAAACCTACGTTTAATGAAGCGTGGAAAACTCAATCTTTTTCTGGCGTTTTCAGAAAATTATATGGGGGTTTTTCTACGGTCTTAATTAATAAAAATCCTTATTACATCACGCTAACTAAAACCTCCTTACTTTAAAAAGCAAGGAGGTTAATTTTTACTATAGATCTTGGTCGCTAGATTCGCTAACTGCTGGCTCACTCGTCACCGATTCTGGAGTTTGAGGCACCGCTTCTGCCATTGGCATAGCTTGAGGCGCTTCTTGCGTTACTACTGGAACCGCGCTGCTTTTCTTTCGTTTCATCATAATTAAAATAACAACTAGGGCAACAACCAGCACTGCCCCGATAATAATAATTGATGTCGTAGACATAAACTATTTAAATAATTACTGTTAGTCAAAAGGAATTTTGAACCGCCAAATGCCTCTTGCTAACAACAATATTTTTTAATCATAAATTTTTAAAGAAGAAAACGCTTACCCTCCATAATTATGTATTATAACACTAAAAATCTTCTCGCCAAATGGCAAAGGTGTGGAAAACCACCTAAGTTTTTAGTTCGTAGTTTTTAGTTTTTAGAATGTAGAATTTAAAATTTTATAGATGTCTCCGGCGCCCATGACTATTAAAATATCTGCCTCTACTACATTACTTACGATTAACTTTTTGGCCTGGTCTAAATCATCAACGGTCAAGATCGGCCTGACAACGCCACGCCTTTGATCGCGTTCGCGAATTGCTTGAGCTAATTTAGCGCTACTCACTTTTTGTTTTAGTTCTTTAGTTTCACGGCCAGCCACATCATAAATTTTCATTAAAATCAGACCATCGGCTTGGTCAAAAGAATCGACAAATCTATCAAATAAATAATAAGTTCGCTGATATTGGTGCGGCTGAAATAAAACCCAGATTTTTTTATCAGGATATTTTTCTTTGGCTGCTTGTAAGGTGGCCTTGACTTCCGTGGGGTGATGACCGTAATCAGAAATAATTTTTAGTGGCTTGCCCCCGCTCACCATCTTCGATTTATAGTTTTTAATTTTTAGATACGACTCCTCAAAACGACGCCAGGTGCCGGTAAATTCCGATAAGGCCTGAAAAATAATTTCGTCTTTAACGCCCAAAATCCGCGCCGCGCTCAAAACAGCCAAGGCATTACTTATATTGTGCTGGCCAGGAATTTGCAATACTCGCCTTAGCTCTTTCGCCTCTATCTGTCTTAGTGAAAACCATGAAAAGTTTTTAGTTTTTAGTTCGTAGTTTTTAGAATTAGAAGTTGGAAATTGTTTAGAAATTAGAAATTGAAAATTAAAAATTTTCTTGATATTCTCATCATCTCCGTTCGCCACCAAATATCCATCAGCCGGTAAATGTCCCAAATACTCTTGAAAAATTTTCATAATATGAGGCAAATCCCGATAATAATCCAGATGCTCTTCTTCTATATTTGTCAAAACAATAATTTTCGGCCAATAATTTAAAAATGATGCTTGCCATTCATCGGCCTCTATCACTAAATACTGACTTTTGCCTAACCTTGCGTTAGCTCCATCCCATTGCTTTAATTTGGTACCAATGATTACCGTGGGGTCAAGCCCTGCTTTTTCTAAAACGAGCGCCAGCATAGCGGTGGTCGTGCTTTTGCCGTGCATACCAGAAATCGCAATCGTGAACATTTTTTTAGTTAATTCACCAACTACCTGCGCGTAAGATAGGCAAAGAATTTTTAGTTTTTTCGCCTCTTTTAATTCTGGATTATCTTTAGGCACGGCGGCGGAGTAAACAATAAGGTCGGGGTTGTCTGTGATTGTCATTCCGGCCGCCGCGCCACGCACCATACGGGGCATGGCCGAGCCGGAATCCACGACGTTAATACTGGACGCTGAAACTAGTTCAGCATGACAAAGACACAAATTTTCTTTTTTATGCACCCCCACCGCAATCTCTGCCCCTAATTTCCGTAAGTCCAAAACCACTTCTGATTCTACCAAATCAGATCCTGTAATTAAAAATTTTTCAGCGCCAATCGCAGTCTGCGCATCTAAAACCTTACCAAAATTTTTCATCACCCAGTCCTTGCCACCAAGCAAAAACAACCGCGCCAAAGCGGAAACCCCAATCCCACCAATCCCGATAAAATGAATTTTTAATACTTTATCTATTGACATAATTCTTATAGTGATTTATAAATAGGCGCATTAATAAACAGCTCATTTAACCACGTTTTCTTTGGAGGGAATAGATATGGAAGAAAATCCTGATAACCATTTTCTTGTTATTGGCTACATTAAGACCGAAACAGGTATTCGTCCTGGCCAACAGCTTAACATTTGGCGAGAATCGTTGAACCCCGATAATGTTTGCCATTCCAATAAAGAAGTTATTCTTATAGATTTCGAACGCATCATGGAAATAAAGTTCATCACGTCTTCTATTAAGATTGAATCCACCATTAATTCTATCATGAGCATTCTAAGTCCAAATAATATTGTGGATCAAGAGTGGTTTCAAATCGAAGCCACGCGCTTAATCCCAAACAAAACGGAGGAATAAAAATGGCAAAAAAGATTTTACTCTGAGCTCATCTCAATTTTGAATTTGGCACCGCACACGATCGAGGAATGCTCGCCATGGCTCACGCTGAGCTTATGCAATTCGCTAATGTCTTTCCAGCCATTTCCGATATTGAAAGCACGGCTCTTCAACAAATCAGACCCCAACCGATAAGACGCATAACTAAACTGGTGATTACTATGATTGCCGAAGATGCTGAAATGGTGACAGGGGACAAGAAATTCATCGAAGAAGTCATAGCAAAACACGAGATACGCCCCATAGCGGCCGAGTGGCACTTCCTTGAATTTGAAAATATGCAGTTATCGTTCGCCGGTCCGAGTGATCCTTAATTATTGCCAAGTCCACAACGACTCCCCCATCAACAAATGATCACGGGGAGTTTTTTATTATTTATAATATTACAGTTGCCAAAATAGTTATCAAGTTAACGTGTTAACGAGTTGACGGGTTAAATAACAACAAAGAGATAATACAACATAAGTAAGATTGCAACTCGCCAACCCACTAACTCGTTAACCGAACACCCCAATAACTATAACTTATTTAAACTTTCTAATTTAATACTTTCCACTATTTGATACTCCGCCCCGCTATGCCGCAACCGGCTTTCCATAATTTCCACACTTTTAACCATAAATTTCATTGGCATTTTATCGTCAATCCACGGAATTTCTTTTTGCTGGCGCCATCTTCGTTCATCGGTTCGCCCCAAAGTAATATGCGGCTTAAAATGCCGGCGATCACGTTCATAAAATTCGGGACTCGCCACACGCAATAAAGCCGAAACCAATTTTTGCTGCATTTGTTCTAAGCGCTCGCTATACAGACCCATTAGCCAAATCAAGCGCGGTGGCTGATAACGTAAAATTGACAAATCAGATGGTTTAATGTCATAATTGGTGCCGTAAGCAATCTTTTCAAATTCAACTTCCATTGATTCAAATTGACTAACCACCTGCCGTGAAATCTCGCGCAAGCGATCTAATTGGTCATCATCAACATAACCAAAAAATACCACTGTAATGTGCAAACTTTTCGGGCCGACCCAATGCATAGCTAAATCGCGATGGCTATCCTGCCAAGCCATAACCTCTCGCCTAATATCATCAGGCAATTTAATAGCAATAAAAATTCGATGATTCATACTGGCATTATAGCAAATAATCTCATATTGTAAAACAAATTTATATGTTCCCATTACTATCTCTTATCCCCCATCTTCTTTTCGCGTTCCTGACCAGTTTTGAACTGCTAAATTTTGCTCAAGTTCTTCAGTTTAAACTTCATTTTAGCTGGCTGGCTATGGCTGTGCCAGCGATTTTGGGCTGGCTCACTTGGTTTTTACTCAACCGCGCGCTTAAAAAATCGGGTTCTCAATATCTAGCGGCCCAAGCCGGTATTTTAATGCTTATTTCTTTATATATTGACCTTTTGGGAAATTTAACTAGTTTTTATAGCCAATGGTTTTGGTATGATAAATTCGCCCATTTTTTTGGCGGTATTAGCACGGTCGCGGTTTTATTCGCGCTCCTTCAACACTGGCAAAGATTAGGCAAAATTAAATTACCATTGATTTGGCTGGCAATTTTCGCGATTAATTTATCAATATCTTTTGGCATGCTTTATGAATTTGAGGAATACTTTGAAGATTATTTTACCGGCACTGATAAAATAGGCAATCGCTTTGACAGCGCGGACGATTTGATGTATCAATTCGCAGGAGCATCGGTTACCGCCGGCGCGCTTACTTTTTTTATAAAACGAAAAAACGACAAAGAGTCATGCTGAACTAATTTCAGCATCCAGTATCAACGACGTGGATTCCGGATCGAGTCCGGAATGACATTATAAATAAAAATTAGAAATTGAAAATTGAAAATTTGATCCTATGTATCTTGCTGCTATTGCTCCCATTACCGCGATTCCCCGTCCCAACCCACAGATTCTAACTTATTTTACTTCGAAAAAGTTAGCTGCGGGCTGTTTAGTAATGGTGCCGCTTTTCAAGCGTCAAACGCCGGGTTTAGTTCTAAAAATTAAATCTTTAAGACAAGCAAAATCTTTAGTCAAACAAACATCTTACGGAATGCGGCCGATCAGCTATGTAATTAATTCTCAAGCTATTTTACCACCGGCACAAATTCAATTAGCCCTATGGACCAGCCAATATTACTTTGCGCCGCTTGGCCGCGTGCTCAAAAGTTTTTTACCAGACATAAAAAAATTAGCCAATATAAATTTTGGTCTAGCGTCATCGCCAATTGATCGTCGCCAACCCACAACCCGCAACCCGCAACCCGCTAACTTATCAAGCGACACTGCATCGCAAAACGAAATAATAATACAAACAATTAAACACGCATTGGATACAAACCAACAAACAATTCTTTTAGTGCCCGAAATCCATCAAATAAAAAAATGGCAGATTGATATTGAAAAAGAATTCAATCAAACACCAGTCATTTTTCATAGTCGCTTAACGCCAAAACAATATTTTTTGAATTGGCTCATGGTCAGAAATAATGAAGCCAAAATTATTTTAGGCACTCGTCAGGCTATTCTGGCACCAGCGCAAAATTTAGGACTAATTATTATTAACGATGAGCACAGTCCTTTTTATAAATCGTATGATCAAAAACCATATTTAAATAGTCGCGATGTCGCTTTAAAATTGGCAGAGCTAATCGATGCCAAAATTATTTTAGCTTCTGCTACGCCATCAATAGAGACACACCAAAACTCCACATCACCCATCGTCCAACCCGCAACCTGCAACTCACAACCCCCAACTCAAGTCATTGATCTTCGCCGTGAAATCAAGGCTGGCAATTATCTTTTGCTTAGCCGCGCCTTGCAACAAAAAATCAGCGATTTGCTGTCACAAAAAAAACAAATTTTACTTTTTATCAACCGCAAGGGCACGGCGTCCGCACTTTTATGCCACGATTGCGGTCAAACAATTAATTGCCCGAATTGCAGTGTCCCCCTGATAACACATCAGAACTATCGCCCTGGAGTCATGGCTTTAACCAGAGACCCATCTACGACTAAAGTCGAGATTCCTGAGACTCGAAATCACACATCAATAAGCCAACTCGCTTGCCATCACTGCAATTATCAACAACCCGCGCCAACCGCTTGCCCTCACTGTTCCAGCCACTGGCTCAAAACCATTGGCAGCGGCACGCAAAAATTATTAGCGCAAACACAACAATTATTTCCCCGAGCTAAAATCGCAATTTTAGATAAAACCATTGCGCCCAAGCCCCAAGACGAACAAAAAATCCTTACAGCATGGCAAGACAACCAAATTGATATTTTAGTCAGCACCGCTTTAATTTTTAATTTAGCACCCGATTTTACAGCTGATTTTATTAGCATTGTTAATATTGACCGACAGTTGAATTTGCCAGATTTTCACGCGGCCGAGCGCGCTTGGCAAACACTTAAAAGATTACAGCGCCTACTATGTCGATCTGAGCTCGTTGGTCGTCATGCCGAATTCATTAGTCGTCATTCTGAATTTATTTCAGGATCAAGTATTAACGCCGTGGATTCCGGGTCGGAGCCCGGAATGACAACTTTCCTCATCCAGTCATACAATCCCAAGAACTGCGCTATTCAAGCCATCGCCCAAAACAACGATCAATTATTTTATCGCCAAGAAATTAAAAATCGCGCCCATTTTTTTTATCCGCCGTTTTCCCATTTAGTTAAATTAACTATTAAACACAAAAACAATACCTTTGCCAAAGAACAAGCCCAAATCCTTAAAGCCAAATTAGACCGCGCTATCATTAAAGTGCCTGATAAAATTAAAATTCTTGGCCCAGCGCCCGGCTTCATCCCAAAAATTAAAAATCAATACATCTGGCAAATAATCTTAAAAACCGATCCTAAGATTATGCCCAAATTGCCAATTTTGTTAGGCATTATCCCCAAATTCTGGCTTATTGACATTGACCCAGAAAATTTACTATCATAACAAAAAATCCGCAGATACAAAAAGTTCTACAGATTTTTTTAATTACCACAAATAACGTTGCCATTGCGAGCCGAGGCGTGGCAACCCCGAACCTTGTGTTAATCAAAACTCG
>MNWF01000003.1:6728-6999 GCA_001872305.1 Parcubacteria group bacterium CG1_02_40_25 | reverse complement strand
TAGGCTCGCTAGTCCAAGCATAGTCCTCGTCTTTTTCGCGCGCCACTGACCAGCCCTCTTGAGAATCAGCATAATTGATTTCTTGAGATAGATCGGCGTTAGGATAAAATAATTTAACCGTGTCGCCATTATTATTCAAGGCGATTTTAGTTTGGGGCCGTTTAAACAATAACAATTCGTTTGGCTGAATTAAAGTTGCTTCAGGAATTGTAAATGGTTTAGTGCTGGTGGCGTTGTCGCTAATTTGCCAGTCAGATAAATCAATAATTTC
>MNWF01000003.1:0-6722 GCA_001872305.1 Parcubacteria group bacterium CG1_02_40_25 | reverse complement strand
ATAATTTCAGAATCCAAATTAATTAATTCAATCCATTCGTTGTCTGGGTCGTTGCCTACGGGGTTGGGAATAAATTCGTTGATATAGATTTTATCGGAATATTTTTTGTATTCTGGTTCGTCAGTCGGCGATGGGCTGTCGACTGTAGACGGTAGACGGTCGTCAGTCGCCGTCTGTTGTTGGCTGTTTGCCGTTTGTTGTGCGCGGTCAGCTGTTTGTGGTAAGTTGTTAGCCATTCCGGGTGTCCCGCCGTCAGTCGCTGACTCTTGCCATTGGCCTTGAATATTTTTTTCTAAGGTTTTGCCATTGCCAGCGGCGCCCCAGTCAGAATTATAAAAAACGTTATCTATTAAGTTCCCGTTATTATCAAAAATACTCAATGTGCTGGAGGAGTTTTTCAGATCTAAAATTGTATCAATAATCGTTCCTTGATAAGCTGGCAAATCGGTTGTTAGGGTGCCGGCATCACCAGCCAGTAAGGCGTATTCGCCGATCGCCAAAACCAAAGAGCCGCGGCTATTATTTTTTGGCGGGGCATTAAGGATGTGATCGGTTATTGTATCACCGTCATTAAATTTCCAGCCAGTTAAGTCAATTGCCTTGGCGCTGTTGTTGTAAATTTCCACCCATTCATGTTTGTCATCAGCGCCAGGCAAATTATACATTATTTCGGTAATTTCTATTTTAGCAAAACAATTATTAAAAATTAAAAAACACCCTCCAAAAAGAAACATTATGATTGAGTGGTAGTTTTTAATGTTGATAAATTAAAAATTAAATAGTTTCATTTTTTTGTTCGTTGATTTTTTTGTTCGTTGATTTTATTTTATCATATCTTTTGCGTGTATGCCATGCCCTTTTGGTGGTTATAAAATAAAAAGCAGAGATTTATCCTATTTTGGGGGATTTTATCTCTGCTCTATGTTTTTATCTAAACCCAGCCGACGGCTTTAGAGTAAGCCCAGTCAATCATATTCCAGAAAAACCAATAAAATCGTCGTCGGTTCCACCAGTGTTTGGAATTTCTGTTATAGGGAATGCTATCTAGATTTGGGGCGGGGGTAGCATTGATTCCCAATTTTTTAAAGCATGATAGTGCCCGTCTGATTAAATGGGGGTGGGTGACAACAATGGCATTGTGCCATTCCTGCTGTTGCATTTTTCGCGCCACTTCTTCAATCACTTGTCCTGTTGAAATGAATCCTTCAATGTTCTCAAAAACCAGAATGCCTTTTTGGGATAACGCTTCAACAACAGGCCACTGAGCGATTACGGGAATTGATGAAGGCGTTGATTGCTTCTTAATGATTTGGGCAATACATTCATTGGTAATGCCAGGCACGTATTTATCGTTTTTAAACTCTATACCAAAACTAAGGCCAACGATAACATCTGCAGACATTTTAATGTCCTCCTTTGTAAATTCGTAAATTGCTTTTTTAAAATCATTTCAGAATTTGGAATTTTTTCACTATTCGATACGTCCAGAAATAGCCCCACGGCTTAATATCTTTATTGGCCAGCTGATCAAGCGCTAAATGGCATAAAAGCCCGAGCCATAAAGCTAAAAGCCATAATGGCCAGCCAAACCACCACAGACAAATGAAAATTCCGATTATCCATTCCCAGCCATGAAAAATCACAAATGCTTTTTTAGTCGAGTCAGTATAGGATTGAGGAATGAAAAAATCACTTAAGCCAAATTGTCGTGTTGAGCTATGATTCTGGCGCCAATGATACCAGAAATCAAACCAGTGGTCAAGATCCACAAAAACACTCCCCAATAAAAGAAGAATGATTAAGTAAAGTGGTTGTGCTGATCTGAGATCGGTTATTTGGTAGTAGCCAGTAAGGGTGATAAGAATTATTGCTAAAAGTAAAAAAGATAAAAGATGGTATTCTGGTTCCATGGTTGTTAAATTAATCCTTGCTGACTTGTTCGGGAATTAATGTTAATACCCAAATGTTTATATGCCAAATGCGTAGCTACGCGGCCTTGGGGCGTGCGCTGAATAAACCCAAGCTGTAACAAATACGGTTCGTGAACGTCTTCTATGGTGTCGGGCTCTTCGTTGGTAATGGCTGACAGCGCTTGAATGCCAGCTGGTCCGCCTTTGAATTTTGTAATTAAGGTGTGCAAAATTTTACGGTCAATTAATTCAAGTCCCAGATGGTCAATCTCTAGCATAGTTAAGGCGGTTTTGGCAAGCTCTGGCGTGATTTGGCCATCAGCTTTGACTTGAGCATAATCGCGGACGCGTTTGAGCAAGCGGTTAGCCACGCGCGGCGTGTGGCGGCTGCATTTGGCAATTGTTTGGCATCCTTGCTCGGTTATTTGAGTATTAAGAATTTGTGCTGACCGCTTAATGATTGTCTGAATATCTTGATCGTCGTAAAAATCTAAATGATAAGTAGCGCCGAACCTCGACCTTAAAGGTGATGAAATTAAACCAATGCGCGTGGTAGCGCCAACTAAAGTAAAGGGTGCTAAGTCCAAGCGCATAATTCTCGCGCCCGGGCCTTTGCCAATAATAATATCCAGCTTGTAGTCTTCCATGGCCGGATACAAAATTTCTTCAATTACCTTATTGAGCCGATGGCATTCGTCTATAAATAAAATTTCACCGGGCTGCAAGCTGGTTAAGATAGCGGCCAAATCCCCGGCACGTTCAATTGATGGCCCCGCGGTGATTCTAATTTTAGCGTCAAGGTACTCGGCCACCAAGCAGGCCAAAGTGGTTTTGCCAAGACCGGCACTGCCGTAAAACAGCAAGTGTTCGGGCGGCTCTCGGCGTCTTTTGGCTGCTTCCAAAAGAATTAATAAATTATTTTTAATTTTGTCTTGGCCAATAAAGTCGTTAAAACTCTTTGGCCGCAAGGTCAAGTCCAATTTTTGGTCTTCTGGTTTTTCTTTGGGAGAAGTGAGCATGATTAGTCTGCGGTCTACGGCTTACAGTCTACAGGCAGTCGACTGTAGACGGAAAGTCCTTGACAGAATCAGTCAGATATGCTAAAATTACAGCCGTAAATAAGGATAGGCCAAGTTGATGCTCTTTTTGTTTTTCTAATCAACAATCTGTAGGCAAAGGGGATTCTTTATTTTTTTTAAATAAACCACGGGTCTCCTTGGGGATTTTATCTTAGTTTTAGGGCGTTTTGGTTTCGGCTGAGGCGTTCCTCAGGAAAATCCTAAACTCTGGTTCCCATGCTAGAGTCTTGCCTACAGATTGGTGGTTAGAATAACTATATTTTAGATTTCTTAAATGGCAGATGGCGGGCAGGTCATAACGGCAAGTCAGTTTTGTGAATTCGCAGAACTGGCTTTTTTGTTTGGTTGTTTTGTGGTTCCCTGTTTTCAAGGGGGTTAGTGCCCCCCATCCCAGCCTTCCCCCTTGCGAGAGGGAAGGAGCACGCGATTGATTCCCACCCCCCTTGCAAGGGGGGTGGGGGATATTTAAATCGCCCCTAAGACCCTTTCAATTTCTTCAATGGTTGTCACGCCTTGCAAAACTTTAATTAAGCCGCTTTGGGCCATAGTGGTCATGCCTTTTTTACGAGCCACGGCCAGCATTTCAGAATGGGTTGGATTTTGAGAAATTAATTTTTCAATTTCTTCGTCAACTAAAAATAATTCAAATACAGCCACCCGGCCTTTAAATCCCGTAAAATTGCAGGCGCTGCATCCTTGAGGGTTGGGTTGGCGCGCTTGAGTATTCGCACTAAATTCGTCTATCTCTATTTTTTTAAAATTAAGACCGCGTAAGCCATTTTTTATTATGGCATATCGGGCGTCGCCCAATTTAATTTTGGTGGCGCATTCAGGGCATAGCCGGCGCACTAATCGTTGCGCCATTACTAAGTCCAGGGCGGCTGGCAAATTAGTCATAGACGCGCCAAGGTCTATCATTCGCGGCACAGCGCCAGCCGCGTCGTTGGTGTGCACGGTAGATAAAACTAAATGACCAGTTAAAGAAGCGTTAATGGCAATGCTGGCTGTGTCGCGATCGCGGATTTCACCAACTAAAATTACATCAGGATCGTGGCGCATCACAGACCGCAAAGCCGACGCAAAATCATAGCCCTCTTCTGGTTTAATTTGGGTTTGTTCAATGCCAGACAAATGATATTCCACGGGATCTTCAATGGTGATAACTTTAATTTCTGGAGTGGAGATTTTTTTAATGCAAGCGTAAAGCGTGGTCGTTTTTCCAGAGCCGGTTGGCCCAGTAGTTAAAATTAAGCCGGTAGTTTGTTGGAGCTGTTTTTCTAAAATTATTAATTCATCGGGCCTCATGCCAAGTTGCTCCAGCCCTATGCTAATGGCTTTGGGATTGAGGATGCGTAAAACTATAGCCTCGCCATTTGGCCCTGGCAAAACAGAGGTTCTAATTTCAATAGATTGGGGCAGAATGTCAATAGAAAAACGGCCGTCTTGGGGTTTGTCTTGAACGTTTAGTTTCAAGCCGGATAATAATTTAACACGTGATAAAATCGCTCGATATTTATCCATCGGAAAGGCGCCGCTATCGTATAAAATACCATCAACTCGATAACGCAAAACCATCTGAGTATCCTTGGGCTCTAGATGGATATCAGAAGCGTCAATTTTTAGGCCGGCCGCCAAAACTAATTCCACGATTTCCGAAATCTGACTGGCTGATGCCTCTTTAACTCTTTGTTTGATTTGTTTTAAGTCCCGAAGCTTTTTTCTGTATTTATCAATTGTGTCAGAACTAATGGCAACCTGGCCAGTTACGGACTTGGCTGTAATTTTGGCGCCATAAAACGACCAGGCGCGAATTAAGCTGGACATAGAAACTAAAATCTTTTGACATTTAAAATTGCGTTTTTCTAAATCTTGAAGAATTTTTTCGCTGTCATCATTGTCAGGATCAAATAAAGCCACAATTAAATTGCGGCCTTGCTGTTGAACGATAGCCAGTTCTGCTTTTTGACTAATTATTTGATCAACTAAACTCAGGGCTTCTACGTTAATAGGATAGCGGGCTAAATTTACGTAGGGTATGCCATGTTTTTCGGCTTGACTTTGGGCTGCTGTCTCTTCTTGCTGGCGCCGAATTTTTTGCATTTTTTCGTCAAGAGTTTCTACTGCCATAAATATCAAATAAATCTCAAATTACAAAT
This sequence comes from Parcubacteria group bacterium CG1_02_40_25, assembly GCA_001872305.1. Classification (GTDB taxonomy): domain Bacteria; phylum Patescibacteriota; class Minisyncoccia; order Portnoybacterales; family CG1-02-40-25; genus CG1-02-40-25. Next base: position 1,577 of record MNWF01000003.1, on the reverse strand, counting down.
TTCAAACGGTCCGTTTAGTTTTTTGTTTATTGATGATTGGAATTTATTTGTCATTTGTTATTTAGAATTTACGATCCATCTATCTATTATATCATAATTCCTTAATTTCTTTTAGCAACCCCAAGTTTTTCCACCAGTAAAAAACAAAGACCAGTAAATAATTTTTACTGGTCTTAATGATTTTTTCATTTTGTTATCCACATTGACAAGGATAAAATAAAATTGCCCTATCTTTTTTGCGATAGGGCAATATCTTTTTAGTCAAATTCCAATCCAGCTGGGACGGCATGACATTTGCGGCAGCAGAAAATTCCGGCTGGTTTGTCAATCCAATCAGCAATGCCGCCACAATTAGGGCAAACAAATAATTTGTCTCTGCTCTTTTTTAGGAATTCCTTGCCATGACCTAAGTCGGTATTAATCGGGATGCCTGCAAAGCAAAGCGGGCATAGTTTTTCGTTGGGCCAAGATGGTAGTTTGGTATTGATTAAACTGATGAGGTTGATAATGTTGCCACGGCAGTTAAAGAAATTAGTTAGATCATATTGGCCACGACGCCAAAGCACGCCAGCGCCAATAATAATCCCTTTAGCATTATTGACGGTTTTTGCCATTCCACTAAACGAAGTGCCTCGTTGAAAAATATCATCCATAAGAACAACTTTTTTACCGTTCATTACTTGGATTGCCTGTGGTCTTAACTTAAAGTCGTTGCAATACTTTTCAGCATACAAGCTAAGGATTTTGTGTCTAAGTGTTTGTGATAGATAGTAAGCAACCCATGGCGCCATTAACGTTTCACTCATTTGTGGACCAATAATTATCTCGGGGTCTAATCTTGCCTCCGCGAGCTTTGCGGCGAGTGCTATGTATAAATAGCTTGCTTCTTGAGGGTTACACAGAACCGCGTTTTTGTCCACATAATATTCGCTGTGATCTTTGCCCAAAAGTACGTAGTGTCCTTTTCTTAGGGCATTGTTTCGTTCAAAAATTCCCTTAGCTTCAATTTCTGTCATTTTCGTCTCCTCCTGCGTTGATTAGTTCGTCCTCCCGTTGTTTTTTGTTTATTCAGTTGTTAAGAACATTAAGATGCGGTTTTTGTTGTGATTTGTGTGAGTAGCCTGTAATTTGGGATGATTTTTTACGGAGTAAAAAATCATGTGCAGGATTCTTAAATTAGTCCGAACCAATTTCGCCGCCTTCGGCGGCGACGGCCAGTCCCCCAAAATTTGAGCGGCTTCGACGCGATCTTTGACAATTTCAAGTTTTTCGCGGGCATTAGCCCGCTCCGAGCTTCGCTCGGTTTGGTGGCAAATTCTTTTTCTTTCTTATTGATTTATGCTCAGAAAATTATTTAGCTATCCACCCACCATCAACCACTAAAACATGACCGTTTACAAAATCAGATTCGTTAGAAGCTAAATAAACAGCGGCCATAGCGATATCTGCTGGCTCCCCTAATCGAGGATAAGGGGTTGAGCTTTCAAGAAACTGTTTTGTAGCTGGGTCGGTAATCATATCTTTAGTCATCGCCGTCTTGATTATTCCCGGACAAATACAGTTTACATTGATTTTTT
>MNWF01000026.1 GCA_001872305.1 Parcubacteria group bacterium CG1_02_40_25 | reverse complement strand
ATCATAAGACGCGTAGGTCTCGGTCAGGGCTTTATCTAAAATACTTTCTTCTTCATTGGATAAGGCGCCCAACATAATTTTCAGCAGGCCAGTTAAATTAAGAATATTTCCTTTAAGAGCTGATTCTGGGGTTTCGTCTTCGCGCAAAGCCGGTAGATCAAAAGCGTTTAAATGATTGGGCGAAGTTAAAGAAATATCAATAAAACTGCCGCCAACCGTTTCTGCTAAATAGTGATATTCTTTTTCTGGATCAATAATTATAACATCAGTATCAAACATTAAAGAGCGGATAACTTCTAATTTAACAGCGTATGATTTGCCAGCTCCGGATTTTGCCAAAATAACTGAATTAGCGTTTTCTAAAGAAAAGCGGTCAAATAAAATTAAAGAATTATTATGCTGGTTAATGCCATAAAGAATACCTTGGTTGTCGGTTAAATCCACGGAAACAAAGGGGAAGATGGATGATAAGGGCGTTGAATTTAAACTAGTGTGAACGGCTATCTGGTCATGGGCTAAGGGTAGAGTTGAAATAAATCCTTCTGGTTGTTGGAACAGGGCGGGTTTAAGGTAAACCATTTTTGATTCCAAGATAGAACGTAAACGGTTTTCCATGGAGTCCAGCATTTTTTCTGATTTGCCAAGCAATGTGATATAAAGCCCGAACTTAAAGAATTTTTCCGTGCCTTGTTGCAAAGAGTCGCGCAAGTCTTCTAAGTCCTGCCATGCGGTGTCTAACATCGGATCGCGCACTAATCCTTTTTCTTCGCGCTCTTCAATTTGCACTTGGACTTGGGCGACTTTTTTTTCTAATTTTTTTAAAATCCAAGGCGTTTCTACGGGATGGATAAATAGGGAAAGATTCATTTGCTGATCTAAATTAATGACTGGCGCGAACCAGTTGGCGGTTAAATATCTAGGATAAGTAAAAACAAAAAGCGTGCGGCAAAAAGCATCGCCCAGGCGGATTTGTTTTGATGCTACTTCAATAGCCGCGGGCGCGATTAGATCTTTGATGGTTTGGCTGGTGGCGCTGGTAGTCGGTTCAGCATCCGGTTTTTTATCTTGATTTTTTTTAGAAAAGGGGAACACAGTATAAAATTTCTAATTTTTAATTTCTAATTTTTATTGTCATTCCGGCCGCCGAGCCGGAATCTACGTTTTCGTTGCCATCCCGAACTCGTTTCGGAATCCAGTATTAACGACGCGGATGCTGAAATAAACCGAAGGTACTGCGCGCCGCGTGTATTCAGTATGACAAAATACTGATTATGCCTTAGCTTATTGCCGTTTGCAACTCTCCGGGCTCCGCGAGCTTTATGCCCACATCCACCGGGTTGTAAAAATTATGTAAAAGCTCAATCAATTCCTGGGTTTCTAAGGGCACGGCTTGGATGTCAAAACTATTTAGGCCGGCCACAACAAACTCTACTCTTTGCCAAAGCTGTGTTTTGTATTGTTGAAATAGGTCGGGCGTGAAAGTGGCATCTTTTTTTGTCTGTAAATTAAAGGCATTTTGTAATTTAGAAAAAGCGCCTTGCTGGGTAGTGTTAATCGCGGAAAAAGGGATAACAACGTAAAAATTATTGGACATAATATTATTCATTTCGGTCAAGCTTTTAATAAAATTGATATATTCAACAACCTGAACTTGAAGCAGCTCGTTAGTTTGTTTGGTCTGTTGTTCTTGGAGGACGTTTAGGTAATTTGTCATATTTAATTTGCGGGAGGTGATAACAATTTGGCAGAAAAAATCAAGTGAATTTAAAAATCCTTGAAAAGCGTAAATTAAAGCGTTTTGTTCTTGGCTGGATTTTAAGGCAAAGTTAATCGAAGAGCACATTAAAATAGCTCTTAACGATTTGTCTTTGGCAATAACAACACCCTCTTGTACGTCAAAGACGTCAATGTATTGGTCTAGAGAGGCTTTATTTTCAGACATAGTAATAAGCGTAAAGGGAAAAACGAAAAGTGAATTTATGACAACCTACACTTCGCTCTTGCGTTGCCACACGTATATTTTCGGCTTAATGGCAAAGTTAAAAAAATTGATTAAAAAATGGGAAAAAGGCCGGCCATTGATTTTAATAAAGGCCAAGGCAAGACAGGCGCTCATAATAATTATGGTGGCGGCAATAAAGGCGGGCAATTGTAAGGGAAAATAAAGCATAAAACAAATGCCGCCGCCGACCGCCAGATAACCAAATTGCTTGATGGTTAAAGGACCAATCAATTTGTCTTCTATCTCAATAAATTGGGGAACGTTAAATTGCATTTTAGTAATCTTGTAAGTCTACAATGCTGCCAAAACTCACTGGCATTACTTGAAAGGTGTGGACGTCATTGGTTCTTTGGGCTGGAAAATTTGAGATGCGTTTGTTCGGTAAAAGCAGGAGCCCGGTGTTGATGTCCACGGTCAATGGCGAGCCGCTATCATACGATTCTATAATTTTATTAACTAAATTTCTTTCGTCTTCAGTTAGGTTTTTAGCGTTAGGGCTTTTGATTAAATAGCGGCCGCGGTCCAAGCTGGAATGGTTGCCGGATCCGGCAATGCGAGCATAGTCCAGAAGCCAGTTTTTAACGGTGGGCGGAATAGATTGGCCAGAGCCGGACTCAATTAAATAATTAGCTGTAATTTTTTGATCCAGAATTGCCGGATTTTTTTTAGCTAAAAAACGGATGTCTTGAATGGGTTGCGAGTTGTGGGTTTCGGGTTGCGAGTTGCGAGTTAACGGGTTCGGCGATACTGGTTGCGGTGGGCTACTGTCGTTAGTTTGCGGTAGGCCGTAGACCGTAGACGGTCGACTGCTTTCGTCTGTTGGCAAATTCTCTGGCGCGGGCGCGATGGGTTGGGGGTTAGGAGTTGCGGGTTGTGGGTTGCGGGTTGTGGGTTGCGTCGGCGGCGGTTGCTGTTGGCCGTAAGTTGTTGGCGGTTGGCTGTTTGCCGTTGGCTGTTGCGATTCCAAAAATTCTTTTTGTATCTGCGGGAATTCTTGGTAGGCCTTTTCTAATAATGGTCTGATGGGCTCTAACACGGCTTGTTGAATTTCGGTCGCCGCTTGTTGGGCAATATCATTGGGAATATTAGACTGTTGTAAAAAAGCAGATGCGAACTGATCAATTGGTAATCCACCGGTGAGGCATTCTAATATTGAGCTAGTAGCCAAGCTATATTGGTTTTGATCTAAAGAATATTTTTGAATCACAGCAATAATCGCCTGATCAGTTTGGTCGGCATAGATCACTGTTCCAATTTGCGGATAACAAAATCTAAAAAGCAAGTGGCGTTTTTTTAGTGGATTTGGCGCTTCGATAATTTTTTGTTTTTGTGTGAGAGTTAATGAAATCATGAATAAATACCCCAGTCTTCTTTGCCAGGAACCGAATGGAGATAGTTTTCAATGGTGGCGTGCAAGTTGCCCTTTAGTGATTCCAATTTATCACCGACTGCCTTGCGGAGGTCTTTGTCTTCTTGTCCTGCTTTTTCTAGTGCCTTAATGTGTTGGGCGCGGATATTGCCTTTTTGGTCGGTAAGCACCTTGTCCCAGATGGGTTTTAGAGTCGGGTCTGTCCATGACTCAGCTCTATTTTTAGCAATTTCTGTCGGAGTAAGTGAATTAATATACTTTTCCATTGTATCAACGGCACCCTTAAGATATTTTGTTTGGAGGGCAGTATTATTAGCAAGAATATTAAGATTGGACTTCAGGATTTGTTCGCTGCTACCACCAAGCTCTTCTATGGCTTTAACTCCGGCCTCGATGTATCCATGTGTTGTTAGTTGTTTTGTTTCTTGTCCTCTGGTATTTAACGCCTTTAGAATGCCAGCCATAGTTTTTTGAGCGCTCTTTTTGTCGTCAGGATTCCCTTCGCGGATGGCCTCCTCTAATTTGTCAAAAGATTCTCCAAATGATTTGGCAAGATTTTCTGGCGTCCATGCCTTGCGTTCGTCAGCCTCTTTGTTGATAAGATTATCAGCATTAGCGGTTTCTTGTTGTTTGGCTTCGTAGTTAGTAACTTTAAATTTGGCGCTTAGTTTTTTAGCGCTAATCGTATCGCGTGTGGCTGTGGTGCTAAGCGGGACGGGGGCTGTAGCCGAAGGTAGCTTCGTGTCTTCGTAAAACATTATTGGCGCGTTTTCCATAATGGCTTTTTTGTTTTCTTTGGCTGTGGCGCCGTATTTGTCCATATTCACCAGATCGTTCTTAAACAAGGCAACACGATTTGTCGGAATGTCATTAACCCAGTTTTCTTTAATAATTCTTTGCAAAAGAGCGTTTCTGGTACTGCCAAGCGGCGCGTTGAGATATGCCTCAATAGTGGCTTTTTTATCCATATTCTCAATGCCCCCAAATCCCTTGGACTTTTTGGCAATTATTTCTGTTTGATGCTTTCGTTTTTCATCTTCTCTTTGTGCTTTAATTCTGGTATGCGCGTATTTGAGGCCCAAGGTACTGCCAATTATTGGTATGGCCGCGGCCGCGCCTAAGGCCTTTTCGCCAACTGCGCCGCCAGCGCGCTTGCCATAATAAGTGCCAGTTTTTTTGGCCCAGCCGCCAATCCGTCCTTGGGTCTTTGTTAAAAATCTCATGGCTCCTTTGGCGCCGGTAATGCTGAATTTTTGAGCGATAAACAGACCGACGATTAGAAGACCAATGACAATAATGTATGAAATAATATTAGTGGCGTCATAAAAAAACTCGGAAGCAAAATCCATTGCCGAAGTGCTGGATTGCATTTGACGCACGTTGGCTTGAAAAGTGCTTTTGATAATATCAGAGTCAATAATACGAAGAGCAATATATAAAAAGAAACAATAAATAGGCGCGAAAAAAGTCCAATGCAAAAACGCTGTCCACCAATCGTGAAAATATTTTTTGGTTACAGGCAAAATCCATAAAACCCAAACCACTGGTGAAACAATCAATAATGTCCATAAAACAAACATTCGGGCGAATAACATAAAGGCCAAAACGCCAAATACAAAAGCGGCAACAAGTAGGACGGCCCCGCCCAAAACCGAGCCATAGATAATCGCGCTTAGTCCCGAATTTAATGTCTCGGACCACGAAGTATCGGGTGCCGCTTGGACCAAACGAGAAATGCTTAGGCCGTGGGCCAGTGTGGCGGATACGCCGCCGCCAGACACGCCAGCTTTAAGAAAAAACGCGGAAAAATATTGGCTGATGTCAATAATAAAACCAGCAATGGCTAAACTAAAATTGATTAAAAGTGCGGCCGCGATTAGTTTTGGCAAAAGCTTTTTCATCCCCCATGTTTCTTGGCCGAAAATGGTGGCAAACGCCATAACTAATAAAATAACCACAAAAGCCATATTAGAAAAATCGCGTAAAATGCGCCAGCCAATTTTAACGCCTTCGGCATTCGCAAAAGCGTCCAGGCCCAAGGCAAAGTCCACCAGCGCGCCAGCTAAAGCGACAATTTGGGCTAAGAGTTTAAAAATTAAATCAACCACCCACGCGATACCTGAATACATTGCCTTTTGGGGGGATAAAACCGTGGCCACGTCAACTGCTTTGGCGTGAGGCGCGATAAGTAAAAAGGCAATGCTCGCTACCGCGAAAACACTAAAAACAGTCCAAATATTTTTTTTCTGGACGAGTTTTTTGATCGCCATTTTTATTTTTTTGAGAGGTAGTGGGTTGATGTGATTGTGGGGTTTATAACGCCGTCATGTTGAACTAGTTTCAGCATCCAGTATTAACGACGTGGGTTCTGAAATAAATTCAGAATGACAGAAATCTTAAATCTTAAATCTAAAATTTTAAATTTAAAATGTTTAATCTTTGCCAGCATAGTCGCTGCCTGGCCAAACGCATTTGCCATCTTTGATTTTGTCGTTGGGATAGGCAATGCGAGCACAGCACTGTTCTTGGTCTAATGCCTCATTGATATTTTGATTGAGCTGTTTAAGTGATCGTGGATCCATATTATCATTAACAAATTTTAGCTGGCTGTTAAGTTCGTCAATCAAGCTGGTATCAATGCTAAAAGTTTGGCCATCGCTGATGGTTTGGGTTGAGCGTTCCGCAAGAGTCTTGCGGGCGGTATCTAGATAAGTTTCAATGTGGGAAACAAAAGCAAGTGGGGTTGAATTTCGGGCGAAAGTAATCTTACAACCAGACGGACAAGCTCTAGCTACTAAACTGCTATCTGGATTGTAGTTGTCGCATGCCGAATACGATGGCGCGTCAGTTGCGCTGAGAGAATGGAATGCCCAATTGAGCCATAATTGAGTAATAGGACAAAAATCAATGTTTGCGGCCATAAATTCGTCGCGATTTTTCTGCTCGCCGAACTTAAGATCGCATTTGGCGTAGCTGTAAGTTGCATTCCCTATTTTTTTGCCCATGCTGTTGGCTAAAACTAAGGCCGCAGATTTTACGCCCTCATTAGCATAAAGCTCTTGTTCGCTAACGGCTTTTTGAATGATATTGTTTTCATATTTGGCCATGTCGTCGTGAAAATCAGAAGCATCTACAGGAGGAACATTGTTGGCCGGACATACTTCAAGAATGTTTTTGGCAAACTCTAAAATTGCCTCTTCTCCATTAACCTGTTTTTGTTTGTCTAAAACATCCCATTGTTGAATGCGCATACTGCCCAATCGGCTGTATCGTGAGGACTTAGTGCATGCTAGGGCGGGTTCTTCTCTGGCATCGCCGCACAATCCTAACGGCAATTCTTTTTTGCAGAATTCTTTACACGAGCCTTCATCAATATTCGAATTGACCGCTTTGACATTAGCGCAGTGGGTATCACAAGTCGTGGCTGCTTGCGGTGTAAACGGCGTAAACATTGCCGTAATATCGGTTGGCGTTAGTTTTTCAAAAACATCAATTTGAGTGCATTTGGTTAGGCAGGCAGGAACGTCTTTTGACCCCGTGCATTTAGTCACACATTGGTCAGCGTATTCGTAGGACATATCAATAACGCCAAAATTATTTTTGCAGACACTATCGGTGCCACAAATATTATCGCGATAGATTTGGAGTAGGCGACTGTCTTGGCCGATTTCTACGGCTAAATCTTTAATTTTTTGTTCAATGGTAATTTTTTGTTCATAATTCCACCAACCAGGTACGAGTAGGTTGCCCGCAAAGCGTGGTGTTTTTTGATAAAATTTTGCTCGGCCAATGTTTCCGCCATCGCCATTTGCGCTGTCGTCGTTTTTATTGCCATATAACCAGGCGGCATTAGATAGACAAGTGCCAGATTGAGAACTGACATTATTACTTAGCCAGTTAGGGTCAGTAAATTGTTCAACTGCTGGGTTGTCTTGATAGGGCGCGCCAGTATTAATGTCTGGTGCGGGATAAATTGTATTTATGTTACTCGCTCCCAATGCTTCTCGTGCGGATAATTCAAGGCACGGAGAGAAAAATTTGTCTCCTTGATAGCTGTTAAACTTATGAGCTCCGGATTGGTTTTTTGACCCACCGTTAGGATTAGAAATATTTTTATCGTTTTGGCAGTCGTTCTCGCAAGTGGGATTCGGTATTATGTTGCCATCATTATCATAATGTCGGCATTCTGTGAAACATCTAGCTGCTAGTGTTGTGTCTAATGCGTTAGCGCAGGTGTTTTCTTCTTTGGCGGAGCAGAAAAAAGTTGCTTCCCCAACGTGTGGCCAAGGATCTTGACGACAACTTATTGGCGGTATACCAAAATTAAGCACGCCAGACGGAAGAGTGCATCGCATAGCTAAATTATCATAGTTATAGGCGTCATTGGGGTCTGACGGATCAATACAGTGTTGAATCATAAATTGTCTGATGTCGTGGCTGGCGCAGGTTTGCCAGCGACATTTAGCCAAATACTGCATTGATTGTAGTGGGTTGCGGACGTTGGCGTAATAGGTGGCTCCGCCCATGGATTGCAAGGCGCGGTTGACTTTTTCCTTGAGTTCAATTGCTTGGTTTAGCAAGCCGATTTGGGTCATATCAGCAGACAAGTTGTTGTCGTTGATTTGACCAGTGAGTGCTGGCGCCATCATCATTTTTTGTTTTTCGTTGTTAAAGCAAGCTTGGAATTCAGGTAGTTTTGGATCAACGTCGGCGCACTGGAGACAAGCATTACGGTCAAGAGCAACAGAGCGTTTACGGCAGGCCGCCTGATTTGCTTCCACTGCATTTTTATCAGAACCAAAAATGTTGGCGATTCCTGTCTTGGCCTTACCTATGGCATCAATGCCTACGCGTATAAAGCGATTAATGGTGGCGTTTGCCAAAATAGAAATAGCAGCACTAACCTCGGTGCTGGACAAAAGCCAGTCCGATTCCCAGTTAACTGACTTAGTAAAACTTTGACCAATTAGTTGCCCCGGGCTTTTAACGGATTTTTTAGTACAGACAGCGCCTAAAAAATTTCCTAATAATACATCTTCGTTGAGGCCAGCATCACGGCACGCTTTTATTTTGTCATAACAACAAAAACCAGCTCTGTCGCCTTGCGGATTGGCACACTGGTCGGGTGACGCTATCCCTTCGGGCGTTAAGTTGTTGTCGCCCCTGCAACTATTATAGCATAATGTGGCATCGTCAGCCTGTATGGTGAGGTTGGTGCTTTTAGCTTCTTTTTCTTGTTGTTTAACGCTTACACCAGCAGCGAGACGAAAGGTAGCGAGTTGTGGTGGATCTGAATACATCCGTAATAAATAATCAATGACCGAAATTGGTTGGTTGGACAACGAGGTGGTGAGTTGACCAGATACGGCCGATTTACGGGAAAAGGTCAGGTTTAATTTTGAGATAAACCACTCGTCGCATTGCTCATTACTGCGCCAGCCGGCATTAGCTACTACTTTGGTAACATTGGCTTGGGTGCTTTTATTGGCCAAATCTATTTTGGCGTCTAACGCTAATAAATAACTGCCAGCAAAATTTTGATTGGGTTGGGTAACATTGAGCCAGCTGCCCCAGCCACCCTCAAAACTCTCGTAAAAGTTTTTTAAATTTTGGCCCATTTGTTTGCGCGAGCAAGACATTATTGTTGCCAAGCGGTCGGAAAGCGGCGGATTAATGACTATTTTGGCTTCGGCTTTAGAAGCAAGACCAAGGTCGTTACACAAATCTATACCAGCTAAATCTTGAGAAAATTGGTTGGTGGCTTTGGCTATGGCGTCCCAAAAAATATCTTTTTTAAAATCTTCCACGTATTTTTTAAAACCATCTAAAGTATCTTTACCCTCAATAACATCAGCCAGATTGTTGGTAATGTTAGTTAAAAGGCTGGCTTGTAATTTTCGGGCAATGAGTTGTGCGGCGTCTTTAGCTCTTTCCCACCACCAATCAACGCTTTTTATCTTTTTTTCCCAAATATTTTTGAGCTCCGCCCATGCCCAATCTTTTACTTGAACACCAATTTTCCAAAGGATTTCGCCGACGTTTGAAAAAAAGTTGCCAATCGTGGCCCACTCATCGCCTAATGCCCTGGCAATTTTAGGCCTCATTAAAACATTAAAAACTACCGCGTTGCAAAGAAGCGCGACTAAAAGAATTAAACTGATTGATTGGAGAGAGTGTTTTTTGTAAAAAGATGGCATTTGATTTTTTGATAATTATCAAAAAGAGCTTTGTCATTCCGGTCGCCGAGCCGGAATCCACGGCGTTAACGTGGATCCTGAAATGAATTCAGGATGACGACTACGGCGTCGGCTGGCCAGCCGTTGATAGCTC
>MNWF01000008.1 GCA_001872305.1 Parcubacteria group bacterium CG1_02_40_25 | reverse complement strand
ATTCCGGCTCCTACCTTCGCTCCTCGACAAACTCGAAGCCTCGGCGAGGCAAAGCGATGGCCGGAATGACAAATAAAATCAACTTCAAATTTTTAATTTTAAATTTATTATTATGCCTGTAATCAAACACAAAGACCAACGCGTTGCCGTTCTAATGGACGTGCAAAATATGTATCACTCGGCCAAAAATATTTTTCAAGCCAGAGTAAATTTTAAAGCGGTATTAACAGCCGCGGTCGCTGGCCGCAAATTAATTCGCGCTTTAGCTTATGTCATTAAAACCGAAAGCGGCGAAGAACAAAACTTCTTTGACGCTTTAACCAAAATTGGCATTGAAATTAAATCCAAAGATTTACAAATCTTTCCGGGCGGCATGAAAAAAGCTGACTGGGATGTGGGCATTGCCATAGACGCCTTGGAGCTTAGCAAGCGCACTGACGCTGTAGTTTTAATCAGCGGCGACGGCGATTTTGTTCCCCTGGTAAACTATCTAAAAATGAATGGGGCCCAAGTAGAGGTGGCTTCTTTTGGCCAATCAACATCTTCACGACTTATTCAAGCGGCAGACGAATTTACTGATTTAGGACTTAAGCCAGAAAAGTTTTTAAATGAAGTAACGGCTGCAAAATCTCACACCCCCCCGTTATCTTCTGGTTCGCCTACCCGCCAAAGTCGTAACAGCGGCAAGACTAGAGAATCCAACAAAACGAGATCCTCAGATTTGATCCGAGGATAACAGGAAAGAAAAAATCACAAGAAAATAAAGAAAAAGCTAACAACAAACTAATAAACAAACTATCTAAAGCGAGTTTTAAGATTTAGCAAATTAAAAAATAGAGTTCAGGTGATGGCCATTTTTTGAACAAGGGTCATTCTGAATTTATTTCAGCATCCATAACTGGATGCCGAAACAAGTTCAGCATGACGACCCCGTAACCACCTCAAACTACACGCTCAATAAATCTTTGCTCGCAATGGTTAGTATAAAAAAACAATATGGAACCGCAAAAATTTGAAATGAGTTTTGCCGAACGCAAACTCGAAATAGAAGTTGGCCGTTTAGCCCAACAAGCTAATGGCTCCGCAGTCGTTCGTTACGGCGACACCACCGTTTTGGCTACCGCAGTTATGCGGGCTACCCCGGGCAATGCCGACTACTTGCCGCTAACCGTAGAATACGAAGAACGCCTTTACGCGGCTGGTAAAATTAAAGGTAGCAAATGGGTCAAGCGCGAAGGCCGGCCATCGGAAGAAGCAATTTTAGCCGGTCGTTTAGTAGACCGAACATTACGACCGCGATTTGACCAGAGAATTCGCAACGACATCCAAATTGTTACCACGGTTTTATCTATTGACAAAGAAAACGATCCCGAAATGCCCGCGTTATTAGCTGGTTCTTTGGCCTTAATGATTTCCGATATTCCATGGGGCGGACCATTGGCAGGCGCCCGCATTGCTAAAAAAGGCGAAGAAATTATCGTTTGCCCTTCTTATGAACAGCGCCAAAATGCCAGCTACGATATTTTTGTTTCTGGCGACGGCCAGACCATCAATATGATTGAAGCAGAAGCCACGGAAGTCGCTGAAAAAGATTTTGTTCAAGCCGTTGAAAAAATTCAGGAACCAATCAAGCAATTAATCAATTTTCAGAACGAAATTATCCAAACGTTAAACCCTCAAAAAACCGTCCTCACCCTTTCCGAACCTAGCTCTGATCTTAGAAACAGCTTAAAAAAATACACCAGCCCGAGATTACAAGACGTACTCTTTTTGGCTGATAGACAAGAACGCAACCGATCCGTAGAGCAAGTACGCCAAGAATGGTTAAATTTTGTGGCTGAAAAATATCCCGAAGAACAAAAATTAGCCGCTAATCTTTTTGACCAAGAGATTGATATTATTATTCATCAAAATATTTTAGCCGAAGGCAAACGATCTGACGGTCGCAAGCTTGACGAATTAAGACAAATCAACTGCCAAGTCAGTTTTATCCCGCGTACTCACGGTTCGGGATTGTTCCAACGCGGCGAAACTCAAGCGCTGTCAATCGCGACCCTGGCCGCGCCGGGTGCCGAACAATGGATAGAAGAAATGGAATTTGAAGGCCGTAAACGATTTATGCACCATTATAACTTCCCTCCATATTCAGTTGGCGAAACCGGCCCGATGCGCGGTCCAGGCAGACGCGAAATCGGTCACGGCGCCCTAGCCGAAAAAGCCATTCGCGCTGTTTTACCCACCAAAGAGCAATTCCCCTATACTGTCAGAATTGTTTCAGAAATTCTTTCTTCTAATGGATCTTCGTCTATGGCTTCGGCTTGCGGATCTACTTTGGCCTTGATGGACGCTGGAGTGCCAATTACCAGACCAGTTGCTGGGATTGCCATGGGATTAATGATGGAAAATGAAAAAAACTACAAAATTCTTACTGATATTCAAGGCCCGGAAGACCATCACGGAGATATGGATTTTAAAATTGCTGGTACCCAAAATGGCATCACAGCCGCACAAATGGATGTTAAGGTTCGGGGAGTAACCGTAAAAATTATCAATGAAACATTGCAACAATCCAAGCAGGCGCGTTTGCAAATTCTTCAAGAAATTAGTAAAATAATAGACAGGCCGAGAGAACAACTTTCTGAGTTTGCCCCTCGAATAGAAATTATCAAAATTAACCCGAGCAAAATACGCGATCTCATTGGCGCAGGCGGTAAAACTATTAACAAATTGATTGAAGACTATGGTGTAACTATTGATATTGAAGATGATGGTTCGGTTTACGTGGCTAGTGAAAATGTCCATGGCATCCAAGAGGCGCTAACCAAAATTAAAAGCATCACTTACGAACCAGTGGTCGGCGAAAGTTTTGTCGGTACCGTAAACCGACTATTGAATTTTGGCGCTTTAGTAAAAATCCTACCAGGACAAAATGGCTTGCTTCATGTTTCTGAATTAACTAATCAGCCAAATATGAGCATCCATCAACTACTTAAAGAAGGCCAAGAAATTAAAGTAAAGATCAAAGAGATTGATGATTTAGGGCGATTAAACCTAATCTTAGATCAAGCTAAAATAGCGCCGAGCAACGATTACTCGCACGAAAATCGCTACGCGGGAGACGACCACCGCCAATCCGACACGCGATTTAACCAACCAAAACGCTACAATGGCTTTAATCGATCCAGATAGCAGGAGGATAAATCTAGTCCCTCCACAAAAACGATAAAATAATTTTTGATCGTAGGGAATAAAAATTTTTGTTCCCTACTTAAAGACCGTATGGCTTTATTGACCAAGCCGCAACAAAAAACCGCTCCTATTGCAGCTTTCGCTGTTGATGATTATTTTTTTCGTAGCATGGCCCAAGACATAGCCGCTCTAAGTCCTAGCGCCATACCGACCGCCCCCCAATTACCGAAACCAAAAACCAGAATCACCCCGGAACAATCACGCCCCGCAGAACAACCACCAGAAAAGATAGACCATGAACTAAAATTCCCCCCCCAAATAAGACCCAGAAATTCATCAACCGTCTTATCTCCTTTGGCCCGAACCGAATTAGAAACACCCCAAATAATAAAACACGCGCCCCAACTTGCTCAACCCTTTTCGCCTCCCGAACCAAACGGAGAACAAAAATTTTCATTATCCAGTCCCACTGCAAAAACGTCATTGCCCATATCACCCATTATCCAAAAGTCAGAAAACATTGAGCGAATCCAACAAGCGCAAGCTAAAAAATTTCAAGACATAGAAGCCAACAAACAAAAACAAATTAAAGAGAATGAAGCCAAACAAGCTGAAGAACTTTACAAATCCGCGAAACAACTTTATAAAAAAAAGAATTACCGCGAAACAGTTGTTAATCTCCAAGAATCTCTTAGGATTAGACCAGATTCAAACAAGTCCAAACGCTATCTGCTTAAAGCGCAAAAAAGGTTAGCCGAAACTGAAAAAAAACAGCAAATTGACGCCATCAAAATTCAACAACAAGCCCAAGAAATCGCCCTGCGCCAAGCAGAAGAAAACATCAAACGGCAAATGGCTCAAGAGACGGAGCAGGCTAAAATTAAAGCGCGACAAGAAATCCAACAACAAACTCGCGCGTTGGAACAAAAAATTATTGCGCTCAAAACCGAACATCAAAAACTTCTTGACCAACAAGATGTGGAAAAGTTAAAAATAGAAAAAGCCCAACAAGAAAAATTTAAGATAGAGGCGTTAATTAGGGCACAAGAAGAATTACGTCAGCAAACTAATCAACAAAAAAACCAGCAAATTGACACTATCCGACAACAAGTCGAACAACGATCCAGCCAACAATTAAACGCCTTACAACAACAATTGAACCAACAAGAGGAAGCATTGCAACGCGTTCAAACACAAAATACCCAATTTGAAAAACAAAGGCAGGATATCCAGGATACGACGCGAAGTTACGAACAAAAACTTAGGCAATTTCAATCCCAGGCCCAACCGTCTATCGACAAACCGTTGTCCGCGCCAAGCCCATTGACGCCTCTGTCAAGCGGGCAATCCATAACGCCATTGCCGCCGTCCATGATAACCCCAACCAACAGACCGCTACAAACGCCTCCTCCGATCCAGCCCCCAAAGCCCCTGCCCCAAATCAGCTCTATTGCAAAACCGCAACCGAACAGGGAACAAAAATTTTTATTCCCTACGACTAAACAATCCTTCTCGCTTAAAAAACTCATTATTGGTATCGGGGTCGCCTGCCTTATTTTGACTTTAGCTGGCATTATCTATTGGCGTTTTGCCTTAAAATCAATCCCAACCCCGCCCAGCCCCGCCACTATCACGCTAAAAAACCCTAATGCTATCATTAAATTAGTAAGACCGAACCAAGAAACCGCAGGCTGGCAAAAAATTGTCCGCTTAACCGTGTCTAACGCCATCAAATTACCTTTAGAAAATTATCAGATTGAACCATTCAAAGACATTGACCCATGGCTTGGCAAAGAACTATTTTATTTGAATTTTGACGATGCCATTGATATCAATCAGCTTTCTGGGGCTTTTATCTGGGCGATTGACGACAAACAGAACGGCCAGACCTTATTTGAAAAAATTAAATCACGGCAGCACGATCAAGTTTCTTTACAAAACTATCGTCAATTTGACCTTGTAAATTGCCAAAATCAATACTGGGCATTTGCCGATGTATTTAATCTGCATTATTTAGTCCTAAGTCAAAATCTATCCAGCATAAAATCTGTTTTAGATAATTTTTCAGAAAAAAATCTCGATTTTATTGAATACGCCGAAAGCCAAACCGCGTTCTGGCGCGCCCTGCCGAACACATCCATATATTTCTGGATTGACCCAGCCAAGAACCAAACTAGCTTGTGGCAGATTTTTAGACAACTTAATTTAGACATACCCATTTACGTTAATCAACCACTCAAGAATCAGGCTAGCATTATTCTCTTAGACAATCTTAGCCCAGAAATTAAAGACACGCGATTAGCAGTTATTTTTGGTTTTACTGACTTTGACGGAGCCAATCAAGCAATGACCAACTGGGAAAAAACCCTAAGCCATGATGTTAACTTTTTGTTTTGGAACCTAAAACCGACTCTCCCCTCAACGCTTAATTTCCAGGGAAATATTTACAACAATGCCGTTATTCGCTATCTGACAATGCCTGATAAAAATTTGGGGATTTATTATGGACTTACTAAAGAACAGCTTATCTTGACCAACTCCGAAGACGGCGTTAAAATGTTAATTGATAACTTACAAGGAAGTTGATATTCACCAATCAAAAAAAATATATGGACAAAAAAGATATAAAAAAATTCGAAAAGGTTTTAAGTCAAGAATCTAAACGCATCACCAAAGAGCTAAAAACAATTGCCAAAGAAGATACGCGGCCCAAAGGCGATTTTGACACACGTTTTCCAGAATGGGGACAAAGCCCGGACGAAAACGCGTTAGAAGTTACTATGTACGAAAAAACTTTACCCGTAGAATTTACCCTGGAATTACGATTAAAAGAAATCGAAGAAGCCTTGGAAAAAATAAAAAAAGGCCAATATGGCCTGTGCCAAGCGTGCCAAAAAGTGATTTCTTTGGCGCGTTTAGAAGCTCTGCCAGAAGCAAAGCTATGCTTGGATTGCGTTAAAAAGAAAACGCAAAAATCATAAAAAATTAAATTGTTAGGACGGCGTTGACTAATGCTTGTTTAGCATCAACAGCGCCACTCTTTACTACCAATTCTAAATCTTGCCAGAATTGGTAGTTTTTTTTTAATACTTCTAAAGAAAAATCATTAAGTTGAGCGACGCTTTTTCGCACTACAAAAGGATGCAACATGGATTGCTTGGCTAATGCGCCGTAAGGCACACGCCGCGCCATCAAATCTTTGAGTTGCAATAAATTGCGCCACTGATAAATAAACATAGATAATAGATACAACGGATCGTCGCCATTATCTAAGTGCCGCAATACTAATCGTAAAACAGTTTTTTTATCTTGCCGCCCAAGCGCCTCAATAGTTTTAAAGATATCATTATCAAATCCACGCTGATCAACCAGCAGGTCAACTTCTTGCCACTTAATAATTTCATCCTTAGCCACATAAACTGATAATTTCGCGATTTCTTGATGTTGGCGCCACAAATCAGAGCCCACGTTGTTTGCCAGCGTAACGACCGCCGCTGGCTCAATTTCTGCTCCTTGTTGTATAACTTCCTGTTTAATCCACGATTCCAAAGCGCTACCAGTCAGCAACTCAAAATTTTGCCATTGCTGACTATTTTTAATTAAAAACTGGAATAATTTTAACTTTTTATCTGGCGCGCCCGATTCGTAAAAAATCACCACCGTATTAGAATTATCTTTCAGGCCAACCTCTTCAAAAAACCTTAATAAATTATCTTGCTGGTCTTGATTTAATTCAGTCAAAAAATCGTCACAGACCACTAATTTTTTTTCAGCGAACATTGATACAGCCAAAACCTGACTACGAAATTTCGTTAAATCAAAACCATCAGCGCCAAATTTTAACAAATTTAATCCGCTCTGGTGCTTTTTTTGATACTGGTCAATCACCTCTTTCAACTTTTGCCTTGATTGATATGAATCTTTGCCAAATAAAAATATAATCATAATTTATTTCTCAATTAAATTTTCAACTTTTTGTTTGGCCTGCGTCAATAACCCCTTAGCTTTTTGCCGGGCTTGGTGGGATTTTCTAACTAATTCCGCGATTCTTTGCTGAATTGTAAATAACGCTTTACTTTCTTACAACTTATATGTTAAACCCGACTATTTATTCTGTCAAACCGTGGAAAAGTCGCGCCAACAAACTCCGTAAATTAAAAATGCCTGTTCA
>MNWF01000049.1 GCA_001872305.1 Parcubacteria group bacterium CG1_02_40_25 | reverse complement strand
TAATGCTGTTTACGGCCTTGCTCTTTCCTTTTATCCCCTTTTCGCTGTGTTGTGTCTGGCAGATATTGTTTGAATTTTTGATGTTTATTGCGACACAATTCTCGACCGATGGTTGATTTATTTCGACCAAGCTGTTCAGCAATATTACTATTGGTTAGCCCCTTTTTCTTAAGTAAAAAGATTTGGTCGCGCTCTTTCTGATTAAGTTGTTTGTAATTTTTTTTATTCATACAACTTTGAGTATACCACTCAAAGTTGCACTTCTAAATTGATTTTACCTAAAACAGAATTAAGAATTACGAATTAAGAATTAAGCGACGACACGCTACGTATCTTATTCTTTGTTCTCCATTCTTGGTTTTTAATTCTAAGATTTTATGGAACCAATTAAACAAATTATCAATAATATAAAACCTAATCTGGAACGAATAGTAGAATTTTTGAGAAAAGAATTTATGAATTTCCACGCGGGGCAGGTTTCGGCCGATGCCATCGGCGAGATTGAGGTTTCTTGCTACGGGTCGTTAATGCCAATTATCCAATTAGGGACTATCAGACGGCCCGAGGGCGGGGTTTTAGTAATTGAACCTTGGGATAAAAGCATTTTAAAAGATATTCAAAAAGCGATTTCTATCACGGTTTCTAATTTATCGGTTTCTTCCGATGGTGATGTAGTGCGAGTATCAGCGCCGGCTTTAACAAAAGAAAATCGGCAAGCGCTTATTCGTGAATTACATCAAATTTTAGAAGAAGCGCGTATTAGTATTAGGGGGCAGCGCGAGCTGGCATGGAAAGAAATTCAAGATATGGAGCGAATCAAAGAAATCACCGAAGATGATAAATTTCGCGCTAAAGATGAACTGCAAAAGATAATTGATCAATATAACGAAACAGTAGAAGGAATGGGTGGACTTAAAGAAAAAGAAATTAGCGGTTAAATATATGTTAATTACGATTATTATTTTTATTCTAATTTTGGGTCTTTTGATCTTTGTCCATGAATTTGGCCATTTTATTATAGCTAAAAAACTTGGCGTAAGGGTGGAAGAATTTGGCTTCGGTTATCCGCCACGGATTTTTGGCAAAAAAGTTAAGGGCACGATTTATTCTTTAAACTGGATACCTTTTGGTGGTTTTGTAAAAATTTACGGCGAAGATGGGGATGGTAAAAAAGATAAAAAAAGTTTTGTTTCGCGCAAAATTTGGCAAAGGACATTAATGATTATCGCTGGCGTGACGATGAATTTTTTGTTGGCCGCAATGCTTTTGGGCTTGGGTCATGGTTTGGGGTTGCCTTCGCCAGCAGAAGAAAATTATTCTAGTAACGCGAAGATTGGGCAGAGTCGCATTCAAATATTACAAGTGGCGACTAAATCACCCGCAGAAAATTCAGGTATTTTAGCTGGAGATGTTATTTTAGAAATGCGACATATTAATGGAAGTTGCAGTTGTCAGGGGCAAATTCAAACATTAACGCCAAAGAATGTCAGCGAAGTTCAGGATTTTATTAGTCAGCATAAAGGCCAAGAAATTATTTTGAAGATTATGCGTGGTAAAGAAATTTTAGAAATTCAAACTATGCCCCGTGAAAATCCACCAAATGATGAAGGTGCTATGGGCGTGGCGTTATCCGCGACTGTAATGGTGTCGTATCCGTGGTATACAGCTTTATTTTATGGCTTTAAAACCGCTTTTAATTTAACTATCGCGATTGTAATGGCAATTGCTGATTTATTGTGGCGGTTGTTGTCTGGCGCCGGCAGTCAGGCGGCGGCCGGCATTGCTGGCCCAGTCGGAGTTTATGTCTTAACCGGTCAAATGGTAAAATTAGGGTTTGTTTATCTTTTACAATTTACCGCTCTACTTTCCTTAAATTTAATGATTGTTAATATTTTACCTTTTCCAGCTTTGGATGGTGGTCGTTTGCTATTTTTGTTAGTTGAAAAGATTAATGGCAAGCCAATCAGCGCTAAAGTTGAGCGCCTGGTGCATAGTATCGGTTTTGTCTTATTGATTATTCTAATGTTAGCAATTACTGTTAGAGATATTATCAAATGGTTTTAATATGTTGCAGTCTCAACTTTTCGCTAAAACAAAAAAAGAGCATATTGCCGAAGCCGAAACTATTTCGCACCAATTATTATTGCGCGGGGATTTTATTAATCAAGAATTAAGCGGGGTCTATAGTTTTTTGCCTTTAGGTTGGCGCGTTCATCGCAAAATAGAAAATATTATTCGGCAAGAACTAAATAAAATAAATGCTCAAGAAATTTCTATGTCAGTACTTCAGCCAAGAAATTTGTGGCAGGAAACTGGACGCTGGGACACAATTGATCCTCCGTTATTCAAATTTAAAGACCGTCATCATAAAGAATTAGCGCTTGGACCAACTCACGAAGAAATGATTACCGACTTAGTACGCAAGCGCTTGCGATCTTATCAGGATTTTCCATTATATCTTTATCAAATTCAAGATAAATTTCGTAATGAAATGCGGGCTACCAACGGGCTCTTGCGCACTCGCGAGTTTTTTATGATGGATCTTTATAGTTTTCATACTACTAAAGCTGATTTAAATGATTATTACAAAAAAGTTATTGGCGCGTATCAAAATATTTGCCAGCGATGTGGCTTAGAGTTTGTAATGACTGAAGCATCGTCAGGCACCATTGGCGGTAGTGAGTCTTGCGAGTTTATGGCGATTGCCGATTCTGGCGAAGATCGGATTTTGGTTTGTGAGAAATGTCAGTTAGCAATGAATACAGAACTTGGCGAAGCTAAAACTTGCAAACATTGCGACGCTAAATTAACTGAAAAACGTTCTATTGAAATTGGCCATGTCTTTAAATTGGGGACAAAATATAGCACGGTGATGAATGCGGTCTTCGCTGACGAAAAAGGCGAGGCCCAACTTATTGAAATGGGCTGTTATGGCATTGGTTTAGGCCGTTTAATGGCAACAGTAGTGGAGGCAAGCCACGATGATAGAGGTATCATTTGGCCTAAAGAAATTGCGCCATTTGACGCGCATCTTTTGGCGTTATTTGGTAAAAATAGCGATAGTCTTGACATCAAGCAAAAGTGTGATACAGTTTATCAAGAATTACAAGAAGCAGGCATTGATGTTTTATACGACGATCGCCAAAACATTAGCGCTGGCGCCAAATTCGCTGAAGCTGATTTGATTGGCATTCCAGTACGTTTGGTAGTTAGCGAAAAAACCGGCGATAGAATTGAGTTTAAAAAACGGGATCAACAAAAAACAGAATTAATTACAATTAATGAATTAATGAAAAAATTTTAAAGGAGATTAGAGTGATGAATAACGAAAAAGCGGATGCTAAAAGAGTTTTTAGGCCGCCGGGGCCAAGTCAGAGCGGGCACGATTGGTGTAATACTCACCATAAGATTTATGGACCGGGCACAATAGCCTGCGAATGGTGCGGTCTGCCTTGGGAATTACAAGATACACTCAGGGGGTTGTGATATGTCGGCTTCTAGGCCTTGATATCATTTAAGAATGTTGTGGCGCGGTCATAGAGGATTTTGCTATTGTTAAGTTACAAGAATTGGCCAAGAATCCTTTTGTTTCTGAATTCCATATTTCATGGGAAGAGATAAGGGATATGGCCAAGGCAGTGGCTCAAAAAATCGTAGAATTAGAAGATCGGCTACCAGAGGTTAAAAATTTAGTCGATCAGGCAACAATAGCCAAATATTTTGCCAATCTGGGCCATAAAAAAGTTTAGTGACGAATAGTGGATAGTCGCATTAAGCCCTGTCCACTTTTATTTTAGGTTAAATTGTGATAGAGTGCCTAAAAATAGAACTCTTGACGAGTAGAGCCATTGTCATTCCCGCGTATGCGGGAATCCACATGGTAATCGCCTATCAAAGCATAGATTCCCGCATACGCAGGAATGACAACTAATATGTTTAAATTATTTAATGCCTTTTCAAAAGACATTGGTATTGATCTGGGGACTGCTAATACATTAGTTTATGTCCGCGGTCGAGGAATTATGATTAACGAACCATCAGTGGTGGCTATAAATCAAAAAACCGGTCAGGTTTTAGCTGTAGGCACAGAAGCTAAAAAAATGATTGGTCGAACGCCTGATCATATTGTAGCTACACGTCCACTTCAAGGTGGTGTTGTTTCGGATTTTGAAATCACTCAACAAATGTTAAAATACTTTATAGATAAAGTTTACAAAGAAGCAGGTTTTAAATTTATGGCTAGGCCTCGGGTGATTGTCGGCGTGCCCATAGACGTGACCGAAGTGGAGCGTCGGGCAGTGGAAGATGCCACGCGAAATGCCGGCGCTCGAGAGGTATTTTTGATAGAAGAACCAATGGCCGCGGCAGTGGGCGCTCGTTTACCAATTTATGAAGCCAGTGGCAGTGTGATTATTGATATTGGCGGCGGTACATCGGAAGTCGCGGTTATATCATTGGGCGGAATCGTAATTTCTAAAAGTTTACGGATTGCTGGAGATCGTTTAAACCAGGATATTATTCGTTATACCAGAGATAATTTTAATATGCTTTTAGGCGAACGAACGGCTGAGGAAATTAAAATTAGCGTCGGGTCGGCTGTTGAATTGTCGGAACGGTTAGACGTTGTAATGCGTGGTCGAGATTTAGTTTCAGGGCTTCCGCGAGAAATCGTGGTTTATGACCATCATATTCGCGAGGCCTTAGCTCGTTCTTTACGTCTTTTAGCCGCGGCTGTCCGTGATACTTTAGAACAGACGCCGCCAGAACTGGTGGCAGATATTATGCAACGCGGTATCACTTTATCCGGTGGTGGCAGTATGATTAGAGAATTAGCATCTTTAATTCATCAAGAAACTAAAATGCCGGTTAGGGTTGATGACGACCCATTAACCACAGTTATCCGCGGGATTGGCATAATTCTGGAAAATTTAGACAATTTACAAGAATTTTTAACCACGCCCGGCCGTCAGGATCCACCCAGGATTTAATTTAAAGAACATCGTCATTCTCGGATACTCGATCAAGTCGAGCACAAGCTTAATCCAAGAATCTAATTTAGATCCTCGGGTCGAGCTCGAGGATGATGTTAGACATGGCCTTATGCAATTAACGCCTAAACGACAAAAAAGAAAAAATATCTTTTTTTGGGGGTTTTTGTTATTTTTGGGTTTTGGCTTATTATTAGCTTCCCATTTTAATTTATTAAACAAACCAAAAAACATTTTCTTTTTAATTATTTCACCAGTTAGTCGCGCGTTTAGTTCGGCTGGCGCAAAAACGGCAAATTTATTCCATTTTTTCATCAATTTAAAAAAGATTACCCAGGATAACCAATGGCTTCGATCAGAAAATTTGCAATTAATTTCTCAAACAGCAAAATTGAATGATCTCATTAGAGAAAATGAATTTTTACGCCAAGCGCTTGATGCCGAGCAATCTTCAGGTCAAAAAATGATTTTTGCCAAAATTATCAGTCGATACGATTTACTAGGTCAACAAGCTTTTACTATTGATAAGGGGCTAAAAAATGGCGTCAATAAAGGGCAGGCAGTTGTTTTGGCGCCGAATATTTTAATTGGACAAGTAGTTGAGTCCTTAGATAATTTTGCGTCAGTTAGGCCGGTGACTAATAGCAATAGCCAGATTCAAGTTGTAGTTAATGGTAAACAAATACCCGGGATAATTAAAGGCCAGGAAAATAATATCTTAGTAATGGAAATGGTTCCTCAAGACAAGGAATTATCCGTGGGTGATTTATTGGTTAGCTCGCCAACCGATCAATTAGTCGGCGATTTGTTGGTGGGCAAAGTGGAACAAGTATTTAAAAATGACTTAGGCGTTTTTCAACAAGCATTGGTCAAGCCATTGGCCACTAGTTCGGGCATAAATAGCGTAATTGTAGTTGCCAGCGCCAACCCTTAATATGAATGTTGTTATTCATATTTTAATAATTATATTTTTGTTGATTCTTCAATTTAGTTTTTTGAATTTTGTTTTGCCATTTTATCTTGCGCCCAATATTATTTTAAGCGTATTAGTTTGCAATTTATTATTTACCGCTCAGATTAGAACGGTATTAATCTATAGTTTTTCTGTCGGTGTTTTGATGGATTTATATAACGGTAATGTTATCGTTTTTTCAGCTCTATATTTTTTGTTAATAATTTTTTTACTAGTATTTTTGCAACGGAAATTAGCAATTAAATCTGGGTTTGGCGCGTTTTTATTTTTTTTAATCATTGTTAGTTTGCTATATAATTTTTTAGTATTAATAGTTATAAAAATCGATTCAGCGATATTTCCTGTCTTTTGGTCAACGCGTTTAGCCACAGCTATGTTCGGAGGGGTCTTGGCGAATTTAATTTTTGGTAGTCCGATCTATTTTTTGTGGCGGAAAATAGCGGTGAAAAATTAAAATTATGTTAAGCTTTTTTTATAAAAAAAAACAAAAGCAATTACTGGGCAGTCTTGATCAAGAAATTAATCCCGAAGATATTTTATTAGACGGACAAAGCCATAATTATGCTAAAATTGAACTGCCAGTTAAACAAGCTCATTTTTTAATATTTTATATACTAATTAGCGTAACTTTACTTTTCTTTATTTCGGTTCTATGCTATTATCAGGTTTGGGGAAAACAAGAATATCAATTAGCCGCTCAGAATAACTACTTACGCACCCTGACGCAACCTAGCGTCAGGGGCGTCATTTATGACAGCAAAGGGGAGCAATTGGTTTTTAATGTCTTAAAATCTAATTTGGTTTTATACCCGCAACAGCTAAAAAATCAGCCAGAAAAAATAAAACCAATTAGCCAGTTTTTGTCAAAAATTTCCAGCCGTCCTTTGGAAGATACAGAAAAAGAGCTGCGAAGTTTAATTAATGAACAACAATTATCGCCCGTGCTTTGGAAAGAGGATTTATCTCATGAAGAAATCTTAGAATCTACCGAATTTTTTAGTCAGGAGTTAGCTGTTGGTGAAAATTTTTCTCCGTTAATTTTGAGCGAAGACATAATGAGGCGTTACCCCGATGGTCCAATTTTTAGCCATATTTTAGGTTATGTCAGCCAGATCGGGCCCGAGGAATTAAAACAATGTGGTAATTGTTTCTATTTTGAAAAAGTAGGCCACTCCGGCATAGAATCAACTTATCAGAAAATTTTGCGGGGTCAACCACAGACTCAAGATTTAAAGGTTGATGCACATGGCCAAATATTAAAGATTTTTAATCAGCAGCAAGGTATTGCCGGTCAAAGTTTAGTTGTAAGCATAGACGCATCGTTACAACGGTTCGTCGCTAAAACGTTACAGCAAAAGATTAGCGATTTAAAAATAAAACATGGAGTAGCAATTGTTCAAGATCCGCAAACCGGCCAAATCCTTGCCATGATAAGTTTGCCAAGTTATGATAATAACTTGTTCTCCGGGGGCATTGAAAACAAGGTCTATCAAGATTTGATAGACGACCCGCAGAAGCCCTTATTTAATCGTGCCATCGCTGGCTTGTACCCGCCCGGTTCGACGATTAAACCCTTTATTGGGTCGGGCGTTTTGCAGGAAAAAGTTGTT